>JAHEKS010000261.1 GCA_024638215.1 Acidobacteriota bacterium | reverse complement strand
ACTTTTTCTTCCAGCACCTCGGGAGTGTCTCGCACCGCGAAGGTGGAAAAAGCGTCGGCCGTCTTGGCGAACTGTTTTTGAACCGTTTCCTTGTGTTTCTTGGACATTATTTTTGAATCTTACCGCAAGTCTGCGGTGGCGTCGAGGACGCCCGACGACGACCTCCACGGCATCCCCACGAAGCGCGGACAGCCAAGCCGCACACGGCTATCAGAAAACTGCATCGAAATCGCCGCCCCTTCTGAGGCGGCGGCTCCGCGGGAGATGGCGCGGAAAATGTCGCTTGCCCGGCGGCCCCATTGTGTGTATATTGCCGGTCGGTTGCGAGGGTGCTCCCCGCGTCGGGCGTGAGCCAACGAGGGAAACCACCAAAACAAGAGTGAAGGCACGCTCGATTTGCGTAGGCCGTTGGACCATCGGCCGAGGCAGCGCAGGGATCAGCCGCGGCGCCACACTTTGCACGAGTGGCTTTCCGAAATACCAATCCCTGAGTGCCTCTTGATGTCTCAGGTTGCTCAGGTCGTTCATCTTCAACGCCGTCAGTTTGTTGAATCCTGCTACCAAAACCGTTCAGGGCGTCTCAAGTGGCTTCCTGAACGCGAGTACCATTCTGAAACAGAGGAAGTTGCACCGCTCATTAACAGCCGCCATGACATATGAGATTTGGCATACCGCCCAGCGGACGGGGATCGTCCATCGTGGCAGATCCGATTCAGAGAGCCGGCCCTCGGCTGTTCTCTGGGAGGTATTGAGCCAGAGGAAGTGAAAGGTGTTGGGAGGCGGCATTTATAAGAAAGGACATCCGCGCATGAATAACAGATGGAAAGTGAAGGTATCTCTGGCAGTGGGATTGGGGCTGGCGTTATGGACGCTGGGATGCGGGGGCGGCGGAGGGCCGGCGGTGACGGTGAGGACTCTGGCGACCCTGACGCCGAAGAACGGGGTGGTGCTGACGGGGCAGACGCAACAGATGACGTTCACACCGGGGTCCGGAGGAAGTTCGAACGTGACGTGGTCGGTGAACGGGGTGGCGGGAGGGGACGCGACGGTTGGGACGATTGACGCCAACGGGCTGTATACGGCTCCGGCGGTTCCGCCCTCGCCGAATTATGCGACGATTCGGGCGGCGAGCACGACGGAGAGCGCGCTGGCGGTGCTGATGATCGTAAGTCCGGGGCCCACGGTCTCGATGATGACGCCTGCGGCGGTGACGGCAGGGAGCGGGGACACGGTGGTGACGGTGAGCGGGGCGGGATTCACGCCGCAGTCAGTCATCGGGGCGGGTGGGGCGACGCTGGGGAGGACGCTGGCGACTACGTTCGTGAGCGACAGTGAACTCACGGCGACGATTCCCGCCGCGATGCTGGCGAGCATGGGTGTGATCGGGGTGGAGGTTTCTACGCCGTCGCCGGGCGGGGGGGGGAGTTCTGTGTTGCCGTTCACGGTGCTGTCGGCGGGGACGGTGACGGCGACGAACATCCCGCAGGTGGCGTCATATGCGATCACGTCGCCGCGGGACGCGAATGTGACGATTGAATTCGGGCCGGACACGACGTACGGGCTGAAGACGTGGGCGCGGCCGACCGCGGCGGGGGGCGGGCCGGTGAGTATCTATGTGGCGGGGATGAGGGCGTTCACGACGTACCACATGCGGGCGATGGTGGATTTTCCGGACGGGACGCAGTTTCTGGACGCGGACCACACCTTTACGACCGGCGGCCTGCCTTCCGCCCGGCTGCCGCAGGTGACGATCCCGACTGCCGGCGTCGGCACCCGCAATCCAGGGGTGGAAATGCTGAGCCTGTTTGGAATCGCGCCTCCACCGTTGACCGCCGCGCAAAACCCCGTGCACGCCGTTGTCTATGATTTGGACGGTAACTTAATCTGGTACTGCGACTATGACTCAGCCGGAATCTATGGCGGCGGCGTGACCCCAGTCAAATTGCTGCCGAATGGGAACATGGTATTCATCATTCTCCCGGGCGAGAGAGACGAGTTGGACGAAGTGGATTTGGGCGGGAACACCATTCATTACATGCCTGTCGATTACCTGAACGGGAGTCTGGCGGCCGGTGGATTCAACCTAACCATCGAAAGAATCCATCACGACGTCACTGTTTTGCCGAATGGGCACCTTCTTGTTCTTGCTTCGTACACCAAAAGCTTCACGGATTTCTTGGGTATTTCGGGCACAAGCACCGTGACGGGCGATGTGATTGTCGAGCTGGATGACAACTGGCAGCCCGTGTGGGTTTGGGACACCTTCGACCATTTGGATGTCACCCGCCAAGTGCTCGCCTCTCCAATCGGAAGTCCTCCCAATTGGGACTGGACGCACGGGAATGCTATCACCTATTCGCCCGATGACGGCAACCTGCTGTTCTCCATGCGTAACCAGAGCTGGGTCATTAAGATTGATTATGAAAATGGCAAGGGGAACGGGGATGTTCTGTGGAAGTTCGGTTACCAGGGAGATTTCACTCTCGATGCCGGGGCCCCGGCGGCCTGGCAGTATGGGCAGCACTACCCGTCTTTTGTGAGCCCGAACACGAGCGGGACCTTTAAGTTTGGCGTCTTCGACGATGGCAACAGCCGTGTCCTCGACGACGCCGGAGACATTTGCGGGACAACCGGGCAGATCGCATGTTACAGCCGCGTCCCCATTTATGACGTGGATGAGAATGCCAAGACAGTCCACGTGGAATGGGAAGACAAGACCGACCCGGGCTTCTCACCCTTCCTGGGAAGCATGCAAGTTTTGAACAATACCGACGTCGAGTCCGCCTCCGGCGCCCTTTCTTACAATCCAGTAGGGGGCAAGGTCATGGAGGTAACGCAGCAGACGCCGCCCGTTCCTGTTTGGGAGCTTGACGTGACTGGTCAGTTCATTTATCGAGGCCTTCGGATTCCGAGCCTCTACCCCGGCGTCCAGTGGTGAATAACATTTCGAGCGCGCCGCTCTTTGCGGATCTTGGCGCTCGAGTTCGTGCTTGTGACACTTTGCATCGCGAACGAACGTAATCACGCACGATGCGAGACGCGTCGTTGGGCTGGGCAGGTTGATTGGGCTGACTAGGGCCAAGGCAAGCCAAGACGGCTCGCCCGACGGGCCTTCTGGCGCGTGGACAGGCTTGGATTGGGAAGCAGCTCGCTTTGCGTGACACATTCTTGCGCTCGCCGAAGGGATTGCTGCAGCCGTTTCGACCCGAGGAAGCCGCCTCCCGGAGAGCTTCGAACCTGCCAGCATATCGCGACATCCAGCCGTAGCGGACCCCGATCGTCCGGCGGTTAATTGCACATCCACGTGCCGTTCAGCCTCTTCGCAAAAGCGCCTGTCCCTCCCCTTGAGCAAGGGTTCGTCGTCGCGCAATCGGGGCAGTAAACGAGAGTACCGTCGGCTGGATTCCCCAGTTTTTCAAAGGGTGTGCCGCGGTCCTGAATTCCATGGTTAATCCACAGGTATCCCGTTTGATTTCTGCGCCCAAAAATCAGATTCGACCCGCCCGAGTTATCTACGACGGCCTCCGGGCTCATGACCCAGAGCATGTTTTGCAGGGCTCTGGCGCCCAGGATTACGGGAGGGTTGCCGGATCCGAAATCGCTCGCGATGAGAGTTGAATATTCTGTGTAATCGCCGAAGATGACGGCGGTGGCATTGGCGCCAAATGGGGTCGCAAGATTCGGATTGTCAATGAGAATCCAACTCGCCGGCGCCCCGGGCGCTCCTGAAATGTCGTAACCAAAATGGTAGCCCTCCTGATCGCTGTGCAGGAACTCGTTCTTCGACGGCGTCCCGGGGGGATTATTGCCGTTGAACCCACCCCGCGTGGGAAGGTTCTGTATTTTGACACCCGTCCAAGCGGCGGTGATGCGAAGATTCTCGAAACGATTGTAACCCACTGACCCGCCTTGAAGCAGAAGATCGATAGAGGCAGGATCGGGCTGGGCGGTTGGAGGTTTTGCGGAAAAAAGCCTGCCGTCCCTCACCGTTGAGTGCGCGAGAGCATCCACTTCCATAACCGGAGCAGTCTGCTTCACCGTTGCAGTGCCGGCAGAATAAAAATCCCGCACGTCCAAGTCTTCGCACCACTGTGCCCCCGCATTCGGCGAAGTTCCGAACACCATGAACGTCCCGTTATTGTTTACAGCGCGCAGCCCATAGAGTTCCTGGTGCGTCAGGCTGTTGATCTCAAAAACGGTGCCGCCCCAGGTCAGCGTCGGAACATTGCGCATATCCACCGTCACATTGAGGACCGCCGCCCCTAAAGCAAAAGAGAGGTTGGGCTTCGAAAAAGCAGGATCTATCTTGAAAACCGACTTGGCCGGGAATCCGGCGACCGGAGTGAAAACCGTCCCGCTGGGCAACTGCCCCCTTGCGGCTCTTCCCAGCGTACCGATGATGTATCGATCGTTGCCCAGGGTGATTTGATGAGTAAGATTGATCTCTGTAGAGCCAAGCCGAACGATAAGCAGTTTGTCTATCGGCTGGCCCTCGAAAGGATTGACGCTCCAACGTTGCTCGCCGGTGTCGCCGGTGTCGTCAATAATTCCCCCGCTCTCCGGAAGGTTGGCGATCGCCGCGCGAATGCGCAGGCTGGCGTCCGCTCCTTGGAGCTTGTCGGCGTATTGCACGGGAAGCGGCTCGGCCGCCCCGGAAGGCGGGGTGAAGTAGCAGAGAGAGGCTGCGCTGAACAACACAAAGAGGAGCAACGCGATTTTCTTCATTGTGACCTTGCCTGAGTGGATTTTCTTAGACGGTGTCCGCCATCTCCACGGCTGAACGCCATTCTGTTCTCGCGTGCTTAGACCGGGTCTGAATTGGACCTCATGCCCTTCGCAGAACTTCGTGCCCCCGCCAAGCCATTATATCCTATTCGTTTCCTTTCCAAGTGCGCAGCCAGGCCACAAAGCGCTCAATCCCGATGGGCAGAGGCACGCGCGGCTCGTAGCCAAGCAGCCGCCGAGCCTTGCTGATGTCCGACCACGTGATGGGGACGTCGCCGGGCTGAGGAGGAAGCGATTTCACTATCGCGCGTTTGCCCAGGGCGTTTTCGAGGAGCTGGACGAGTTCAGACAGCTTGCAGGGATGGGAATTTCCCAGATTGAAGACGTCAAACTGGGTCTGGTAATCCACCGCCGCAAGGATTCCCGCGACGATATCGTCCACAAACGTGTAATCGCGGCTGGTTGAGCCGTCGCCAAACATGGGAACGGGTTTCCCCGCCTCGATGAGCGCGGCAAACTTGTGGATGGCGAGATCAGGCCGCTGCCGCGGTCCATAGACGGTGAAGATGCGGAGACAAACGACGGGAAGTTGGAAGAGGTGGGAATAGGTGAAGCACATCAGCTCGCCCCCGAGCTTGGTGGCGGCGTAAGGCGAGACCGGCCGCATCTCCACCTGGTCTTCGACAAACGGCACGCGTGAGGTCGCTCCATAAACCGAGCTGGAGGAAATAAAGATGAACTTGCGCACGCCGAAATCGCGCGCGAGGGTGAGAAGATTCACCGTGCCGCCGACGTTCACGGCCTCGTAGAGCGCCGGTTGCTCGATGGAGGGCCGCACGCCCGCCCGCGCCGCGAGGTGGATCACCACTTCCGGCTTCGTGGTTTTGAACACGTTCTGGAGTGCCGATGCGTCGCGAATGTCGGTCTCGAACAGCCGCGCGTTTCCGCGCCGGGAGACCCCCTCGAAATTTCGCCGCTTGATCGAGGGTGAATAAAAATCGTCGAAATTATCCACCGTGGCCGCGTCGCAGCCGCGCTTGAGCAGCGCTTCCAGCAGGTGCGAGCCGATGAAGCCCGCTCCACCCGTGACCAAAACCCTACCCATGCCGCTCATCTTCGTCTCACTTGCCGCGCCGCTTTCGAGCCTCGCGCGGCGCCGCCGCCCCAGGGCGAGCTAGGCGCGCAATTTCCTGAGGCGCCGCTCCGCTTCGTCGAGCGTCGCGTCCGACTTGCAGAAAGCGAACCGCACCTGCCGGCTGCCCATCGCCGGGTCGCTATAGAAGCTGCTGCCGGGGACGGCGGCAACGCCGATGTCTTCGACCAGATGATGAACGAACTCGATGTCGTTAGGGAAACCGAAGGCGGAAATATCGGTCATGATGTAATAAGCGCCGCGCGGCTTGAAGCATTGGAAGCCCGCCCCCGCGAGCGCCGCCAGCATCCGGTTGCGCCGCCGCAGGTACGCCGCGCAAATCCGGGAATAATAATCCTCCGGCAGGCGCAAGGCCGCAGCGCCCGCCTCCTGCAGCGGCGCGGCCGCGCCGACGGTCAGAAAATCGTGCATCTTGCGAATCGCATTCGTCACTTCGGGAGGGGCGATGGCATATCCCACGCGCCACCCGGTGACGCTGTAGGTCTTGGACATGCCGTTGATGGTGATGGTGCGCTCGCGCATGCCGGGCAGCGTGGCGATCGAAATATGCTCCGCGCCGTCATAGATAAGATATTGATAGATTTCATCCGTCACGGCATAAGCGTTCCAACGGCGGCAGAGCGATGCGATGGTTTCCAGCTCCTGGCGCTCGAAAACCTTGCCGGTGGGATTGTTGGGCGTGTTCAGAATCACCGCGCGTGTGTGCTCGTTAAAGGCAGCAGCCAATTCTCCCGCATCAAACTTCCAATCCGGCGGATTCAATCTCACGAAGCGCGGCACGGCCCCGCAGATGACCGCGTCCGGACCGTAGTTTTCGTAAAACGGCTCGAAGACCACCACTTCCTCGCCGGGATTCACGACGGCGAGAAGCGAGGCAATCATGGCCTCGGTCGAGCCGCAGCACACGGTGATCT
>JAHEKS010000260.1 GCA_024638215.1 Acidobacteriota bacterium | reverse complement strand
CGAGACAGTGAAAACCGAGACGCGAGCCTCCTTGGCCACGTCGTAGATGCTGGGCATCTTGCGCCCATCCGATTTGCGGGTCCGCCTTCGGCGAGGCATTTGTACCTTCCTATTCTATGCCCCAAGAAGCTTCTCAGCCGGAAAGCCGCCTACCTTGAGATCTTGCCTCTCTTCCGTTTTCGCAACGCACATTTCTCAAATTCCTAGTTTGCGCAGGTATTCTCTTCCGGCGGTGGCGTTCGCCAGCGGGGCGTTGGCGCCGCGGCCTCCTTCAAGCACATCCTGCTCAACGACCAACCAGCCGTCGAACCCCTGCTTGCGAAGCAAACCAAGGACCTCAGCAAAGTCTATAACACCTTGGCCCAAGCGAGCAAAGACGCCGTGGCGGATGGCGGCATGAAAATCAAGTTTCTGCTGGCGAGCCTCCTGCAGCCTGGCCCCGTCAATGTCCTTGAGGTGCATGCATTGGATGCGCGGAAGATTTCGCCCCAGAAACTCGACCGCATCGCCGCCGCCGTACACGTAATGGCCGGTATCCAGGCACAAGCCCAATTCTTCGCGGGAGAGGAGCCCGAGAAGCCGGTCCACTTCTTCCGGCGTTTCGACGTGCGTGCCGACATGATGGTGGAAGGCCACTCCGAGACCTTCTGCCTTGCTGATCCGGATCACATCGCGGATGGCTTCGATGGCGGCTTTCCACTCGGAATCATTCCAGGAGTGCCGATTGGACTCTTCCCGGCGGCCGGCTGTCGCGCTTCGCTGCGCGACGACCTCATCTGAGAGGATCAAAAGCCGCGCTCCCGCCGCGCTGATCAGCTTGGCGGAGCGTTCGACGTGCTTCAAGCCGGCGGCGTGCGAGGCGCGGTTCCCCAGCTCGAAAGCCACGAACGCCGAGCACAGGGTGAGGCCGCGTTGGGAGAGTTCGTGACGGAGTTGGGCCGGCTCTGATGGCAGAAAGCCATAGGGCCCCAATTCCGTTCCGACATAGCCGGCCTTGGCGATTTCATCGAGCACGCGAGTGTAGGGATATTCGGCCGGGGCGGCGACCGACTCTTGAATTCCCCAACTGACGGGAGCGCTGGCAGGCATGATGGGCATGTTCTAACCCCTTAGAACAAATTTGCAGTCAAGAGCAGTTGATTCTCGTTCCTTATTACCTGCTCTTCGAACAGCGCATTTTAGCACGATCCGCCGTCTTCATTGCAATGTCTTATAAAGACGGCCCGTGGGACCTTTTGTCGTTCGTAGACAGCGACGGGCTTTACCCCGGCCGCTGTTCATGACATAATCGGCTAGCCGCTTAGAAAGACCGGCCCACGTGGGGGTGGAAAATGAGCAAAGTGGGAATTGGCGTCATTGGTGTTGGAACCATGGGAAAGCGCCACGCCGAAAACGTGCGCTTTCACGTTCCCGACGCAGAGCTCGTGGCGGTGGCGGATGCTGACGCGCGACGGGCAGAACATGTAGCCACTGCGCTGGGAATCAGCCAGTATTATGACAACCCGGGCGAACTCGCCGCGAACAAAGGCGTCCAGGCGGTGATTATCGCTTCGCCGGCGAAATTCCATCCCAGCCAGATTCAGGCTTGCGCTGACGCAGGCAAGGATATCCTGAGCGAAAAACCTCTCGCCATGACGCTGGCGGAAGCGGACGCGGCGCTCGGGGCGGTGGCGAAGAAGGGCGTGCGTTTTCAGATCGGCCACATGCGGCGCTACGACCCCGCTTATGCGAACGCCAAGAAACGCATCGAGGCGGGTGAAATCGGCGACCCGATCATTTTCAAGGCCATCGGCCGCGATCCCGATGCCCCTCCCATCAGTTACTACCAGGGTGGTTTGAACGGCACGCTCTTTCTCGATTCCAGCATCCACGAGTTTGACCTGGCGCGGTGGCTGATGCGCGACGAAGTCGCCGAAGTGCAAGCTTTCGGCACGGTGCTCGGAGCGCCGGAACTGGTTCAATTCAACGACGTGGCCGCGGGCGTGACGAACCTGCGTTTCGAAGGCGGGGCGATTGGGAATGTGGAATCGTTCCGCGAGGCGATTTACGGCTACGACATCCGCACGGAGATTGTCGGCACGCGCGGTACCCTGATGGTCGGTTATTTGCGGCAAACGCACGACCTCGTCCTGACGCGCAATGGCGTTTCCCACGACGTTGTGGACCATTACCTGGTGCGGTTTGCCGATGCTTACGTGAACGAGGTGAAGGATTTCGTGCGCATGATTCAGAAGGGAGGAACGCCCTTCGTAACCGGCGAAGACGGCCGCAAAGCACTGGCCATCGCGCTGGCAGCGTTGCGTTCCTGCCGCGAATCGCGGCCGGTGGCTCTTTCCGAGGGCGTCGGCGCCAAGGCTTCCGCCTAGCAATTACCGACTGACCCAGTCCTGAAGTGCGCGACCACTCGAAGCCGGCCCGTCGGGGAATCACGACGCATGCCGGAATGACGATCCCGACTGCCTCTCCTTACCTTTCTTGCTCCGGCACAAACGTGTAGAAATCCCCCGGGTGGAGCGTCAGGGAAGGATTGACGTCCAGGATGCTTTTGCCGGGCTTGTAATCCGAATCGAGCATAAATGCCTTGCTAATGCTTCGCAGGATGCTCTCCGGCTCCTCGCTTACCGGGCTGTGCTCTCGGGCGAAGGGGTCGCGCAGGTCGAGGCACTCAACGCCGATGAATTCAATCGCCCCCGGGTTGGTTCCTGGAGGAAGCTCCACCGTGGTGCGAAACCAGCCGCTCCTCTCAATGGCAAGCTCCGGATAGCCCAGATAGGAGCTGTACCATCTCGAATCGCCCTTCAGCTTGACCCAAGCGGCCAGGCCGCTCTGCTTGTCTTGGGCGTCCATTTCCAGATACAGGTAGCTGCGCGGGTCGCCTGCCGCGTTGGCGGACCGGACTCCGTAAGGCCGGATCTTGCCCTCGTGCTGCAATTCCTCCGCCATGATGCGGTACGTCCAGGGGTTGAGGTCCATGAGCTCTTCGCGGGAATGGTGGCTGAGGTCGGCTTCAACGGGAAGCATCCGGTACTGAAGGATCGAAGCGCCCGTGTCTGCAAAAACGTTGTTGGGTGTGGCCACCAGCAAATAGGGGTGGTCGCCGAGGTGTTTTCCCGCGAAGGCCACTTCATCGTGGCGAAAACCCTGAAAGGTTTCCCGGACGGTTTTGCCCGAGGCATTCACGACAAGGCGATAGGCATACTCGATGTCGGTGCCACGGCCCCAGCGCGCCATCAGAGCGGGCGTGGGTGTGCCCGCGTCTTCGTTGGTGAAGATGAAGCTGTATTGAAAGAGCTTGCCTGCCGCGTCGGGAAGCACTTCGTACCACATTAAGAGCGGTACATCGGAGAAGTGGCCCACCGTGTCGGCGCGCGCGTAAAGCACCGGAGCGTGGGCGAGCGCGGCATAGCCGGGGTCGCCGGACGAGACAACCCGGGTGTGGACCTCCCGGACATCGAGCCCGGCCCCGGCCGCTGACCATTTTGCGTTCCGTTCAATGCGCAGCCGGTGCGAGCCCGCTGTCAAAGGCCCCAGGAAAACCCTGTAGGTCCAGGGGACGCTTCCGTGATCTATAACGATGTCCTGATTGTATTCGCCATCCAGGTAGACCGTGGCGACCGAAGCTTCCGCCCCCGGCTTGCCCCAGGAGGCGCCGGGAGCTGAGGCGGTGATTTCGGCCACGCCTTCGCTTGGAGCCGAAACCGTGAATGAGAACTCCCTGTTGCTGGCGGCGTAGGCAGGATGCAACGGAAAAAATGCCCCGCTCAAAAACAAACAAACACAAATCCGCGAACGGAAACTACGCATATTAACCCCTCATGTCGCCCAAGACCGAAGCGTGGCGTTGGTGCGGGCGGAAAGAAGAAGGGGCACGCGGTGGCGTGCCCCTTCGGTAAGACTACCCGTGATGGTTACCCGGCTAGAACTCCACTTTGAGAGAGAGCTGGATATTGCGCTCGCTGCCCTTGCTGGTGACCTTGCCGAAGTTGGAGCTCGTCGGGTCGAAGTTCACGCCGCCGCCGCTGGAGCCGCCCCAGTTGGGGTGGTTCCAAATGTTAAATGCCTCGGCGCGGAACGAGAATCGAACCCGCTCGTTAACCGGAATGACCTTGAACAAGCCGAGGTTCCAATTCTGGAATCCGGGCTGGTAGATGATGTCACGGACATTCTGGGTGTTGAACGTCCCGGCCGTCGGCGCCGTAAAGACTCCCGACGCAGAAAACCACTGGCCACTACTCCCGAAGGTCTTGGGGTAAGAGACGTTGCCGTTTTTGACCCAGAACTGCCCGTCGGGGTTGCAGTCATTGTAGTTGGCATCTAACCCGACTCCGGCATAGTCGGTGGCGTGGGCAACGCTGCAAGGCGTGCCGGTCTGGTACTGTACGATGCCGCTGACCTGCCAGCCGCCCAGCACCCTTCCCACAGGGGTCAACTGGTTCTTGTAAAACGGGAGCTGGTAGAGGTAATTGAAAACAAAGGTGTGGCGATTGTCGAATGTGGACGGTCCCCACATGAAATGCGCGTTGTAAGTGTCCGGCAGCACGTCGCGCTGAGCCGAGCCGTTATCCGTGCTCTTCGCGAGCGTGTAGGCGACCCCTAACATGAGGCCCTTCGTGAAGTGCCGGTTCCAACCGACCTGGAGCGAGTGATACCAGGAGCTGGCAACGTTATCCGTTTCACGAATGGAACCGAAGCCTTGATACGGCCGGAATGCATCCAGTTTGCAGGTTCCGGCGAGGAGACACGGATTTGCCGCCACCACAGCAGTGGTCGGTTGGTTGATGTCTGCCTCGACTTGGTTGTGCAGCCCGCGGACCCCGACGTAGGCCACTGAAAGCATGGAATTGAGGGGCATGTCGCGCTCGACCGTGGCGTTCATCTGCCACGAATCTGGATTCCTGAACGTCTTACTCTGGGTCGTCACCACCAGCGGGTAAGCCAGGCCGGTCGCAGCGGGTCCGAGGCTGTCTACCGAACCGGCTGACAACGCGACGTTTGGCTGGAAGGGTGGATTGCCGCCCAGGAAGACCGAATCGCTCACGCCCAGGCGGGTGATAAAGCGGCCCACACCGGCACGGACAACGGTCTTGTCGTTAAGTTGATAGGCCAATCCCAACCGCGGCTGGAAGTCGTTGTGGACGTCGGAGTAATGGTTGTTGACGCCGCGGAACAGATCGTTGTACGCACCCGAGGTGACACTGGCGGGCAGGCGCCCGACGGCCGACTGCGGGAACCCGCTGCCGGGAATGACCATGCCGTTGTAAAGCTGGTCAATCGTCGGTGAGCCTGTGATGAAGCCCGTCGCCGGGTCAACCGTCACCGCCATGTTGGGATCATAATACTTCGGATCGAAGACCGCCATGTTCCCCCACCAGGCGTGATAGGGGGTGATCCGGGTCAGACGGACACCGTAATCCACGTGCAGCTTTGGGGTGGCCTTCCAGCCATCCTGCACGAAAAACTCCAACATGCTGCCGCGAAACACGGTGTAGCCGCGATTGCCCAGTTCCGAGTAGGTATCGAACAAGCCCAGCGCGGCGTTGGCGGCAGCAACTCCCGTTCCCCCACCACGGCCATCGCTAAACAGGAACTGGCCGTTTTGGTTGTTGGTGCAAGAATTGCAGCCATTGACATTGATCTCGTCGTTGTCGTTTTCGCCTGAGTACTCGTACAAAGCGCCGAACTTGATGGTGTGGTTGCCCTTGACCCACGTCAGGCTGTCTGAAAGGTCAGCGATGGGTCCCTGCGAGTGCGACGGATAGGGTCCTCCGCTCAGAGTCGTGAAGGCGGACATGTTGACCGTCGGAATGCGGGTTGGAATCAGCTTGGTGCCGACCGGGAAGATGTAACCGTAGTTTGTCCCAAAGCAGCCGGGGCACGCTGCCGCCCCCTTGGTCCGGTCCAGGAAGCCCGCCTCATTGACTGGAATGCGGACAACGTCCTGGCTGTAGGTCAGCAGCGTTTCGTTGACCATCGTGGGGTTGATTGTCCAGATGTAGTCAACCGAATAGGTGTAGTTGGGACGGTCGAAGTACTTGGGTGTTTCAGTCGGGGTGCCGTCAAGGGGTTGGTATTCCCACCAGGCGTAATTGACACGGCGGAACCGGAGGCGCTGGTTCTCGGTCACGTTGATGTCAATCGCCAGCGTATCCTTGCGCTGGTGTTGAGGATGGGGGGCCGTGACGTAAAAGTTGGTGCTGCCGATAGGGGTTGCGAGATTGGGCGCCGGCCAGTCATTCAAGATCCCCAGGCCGTTGGCGCTGGCGGGTGTCTGGCCTCCCGTCGTCCCGGGTGCGGGGATAATGTTCCCCGTATAGGGCAGACCGGTCGCCGGGTCATTGATCACCTTAGTTCCCTTGTAGAAGATGTTCGGACCCAGCAGCTCGCTGAAGTCGCCCGCCCGCATACTCAAGGTAGGAACCGTCCACGAAGCCGTGTCCGTGTAGACGCGCCGTACCCATTCTTCTCCCCAGTACCAGAAAACCTTGTCCTTGTGCGTATTGAAGTGGTTGGGGATATAGAAGGGTCCCCCGATGTTGTAGCCGAACTGATTGTAATGGTCGGGGGCTTTGCCTTTGCCGGCCGCGTTGTTCGACCAGGTGTTGGCGTTAAAGGAAGTGTTGCGGAGGTATTCGTAGGCCTCACCGTGGAAGTTCTCGGTGCCGCTCTTCGAGATGATGCGGATCTGCCCGCCTGACGAGCGGCCGTACTCCGCGTTGTAATTGCTGGTGAGAACCTGGATTTCCTGCGTCGAGTCCACATCAGCCGAGCCGATGCTGGTGCCGTTCGAGCGTGTGCG
>JAHEKS010000259.1 GCA_024638215.1 Acidobacteriota bacterium | reverse complement strand
CCGACACGACGATGACCGAGATGATGATGATTATCTTCGCTTGCAGTCCAAAGCGGCTGGAGGGCATGGTATTCTGAGTCCGCAAGGCCATGTTATCACGGAGTGTGGCAAAAAGAAACACCTCCTCAAATCTTGTAACTCGTTAGCAGCACGTATGTTAGCAACAGTTCGGGCGGTATCGGCCTCGCTCATCGTTTAATTCGAGTCTACCGAGGGCGCGCGGGTTGCCAGAGGCAAAACGCCATTGCCGTGAGGGAGGGGAGCCATGGAAAACCGAGAAATCGCCGCGGTATTTGAAGAAATCGCCAATCTGGTCAAGATCAATCAGGACGACCCCAAATGGACGTTCAAATCCGCCGCCTACGACCGCGCCAAGCGAACGATCGAGAGTTGCCCCGAAAGTCTGGAAGAAATCGCGCGCGATCCAAACCGCAAATTGACCGACCTCCCGGGAATCGGCCCCGACCTGGCAGGCAAAATCAAAGAATTGGTGGAAACCGGCAAATGCCAATATCATCAGGAACAATTGAAGAAAGTCCCCAAGGGCTTGCTGGATTTGCTCAATCTGCAAGGTGTCGGGCCGCAGAAGGCTCGAATGTTTTACAAAGAGCTTGGCGTCGAGAGTGTGGACGATTTGGAAAAAGCCGCCAAGGCCGGCCGGCTGCGTGATTTGCCCAAGATGGATGTCAAATCGGAGGAAAACATCCTGAAGGCGATCGAAGTATATCGCAGGGCCGCCGGCCGGTTTCTCCTTTCCAAGGCTTACGAAACAGCCCAAGACTTGATCGCTTTCCTGAAAAAGCTGAAAGCTGTGGACCGCGTCGAACCGGCCGGTTCCCTGCGGCGCGGGCGCGAGACCGTCGGCGACCTGGATTTGCTCGTCATCGGCAGCGATCACGCCTCCATTGCCGAGCACTTCGTCGAACACCCGCGCGTGGCTCAGATCCTCGCCAAAGGTGAAGACAAAGTCAGCGTGAAGCTCGATAACGACCTGCAGGTGGACGTCCGGCTGCTCGAGCCGAAATCCTACGGCGCGGCTCTGATGTACTTCACCGGCTCCAAGGAACACAACGTGGCGCTGCGCGACCGCGCCAAGAAAAAAGGGTGGAAACTCAGCGAGTATGGCCTCTTTGAAGACCAGAAGGTGCTGGCCAGTCGCACCGAAGAGGAGGTTTACGACAAGCTCGGCCTGCTGTGGATTCCGCCCGAATTGCGCGAAAATCTCGGCGAAATCGAAGCCGCGGAGAAAGACGAACTTCCCAAGCTCGTCGAACTTCGCGAAATCAAGGGCGACCTGCAGATGCACACCACGGCCTCCGACGGCCAGACCAGCGTGGAGGAAATGGCGGCGCGCGCGAAGCAGCTCGGCTACGAATACATTCTCATCACCGACCACTCCAAAGCCGTCACCATCGCCAACGGCCTGGATGAAAAGCGCGCCGTCGAGAACATCAAGCGAATCCACGCCGCCCGCAAGAAAATCAACGGCATCGAAATCTGGGCGGGAACCGAGGTGGATATTCTCGGCGACGGGAAACTCGACTATCCCGATTCACTGCTCAAACAATTCGATATCGTTCTGGCCAGCATCCACTCGCGGATGAATCAGCCGGCGGACGAGATGACCGCGCGCCTCCTCAAAGCCCTTGACAATCCTTACGTGAGAATCCTCGGCCATCCCACAGGGCGGCATCTGCTGAAGCGCGATCCTTATCCCTTCGATATCGAGCGCGTCTTCGAAGCGGCGAAAAGGAACGGAGTGATCCTGGAGCTCAACGGCAATCCCGAGCGGCTTGACCTTTGCGACCGCCACGTGAAGCTGGTGCGCGACAAGGGCATGAAGGTCATCATTTCTACGGACGCGCATCATCCCGACCATTTCGATTTCATGCGCTACGGCGTGATGACGGCGCGGCGCGGCTGGATGGAAAAGAAAGACGTGCTGAACACTTATCCTCCTGCGAAGCTGCTCAAAGCGTTGCGGCCGCTGCTGAAATGAAGAATGAATAGTGAATGGTAAATTCTGAATTGTGGATTGGACGGCCAGCCTCTTTCCCTTCCCCTCTCGGCGAGGCAGGAAGGCGGAAGGGCCACGACCTCGGAGCGGCCGTCCCTGATTCACCGTTCACTATTCACTATTTCCCTAGCGTGATTCTTGATTTTCCGGAGCGCCCGGCATGAAATTTGGAAAGCTGCCTTCCGCGGTCATCTTCGACATGGACGGAGTGTTGATTGACAGCAACCCGTTTCACCTCGAAAAGTGGATGGGTCTGCTCACCCGGCGCCAAATCCCGTTTGACCGCAAGGCCTTGCCGCAACAAGTTCTCGGCATACGAAACGATGCAGCGTTCCGGTTTTTCTTCGGGAAGCTGAGCCAAGCGGAGAGCCGGCGCTTGAGTGAAGAACTCGAAGCGTCATTTCGAAAGGCTTTCAAGCCCCACGCCAGGCCGCTGCCGGGAGTTCGCGCCCTGGTCAAGGAGTGCCGCCGCGCCGGAATCCCCATGGCCGTGGCGTCGGCGGCGATGGTCAAAAACATCGAGTTCGTGGTGGACGCGCTCAAGTTCCGGCCCTACTTCGACTGCCTGGTGAGCAGCGATCACGTGGCGCGGTCGAAGCCGGACCCGGAAATCTACTTGAAAGCAGCCCGCATGCTCAAGCGCGCGCCGGAAGAATGCGTCGCCTTCGAGGATTCGTTCGTTGGAATTGAGGCCGCCAAAAATGCGGGGATGAAGTGCGTGGGCATCGCCTCGACCTTCCCGCTCGCCGAGCTGCGCCGGCAAACGCGCGCGGACCTGGTGGTGCGGGGATTCAAGCAGCTCAGGCTGCGGCGGCTGCGCCAATTGTTCGATGCAACAGACGGCGGGCGACGCTCTACGCGCGGAGCGTGAGGGCACGAGAGGGGAGCAAAGTTGACAGAATCCGTATCGTCAGGAAGGCCTGTAACGAAGCACCACGAGCGTGAGGTCATCTGCCTGAGGCGCCGAGCCGACAAAACTCTGGACCGCGGCCACGACCTTTGAGCAGACCGCCGTCTCGTTTCCCAATTTCTCCAGGTATTCTTTCAGCCGCGTTTCTCCGAACAATTCGTGGTTCACGTCCTGCGCTTCTGGCACGCCGTCGGAAAAGATCAGGACTTGATCTCCGGGTTGAAGGTGGGCGGACTCCACCTTGAAGTCAGCCGTGGCAAACATTCCCAGGGGAAAGTTGGTGGACTCCAGGTAATCCACTGTTCCGTTGGAGCGGAGCACGAAGGGCGAGTTGTGGCCGGCATTGACGAAGCCGAATCCTCCGTCACGGCTCAGAACACCGTAGAAAATGGTGGCGTACATCTCCGTGGGAGTTCTGGCGCAAACGAAGGTGTTGACGCGCTTGAACAGATCGTGGAGCGCCGGGTCGCCCGCAGCCACTGCGGCGAACGCGCCCTGCAGCATGGCAGCCATCATGGCCGCCGGCAGGCCCTTTCCGGAAACGTCGGCGACCGTCACGCCCAGGCGGTCCTCCCCGAGGTTGATGACGTCGTAGTAGTCGCCGCCCACCATCTGGCAAGGCATGGTGATGGCCTGCAATTCGAAAAAATCGCTGCGCGGCAGCTCGCGGGGCAATAGTCCCTGCTGAATGTCGCGGGCCACCGAGAATTGATACTGGATGCGCTCCTGCTCGCGCGTCAGGCGGAACAGCCGGGCGTTTTCGATGACCGTCGCACCTTCCACCGCGAAGGTCTGGAGCACCTGGCGATCCAGTCCGGTGAGCGACGTGGCGCGCGTACGGCTGTCGAGGTAAAGCACGCCGACAATTTCCGGAGCGGTCTGCACGATGGTCTCACCCGTCATTTCCATCATCGGGTGCTTCTGCAAAGGAACCACCACCAGCCCGCGCACGCCGCCCGTGATGATCGCGGTGTCATGGGTGGCACGGCCGGTCATTTCCTCTTCCAGCAGGACTTCTTCACGGCCCGATTTCATGACCCGCCCCACCGCCGAGCGCGAGTATTCCAGCGTTTCCGTCTTGAGGTAATTCCCGCCCCGGCCACGCGCCAGGCGCAGGCGCAACTCGCCGCCTTCCTCGACCAGGAACAGCAGCCCGCGCTCGGCATCGGTGAGCTGAAGGGCCGAATCGAGCAGCATGGTCAAGACTTCTTCCAGCGCCGGCGCCCGATGCAGCATTTGCGCCATCTGCAGCAGCAATCCCAGATGTTTCAGTTGGGGCGCCGGGCTTTCCGCCGCCTTGCCGATTTTTTCCAGCAATTGCGGCAGCACGACCTGCTCGCCGACGAACGAGAGCTGGTAGGAATCCACCACCCCCAGGCTGATCTGGTCGCCCGTCTTGAGCTGCACGGTCGTCACCCGCTCGTTGTTGACGTAGGTGCCGTGGCGGCTGCCCATGTCCTCGATCGCATAGCCTTCGTCGTTCTGGAGGATCTGCGCGTGGTGGCGCGAGATCCGGCTATCGAGCAACACCAGGTCGTTGTCGCTCTGCCGCCCCAGCGTGAAAGGCGTGCGAACGAGCTCGACTTCGCGCTCGTTGCCCCCGGCGTCGCGCACCAGCAAGCGTGGAAGACCTTCCGGCATGTTTCGTTCCTCTTCTGCGTCAAAAATGACCGCGCAAGTATATCAAACCGAGTGGGAAAGGGAATACTTCTATGCGGCAGCGCGCCTTGCCAGCCTGCTGGCGCGTCTACAAGGCGCAACCCCGCGCCGCCCCCCAGTCTCAATAGATAGCTCCAATATCCATGCGGTTGAAACAATAACGCAGGTTCTTGTCTGCGCCCTCTGTGCGCGCAAGACGGCGGAAGAGCCTGCGCGGCGAAAACGTCAAATGCGGCAAGATAAAGTTGGACCTCACCGAGCAGCTCATGAACGACGTTGAAAAATCCAGGAAGCAAACCGGAGGCGGTTGCCTCAGGCAGAGGCTTAGACTCAGATGGGACGACGCCGTGACACGCATCCCTTGGACTATTTCTTGCCTGTTTTAGCGGCCGGACGAGGGATGGTCACCAAGTACTTTCCGAGAATGGTGCCCACCGTGTTGAGCTCGGCGAGGTCAGGCGGGGTAAAGTCAGGCCCGATGGGATCGCCCGGCTTGCCCTTGCGGCTAACTTGAATGACCCCCACGACTTTGCCATCCACCACCATGGGGGCGCTGACGATTTTCTGAATGGGGGTCGCTTTTTCTTTCGCCGAAAAGTCAACGGATTCAAAAACCGTAGGGTGTTTGTACACCGAGAAATTATTGACGATCTCGCCGCGCTTGTCGCGGATCGTCTTGGTGGCCAGCGAATGCGAGGAAGTGAGCGGAATGGCGCCGATTTTCTGGAATTTGGTCGGGAACAAAAAGCTCAGCATTTTGCCGTCGGGGGAAACTTGAAGGAGGGCCACTTCATCCTTGCGCCCCTTGAAAGCCTGGGCGATGACAGACCCGAGCTTGTCCAGCAGCTCGGGAGACGGGAAACCTCCCGCCTTGCGCATAGCCTCCACTTGCTTGGCTACATTCAGACTCAAATCGAGGTCCGGCATCTCTCTACCCCCCGTCACCGCAGGCTGGAGTGTTTTCACAGATTATACTGGAAGGCGACAAGGCAAGCAATGAGTTTGGCAACTCTCGGCTCCGGGAAGCTTTTTGCCCCGGCGGTGCTCTTCTTCAAAGAGAATTGGTTTGACAAATTCTTCTCTCGCTCCCGATAATCGCTGGCTGACTTAAACCATGAGGTCCTCTCCCATGCAAACTCGCCTGGCCGGTTTCACCATCCTACTCCTCTGCACGGTTTCGCCGGCGCTGGCAGGGCCCAAGTCCGCTGCCGACACGAAAGCGATGGTCCAACGCGTCCTCGCGCACGCCATCATCATTGACACGCACGCGGACACGCCGCAGATGATGCTGGACGAGAACTACGACTTGGCCGAACCCAACAGCCCCTACATGCTCAGCCTGCCCAAGATGCGCAAGGGCCACCTGGGCGCGGAGTTCTTCTCCATTTGGGTGGACGTGGACTGGCCGCAGCAGGATTTGATTCACCGGGCCCTGGATTTGATTGACGCCGTGGATGCCCAGGTCGCGCGCCACTCGGACGCGCTCGAAGCCGCCCACACCGCTGACGATGTGGTTCGCATTCATCGCGAGGGCAGGATCGCCATCCTGATGGGTCTTGAAGGCGGGCACATTATCGAAGCCGACCCGCGCGCGCTCGACATCTTCTATCGCCTCGGCGTCCGTTACATGACCCTGACCCACACCAAGGACAATCAGCTTGGAGACTCTTCCGGCGACAAACCGCAATGGAACGGCTTGAGCCCCTTCGGCCGCGAGATCGTCGCGCGCATGAACCGCCTCGGCATGATGGTGGATATCTCGCACGTTTCCGACAAAACGTTTTACGACGCCGTCGCTGCCAGCCGCGCCCCGGTGATTGCGTCTCATTCCTCCTGCCGCGCGCTTTGCAACGCCCCGCGCGACATGACCGACGATATGATTCGGACCCTGGCGAAGAACGGCGGCGTCATGGACATCAATTTCTATTCCGCGTTCCTCGACAACCGCTTCCGGGTAGCGCGCCAAGCCATTTCCAACCAGATTGACGCCGCGCTGGCCGAAGCCCGTGCCGAACGCGCCAAGCAAGGCAAGCGGCTAAGTTACGCGGAAGAGACCGCCATACAGCAACGCATGGAAGCCAACCTGCCGCAGCCGAGCTTTACCGTCATCGCCGATCACATTGATCACGCGGTCAAAATCGGTGGGATTGATCACGTCGGCCTGGGCTCGGATTTCGACGGCATTGACGCTTCGCCCACGGGCATGGAAGACGTTTCCAAACTGCCCGACTTGGTGCGGGAA
>JAHEKS010000027.1 GCA_024638215.1 Acidobacteriota bacterium | reverse complement strand
ATGCGGATCCCACCACTCGATGGGATTGACCGGAACTCCGTCCAGCAGGACGGTGAAGTGCAGGTGGTCGCCGCCCGCCAGACCCGTCTCGCCGCTGATGCCGATCTCCTGACCGCCCTTCACGGTTTCGCCCGGCTTGACCTTGATGGAGCTGAGGTGGCCGTAAAGGGTCTGAAGGCCGCAGCCGTGGTCAATCACCACAGCGTTGCCGTAGATCCCGAAATAGGACGCGTAAACCACCACCCCGTCGTTAGCCGCCTCGACCGGCATGTGCTCGACGCCCGCCAGATCGAAGCCCAGATGCACCTGATGGTCCACTACCTCGCCGTTGTAAACATAAGTGCGCGCGTCGGCGAAGTGCGCTTCGGTCTTGGAAGGCAGCCGCAAGAAAGGCTTGGTCCAGAGGAAATGCGAGGCGGTCTCATGCGAAAACTTGACCAACTCTTCCGCGTCCACCTGCCGCAGGTGGCCGTTGATTTGGAGAAAATTCTTGAGCAAGCTGCCTTGGTCTTCGAGTTCAGGCGTTTGGCTCATGATGGCCGGAACGACACGATTCATGAAATCGTCGGAAAGCTTGATCGTATCCGTGTGGAATTTCTTGGGAAAGACCTGATAGGTGAAGCCTGCAACGGTCTGGTTTCCCGCATCGTCGCTGGCGATTATCCTCGCCGGGGTTTTCGGATCCATGTCGTAAGGATAGGCAAAGAGGCACAGGCGCGTTTCGGGCATGGAATCCTTCACGGGAAAGCTGGGGAAGAAGTATTTTCCCACTTCAATGCCGGACTCGGTGGTTCCCGGGGAAACCTTGAAGAGCACCATGTCGCAGCCGCCCTGGTTGACGTAGTGCTGCGTGGTCAGCACGTCCACCTGGGGCGGGTGGAAACGGACGGGCAGTTCATACGTGCGCTCGCTCTTGCCGCCGCGAAAGAAACGGCCCCAGGAATCGTTGATGGCCGTGACGTGAATGGTGGCGCGGCCCTCTTGAAGCTCGGGAAGAAATTTGTGGCCCACCATGGCCGAAACGCTCAGGCTGTTTTCGCGCGGCTTGGCCCAGAATTTCCACCAGGGCGGCGGGCCCTCGCCGAAGGCCACCTCATGAGTGGGAACCTTGAACGTGCGGTCGTTCTGATTAAGATCAACCGTGACCGTTTTGATGCGGTGGTGAGGGTCGCTGACCTCGAACTGTATGGAAGTGCTCTGCCCGATGCCCTTCAATTTCCCACTGAGCTGAATCGAGGGCGCTTCACTGCTGAACACCTTCCATCCCAACAGCAGGAGCGCGACGATCAAGACTACGATAAGAACGATTGGACCCTTGCGCGGGCCGATCTCCGTACCCCGATATCCTCTTTGCAATTTGAGACCCCCTGAGAAGCGCGGCATGGCCCGGCGTGATCTCGAACGGTCAAGTGCGTGTGAAGCGGATTGCGCCAGCCGAAGCCGAGCGTTTCATCTTAGCACAGCGTGCCGGCCGCGGACCTCGCGCGCCGCGGACCTTTGATACGGCAGGAAATTCGCCTCATCCGCCCAGATGTTTGGCGTAGCGCCCTTGCAGGTAACGGTCCGTCATCCCGGCCAGATAGTCGCAGACCACGCGATGGACGGGCTCACGCAAGGTTCTCCCGAAGGTGGAAGGAGGCAGGCTGCGGGGATTCTTCATGAAGTATTGGAAAAGCCTTTCCAGCGCGGTGACGATTTTTTGCCGCTCGGCCCTCACCTCAGGGTGGGAGTAGAGGCGGCGGAAGAGAAATTCTTTCACCCTTTTGTTCTCCAGCGCCAGGCGCGGTCTGGGTACGACCAGGCGTTGCGGATAGGAACGAACTTTAGCCACAGAGCGCACGCCGAGTTTTTTCAGTCGGTCGCGCGTGGCATCAATCACGTCGGTGACAAGTGTATCCATCACGCGCTTGAGCGCCTCGTTGAACCGCAACTTCTCGGGCATGGAGGCGTAGCGGCGTTCGATGGGCCGGTAGAGCCGGTCGAAGAGCGGCACACCCTCGCGAATCAGCTTGAGGGTCAGCAGCTTGGACTCATAACCGTCGTCCAGGTCGGCGCAGTTGTAGGCGATCTCATCCGCCACGTCAATGAGTTGCGCCTCCAGCGGCGGCTGCTCGCCCAGGCGGTATTCCTGAAGTTCGGGAAATTCATCCGGATCGTACGAGCGCGAGTGCTTAATGATGCCTTCCCGGACTTCGAAGGTGAGGTTCAAGCCGGGAAACTCCGCGTATTTCTGCTCAAAATGTTCCACGATATGCAGGGCGTGGAGATTATGATCGAAGCGGTCGCCGTAGCGCCGCATCAGCCGGTCGAGCACGGCTTCGCCAGTGTGGCCGAAGGGGGGGTGGCCGACGTCGTGGACGAGCGCCAGCGCCTCCACCAAATCGCTGTTGAGTCCGAGCGCTCCCGCCACCGTGCGGCTGATTTGCGCCACTTCCAACGTGTGTGTCAGGCGGTCGCGAAAATGATCGGAATAGCGGCGGGTGAAAACCTGCGTTTTGTTTTCCAGGCGGCGGAAGGCGCGGGAATGGAGAATGCGGTCGCGGTCGCGCTCGTACTCGTTGCGGTAGGGATGGGGCGGCTCGGGAAATCGCCGGCCTTGGGTCTTTTCCACCCGCATGGCGTAGCTAGCGAGATGGCGCGCTTTCCAGTACCGCATCGCAATGGACCTGTTCGAGAGGGACTATAGCATAAGCGCTCGATGCAGTGAGATCGAGCGCTGCCGCGGGCAGGAAATCCCCGAAAAGGATCTTCGATTTCTTACACGAATTGAATTTTGGAATTTCGCCTGAAGGGTGGTAGGTTAAGAGGAGTCTTGGGGGCTGGCGAGTCCGGAGGTCATGAGTGGAGTAGAAGCCCGGATGCGACTTCTGTGGTAAGGAGCGTTGAAGCGTGGTTGGCGACACCCTAGTCTGTCTGCTCGCCGGTGGCGCGGGAGAGCGGCTCTATCCCCTGACCCGAGACCGCGCTAAACCCGCCGTGCCCTTCGGCGGGATTTACCGCATCATTGACCTGGCGCTTTCGAACTGCCTCAACTCCGAGCTGCGCCGCATCTTTGTGATTACCCAATACAAGGCGCTTTCGCTCAACCGGCACATTCGCGAAGGCTGGTCGGTGCTGCCCGGCGAGCTGGGCGAATTCGTGCAGATTCTCCCGCCTATGATGCGTGTGGGTGAGCACTGGTACCGCGGCACGGCGGACGCAATCTTCCAGAACATTTATTCCATCGGCAGCGAGCCGTGCAAATACGTCCTGATTCTTGCCGGCGATCACGTTTACAAGATGAATTATCAGTTGATGCTCAAGCAGCACATCGACGCGGGAGCGGAGCTGACCATCGGCACGATTGAATTCGACCGCTCGGAAGCGTTCCGATTCGGCATTGTGGAGCTCGACGCGCAGGACCGCATCATCGGCTGGCAGGAGAAACCCGCCAGCCCCAAGCCTTCGCCGCACAACCCGGACAAGTGCCACGTCTCCATGGGCATTTACGTTTTCAACCGCGACACCCTCATCGAGAGCCTGATGGCGGACGCGGAGAATCCCAATTCCGGGCACGATTTCGGCCGCGACATCGTGCCGCAAATGCTGGAGAAGGGGCGGCGCATTTACGCCTACAACTTTATTGATGAGAACCAGAAGGATGCCAAATACTGGCGCGACATCGGGACTATCGAAGCCTACTACGAAGCCAACATGGACCTGGTCTCGGTATCTCCCGTCTTCAATCTCTACGATCAGCACTGGCCCATCCGCACCTACCAGCGGCAATATCCGCCGGCAAAATTCGTCTTCGCCCAGGAGGGCCGGCGCATGGGCATCGCTCTGGATTCCATGGTTTCCATGGGCGCGATTATTTCCGGCGGGCGCGTTATTAATTCCGTGATCTCTCCCGACGTGCGCGTCAACAGCTATACGGAAGTGGAGAGCTCCATCATCTTCTCCCACGTGAACATCGGCCGCTACTCGCGCATCCGCCGCGCCATCATTGACCGCCACATCCACTTTCCCGAGCACACCGAAATCGGCTACAACCTGGAAGAAGACCGCAAGAAATACCACGTCACCGAAGGCGGGATTGTGGTGGTGGTCCCTGAGCAGCGCATGTTCGAGGAACCCGAGTAGGCGCAGGCGCTCTCCCGCCGAGCTCCGCCTCTGAACTTCCTGCCTTTGTGATAGAATCGCCCCTCATTTTAATTTTCCGGAGGAATCATCTATGGCGGAGATTGACCTGATTGTGGGCCGTGAAATTCTGGACTCGCGTGGAAATCCCACGGTGGAAGTGGACGTGCGCCTTCGCGACGGCGCTTTCGGCCGCGCCGCGGTGCCCTCGGGCGCCTCGACCGGTGAACACGAGGCCATCGAGCTGCGCGACGGGGATAAGAAGCATTATCTGGGCAAAGGGGTTTTGCAGGCCATTGAGAACGTCAATATGATCATCGCCCGCGAACTGGGTGGGCACGACGCCAACCAGCAGTCGGAAATCGACCGCCGCATGATCGAGCTGGACGGCACGCCCAACAAAGGACGGCTGGGCGCCAACGCCATCCTCGCGGTTTCGATGGCGGTTTGCCGCGCCGCCGCGCGCTCGGCGATGCAGCCGCTCTACCGTTATCTGGGAGGCATCACCGCTCGCCGCTTGCCGGTTCCGATGATGAACATCCTCAACGGCGGCGTGCACGCCGACAACACCGTGGACTTCCAGGAATTCATGATTATGCCGGTGGGGGCGGAAACGTTCGCACAAGCCTTGCGCATGGGGGTGGAGACGTTTCACACGCTGAAGAAGGTCCTGAAGGAGCGCGGCTATTCCACCGCGGTCGGCGACGAAGGCGGCTTTGCGCCCAGCCTGAAATCGAACGTCGAGGCCATCGAGGTGATCCTGGAAGCCATCGAAGCCGCGGGCTTTTCGCCGGGACACGATATCGCCCTGGCCCTCGATCCCGCCTCCAGCGAGCTTTTCCAGGACGGCCAGTACGTTTTCTTCAAATCGGACAATTCCAAGAAATCCGCCGACGACATGGTGAAGCTCTATGCCGACTGGGTACGGCAATATCCTATCCTAAGCATCGAAGACGGCCTGGCGGAGGACGACTGGGAAGGCTGGAAGACCCTGACGGACGAGTTGGGTGACAAAATCCAACTGGTCGGGGATGACATTTTCGTGACCAACACGGACAGGCTGGAGCGGGGCATCGAAGAGGGTGTGGCCAATTCCATCCTCATCAAATTGAATCAAATCGGGACCGTCACCGAAACCATCGAAGCGATCGAGCTGGCCAAGCGAAGCTCCTACACAGCGGTTGTTTCGCACCGCTCGGGCGAGACCGAGGACACCTTTATCGCCGACTTTGCCGTGGGGCTTTCAACCGGACAGATCAAGACCGGCTCCGGCAGCCGCACGGACCGCATCGCGAAGTACAACCAGTTGCTGCGCATCGAAGAAGAGTTGGGCGAAACGGCGGAGTTCCCCGGCAAAGCAGCCATCAACTGCGCGTGACCTCGATTCGATGGCGGCGCCTGCGAATGGTTGAACGAGCCTCGCCCAGGAAAACCGTTCTGCCGTCCTGACGCCGGGTCTCCATCCTGCATCCAAAAATCGGGGGGCGAAGGCAGCCGGATGGTTTGAGCTTTGACTGCCCGTTGCCGCTGTGGGATAATTATTCGAAGGATATTCGGAAGGGCTGAAGGAATCATGACATCCATACGAATGAAGTTGGCGGCCGGCGTCGGCCTTTTTTTGTTCGGAGCGGCGAGCTTGCTCGGCGGCCAGAATGCCGCGCCCAAGGCGCCCGAGGCAAGCCAGCAGGCCTCGGCTGCGATGCCGGACCACGCGCAGGCCTACTATCATTACATGCTGGCCCGCCGTTACCGGGAACTGGCGGGCATCTACAACCGCAGCGACTTCGTGGATCGCGCCATTTCCGAATACAAGGCGGCCATCGCGGCGGATCCCGGGTCCCTCTTCTTGCGCACTGAACTGGCCGAACTCTATTGGCGCATCGGCCGCGTGGACGACGCGGTGAACGGCGCCGAGGCGGTTCTGAAGATCAATCCCAACGATGCCGATGCGCACCGCCTGCTGGGGCACATCTATCTTCGCAACCTAAGCCAGGGCCAGACCGACCAGGCGGCACAGGACAGTTTGACGAAAGCGATCGAGCAATTCGAAGCTTTGGTGAAAATTGATCCTTCCGACAGCGATTCCAACCTCATCCTGGGACGCCTTTACAAACTGAATAATCAGGGTGACAAGGCTGCCGCGGCCTTCAAGAAAGTTCTAAATTCCGACCCCTCCTCGCGCGACGCGCTGATAAGCCTGGGCCAGTTGTACATCGATCAGGGCGAGTACGACGCTGCCATCCAGTTGCTGGGTGAGGTGTCCGACGACGATATGGACTCCTCACTCCTGGGCATGCTGGCATACGCCTATGGCCAGAAACACGACATTGACAAGGCTGTCGCAACCTATGAGAAGGCCCTGGCCAACGATCCGGAGAACCAGGAATTGCGCCGGTCTTATTCTGAGGTCCTGCTAGCCAACGGGCGCACCGATGCGGCACGGGAACAGCTCGAGAAGATTTTGCAGACGGATCCGCAGGATGGCGCCACCTACTTGCGTCTAGGGCAACTGGACCGCCGGATCGGGAAGTTCGATCAGGCCCGCCAGGAACTGGACCGCGCGCGCACCTTGATGCCCGACAATCCTGAAGTGCCTTATCAACAAGCGCTGCTCGAAGAGGCGGTGGGCAATGACGACAAAGCCGCCGGCATCGTTCAAGATCTCCTGAAAAAAACCGAGGACGCCAAAGGGCAATACTCGCCGGGCGAGGCCAACAACCGGGCCATCTTCCTGGAACGCCTGGGCTCGATTTACCGCGAGCAGGAGAAGTACGGCCAGGCGATCGAGACGTTCAAGCAGATTCTCACCCTGGGAAAGAGCCAAGCGCCACGCGGCGAGGGTCTGATCATCGAAACCTTGCGGCTGGCTCACCAGCCCACCGAGGCGTTGAAGCGAGCGCAAGAGGCGGTGAAGCGATATCCCAACGACCGCTCGCTGAAGGTGCTCCAAGCGTCTTTGCTCGGCGAGCAGGGGCAGGTGGACCAGGCCATCCAGGAACTCCAGGGATTGCTCAACGGCACTCCCAGTGATCGGGACACGCAACTGGTCATCGCCCAGGTTTATTCCCAGGCCAAGCGCTTTCCCGAGGCCGAGGCCGCCGCGCAAAAAGCCCTGGCGCTCAGCCCGGACCCGGATGACCAGGTGCGCGCGATCTTTATCCTGGGCTCGATTTACGAACGCGAAAAGAAGTACGACGTCGCCGAGGAGCAATTCAAGAAGGTTCTGGCCGTTGATCCGCTCAACGGCGCGGCGGCGAATTATCTCGGCTACATGCTGGCCGACCGTGGCGTGAGGCTGGAAGAATCGGTCCATTACATTCAGAAGGCGCTCGAGACCGATCCCAACAACGGCGCATACCTGGACAGCCTGGGCTGGGCCTATTTCAAGATGAATAAGCTGGATCTGGCGGAGCTCAACCTGGAAAAGGCGGTACACATCATCAGCAACGATCCCACCATCCACGAGCATCTGGGTCGCGTTTATTTGCAGGAAGGCAAGAAACGCCAGGCGGAGCAGGAATGGGAGCGCGCCTTGCAGGAATATCCCAACGCTTCCTCCAGCGACTTCGGCCCCGAGCAGGCCGGCAAGCTGCGCAAGGACCTGGACAAGCTGAAGCAGAACCTGGCCATGGATGATTCGTCCAGACACTAGCAGGATGCCGGTGGGGTCTCGCCTACTGATAAGGCCGGGCGTGAGTCCTTTTTGCCGGGTCCGCGGTTTTCCTTTTCTCAACTTCCTGTTCTGAAGCGAGCCTCTTGAGCCTTACCGTGCGTCTCCGCGCCTTCGCCAAGATCAATCTGGGGCTGAAGATTATCGGCAAGCGCCCCGACGGCTATCACGAGATTCAGACCCTCTATCAGACGATTGCGCTTCACGACCGGCTCAGCATCTCGCTGGCAGGCCCTCCCTCCGCCATTCGCGTTGAGTGCGATGATCCCCGCGTGGCCGGCGGACCAGCGAACCTGGTTTATCGTGCTTGCGAGCTTTGGAGCCGCGCGCGGGAATTTCGCGGCGCAATTCACGTCCGGCTGGGAAAGAAGATTCCCATAGGCTCGGGACTGGGCGGCGCGAGCGGCGACGCCGCGGCCGCGCTGCTGGGTCTGGAGCGCTTGGCCGGGAATCGTCTGA
This sequence comes from Acidobacteriota bacterium, assembly GCA_024638215.1. GTDB lineage: Bacteria > Acidobacteriota > Terriglobia > UBA7540 > UBA7540 > JAHEKS01. The sequence continues at coordinate 18,484 of JAHEKS010000027.1, read as the reverse complement.
ACCTGGAATCACGCCTGCGGCTGGGGGCGCAACTGGGCTCGGACGTGCCGCTGTTTTTCTGGGGTGGGAGAGTGCTTGGCTGCGGGCGAGGTGAAGATGTTTATCCCCTCTGGGACTTGCCGGCGCGCCGCTGCCTGGCGATTTTTCCCGGCTTCGGCGTCTCCACCGCCTGGGCTTATGGCGAAGCGGGGCGCGCCGCGCCGAGTTTGCAATTGACAGAAAAGGCCAAAAACCCTAACATGAAAAGGTTTGGCGCGTGGTCACATTTTCCCCTGAGTGAATGGGGACCGGCCGAAAACGACTTCGAGCGAGTCGTTTTCGCGAGGTGGCCAGAGCTGGCGCAACTGAAGCGCCGTCTCATCCGGGCCGGAGCCGAATCAGCCTCCTTGACGGGAAGCGGATCAGCCGTCTTCGCCGTATTTGATTCCGCCCGCAAACTGCATCGCGCCTCAAGTTTCATACCTGCAGGGTGGCAGACGTTCCCGACCCGGACTCTGACGCGGGCTGAGTATGAACGCCTGGTTTTTGCCTAGGGATTGGGAGGTCGTCCAGTGGTAGGACACATGCCTTTGGAGCATGGAACCCTGGTTCGAATCCAGGCCTCCCAGCCAGTTGAGGTTGGCGCTCGAATTTAGCGGAAAAGGTCAAAGTCCAAACCGTCCGTTGCTTGGCGGACGCGAGGTGCGAGGATGGCAGACCAGCATAATCGGCAGATGCTCAAGGTCTTCACCGGCAATGCCCACCGGTCCCTGGCGCGCGAAATCTGCGGCCACCTCGGCGTTCCGTTGGGCGAAGCCCACGTGGGACGCTTTCCGGACGGCGAAGTTCGTTTGCAGATTATGGAGAACGTTCGGGGCGCCGACGTCTTCGTTATTCAGCCGACTTGCAGCCCGGTGAATGACAATCTGATCGAACTGCTGATTATGCTCGACGCGCTGCGCCGGGCATCTGCCGAGCGCATCACGGCGGTGATGCCCTATTACGGCTATGCGCGCCAGGACCGCAAGGACCGCCCGCGCGTGCCGATTTCCTCCAAGCTGGTTGCGGATCTGCTGACCTCCGCGGGAGCCAATCGAGTGCTGGCGCTGGACCTGCACGCCAGCCAGATTCAGGGCTATTTCAATATTCCGGTGGACCACCTGTACGCGACGCCGGTCACGGTGGACTATTTCCGCAGGCTGCGCCTGAAAAACCTGGTGGTGGTTTCGCCCGATCCCGGCGGCGTGGAGCGCGCCCGGGCGTTTGCCAAGAGACTCAAGGTCCCTCTGGCCATCATTGACAAGCGGCGCGAAGACGCGGATGTGGTGGAAGTGATGAACGTCATCGGCGATACGGTGGGAAAAACCTGCCTGATCGTGGACGACATGATTGACACGGGCGGAACGCTGGTGCGCGGCGCCAAGGCGCTGCTCGACAAGGGCGCCGACAAGGTTTATGCCTGCTGCACCCACGGGGTGTTCGCGCGCGACGCCATCAACCGCATCTGCGAGTCGCCGATCGAGCAGGTGGTGGCGACCAACTCCATTCCGCTTTCGCCGGAGGGGCAGAAGTGCGGCAAGATCAAGGTGCTGAGCGTGGGAAAACTCCTGGCGCGCGCCGTCCAATCCATTCACGAGGAAACTTCGGTGAGCAAGCTGTTTATCTGAACGCCTGAAGCCCCCGTCAGCCGACGGGCGGTGGCGAGCGTCGGTTCGAGGGACGCGAAATGAAAGCAAGGAGCAATAGTTTATGGCCGAGTTGCTGAGTATCGAAGCGGAACCGCGCGAGGCTTTCGGCAAGAACGCCTCCCGCCGGTTGCGCCACGCGGGGCGGGTCCCCGCGGTGGTCTATGGCGATCAGGGGCCGTCGCTGCCCTTGACCGTGGATCCCAAGGAAATCCTGCGCGTGCTCCGCTCCGGAGCCGGGCAGAACGCCATCTTCACGCTGGAGATCAAGGGCAAGGCGCCGGCGCGCGTGATGCTGCGCGACTGGCAGTTGGATCCCATCAAGGGCAATCTGATCCACGTGGACATGGTCCGGGTCGGACGCGACCACAAGCTGCGAGTCAAGGTCCCCATTCATATCAAGGGTGAGGCGAAGGGCGTCAAGGTTCAGGGTGGCATCTTCGAGTTTGCCCTCCGCGAAGTGGAAGTGGAGTGCCTCCCGGACGACATCCCGGAGAGCCTGACGGTGGACGTCACCGAGCTCACCATCGGCCAGAACTTGCGCGTTGCCAACCTTCCTCTGGGACCGAAAGTAAAGGTGCTCACCGATCCCAACCGCGTGGTGGCCCACGTGGTGACGCTGAAGGCGGAGGAGGAGAAGCCCGCGGAGGAAGTGTTGGCCGAGGCTGCTCCGGCCGAGCCTGAATTGATCCGCAAGCCGCGAGCGGAAGAAGAAGAGGAAGGCGAGGAAGGACAGGAGTCTGAAGCCGGCAAGAAAGAAGCCAAGAAGGAAGGCAAGCGCGAGGGCAAGAAGGAGTAGCAGGCTTTGCCCGCTCCGGCTTTTGACGGCGTGGACGTGACCGCGTGAAACTGATTGTGGGTCTCGGCAACCCCGGCTACGAGTACCACCTGACGCCGCACAACCTGGGTTTTATGGCAGTGGATCGCCTGGCGGAAGAATGTGGGGTGGATATCTCCCGCCGCGAGGGCCAGGCGCTGGTGGCGCGAACCAAGCTCGAAAGCGTGGAAGTGGTGCTCGCCAAGCCGCAGACGTTTATGAACCTGAGCGGGTTGGCGGTCGAACGCTTGGTGGCCCGCTACGAGGTTCCGGTCCGGGATCTCATCGTCCTGGTGGACGAAGCGGACCTGCCGTTCGGGACGCTGCGCATCCGGCAGCGCGGCAGCGCCGGAAGCCACAACGGGATGAAGTCCATTATCGGCGCGCTGGACTCGGACGAGTTTGCGCGCGTCCGCATGGGAATCCAGCCCGTCGGCCGCCGGGTGGATGACCGGGCTTCTTACGTTTTGGCCCCTTTCCGGAAGTCCGAACTGGAAGGGGTGGCTGACCTGATCGACCGCGCTGCGCAAGCCGTGCGGGTGATTCTGTGCGACGGCCCGCAGAAGGCGATGAATCTTTTCAACCGGCGGGAGGAGCCCGCCGAGTCATGAGGATGCATGCGTAAATATGAATTGATGTTTATCGTTCGCCCCGATACTTCCGAGGAAGATCTGGACAAGCTCGTTGCCCAGATGGAAGGCGTGGTCTCGGGGGCAGGCGGGAAAGTGGAAAAGACCGACAAGATGGGCCGGCGCCGGCTGGCCTATCGAGTGCAGGGATTCCAGGACGGTCACTACGTCCTTTTTACTCTGGAAGGAAGCGGCGACACCGTCAAGGAGCTCGAGCGCCGTCTGCGCGTGACGGACACGGTGATTAAGTTCCTCGCCGTGCGCATTGACGAGGAACAAAAGCGCATCGACAAGGTCAAGGAGCTGCGCGCCAAGCGGGAAGCCAGGAAGCCTCGGCCCAAGCCCGTCCAGCCCGCGCCCTTTGCCGCGCCGTCCACGGCGGAATCTTCTCCGGCACCGAAGGAGCAATAGACTATGGCGGAAAGAACCGAACGCAAAGAAGGCGGAAGGCCTCCAGCCCACGGAGGGAGAAGAGGCGGGCCCCACCCCGGCGGTCCGCGCCGGCAATTTTACCGCCGGCGCAAGGTGTGCAAGTTTTGCAGCGAGAAAATCGACGTCATTGACTACAAGGACTTGAAGCTGATCGGGCAATTCGTCTCCGAGCGCGGCAAGATTCTGCCGCGCCGCCTGACGGGGACTTGCTCGCACCATCAGCATGTCCTGAACACGGCGATCAAGCGCGCCCGCAACATCGCCTTCCTGCCTTTCGCGGCGGGATAGCGGGGGAGATCCGTCCGACGGCTTGATGACGGCATGCAGCCGGGCCGTGACTCGGCGCGGGAGCGCAACTCCCGATTCGCTTCGAACACATTCTTAGAGAGGTTGAAACATGGAAGTCATTCTTCTTCAGGACATGGAAAAGCTCGGCGCCCGCGGCCAGGTTGTCAAGGTGGCGGACGGCTACGCGCGCAATTATCTCCTCCCGCAGAAGCAGGCGGTCGCCGCGACGCCCCAGAACCTGAAATGGCTAGAGCAGCAGCGCGTGCGCTTCCTGAAGCAGGAAGCGAGCGAGAAGGCGGACGCCGCCGACCTCGCCAAGCTGCTCGAAGGCGCCAGCGTCACCGAGAAGCGCAAGGCGGGCGAGCAGGGAACGCTGTTCGGCTCCGTGACCGCGCAGGACATTGCCGACAAGCTTGCCGCGCAGGGCTACAAGATTGACCGGCGGAAAATCCAGCTTGAGCATCCCTTGAAGGTCCTGGGCGAGTACGACGTGCCTATCCGCCTGCACCGCGAGGTCACGGCCACGGTGAAGGTCAAGGTCGAAGCCGAAGGCGCCCTGGAACCGCAAGCGCCCGCTGCTGCGCCGGCGCCACCTCCGGAAACACCCAAACCCGCCGCGGAATAATCGCAGCGTCTTCGCGCCGCGCGCTGAATTCGGGTGCGAGCCTGCACGCTTCGGCGGGCAAGCTCTTCGGCGGAGTTCTGCGGCGATCCACAGGAGTTTCCACACCGCCCGGCAGCGAAGATTTCCACCGGCGCAGCGAGTCTTTCCACAGTTTTGTTCGCTTTTCTACAGGAATTTCACAGGCAAGCCTCACTTTCCCCTTGTGGTGGACCGCGGTCGCCTGTATTGTGTCGCCAGTCCTGAGACTGAAAACCAAGAAACAATGCTAGAATTGTAACAGCGTCGGCCATGGCCACCAGCTTCGAGACCGTCAGAAATTTTCCCCATAGCCTCGAAGCCGAGCGCGCGGTGCTCGGCTCGGTGCTGCTCGATAATTCCGCGTTAAACGTCATCCTGGAGTTCATCGGCAAGGACGATTTCTTCTCCGAGTCGCACCGTCTCATCCTGGAGAAGATGCTGCTGCTTTCGGAGAAGAGCCGCGCCATTGATCTGGTGACGCTCTCAGAGGAGCTTTCCAAGGAAGGGCTGCTGGAAAAGGTGGGCGGCGCGGCGTATCTTTCCGCGCTCACCGACGGCGTTCCCATCGGCGCGACCGCGGCGGTCACCGAATACGCGCGCATCGTCAAGGAGAAGTCGGTCATCCGCCGGCTGATCAACGCCTCGAACAACGTCATCGCGCGGTGTCTGGAAGCCACCGACGATCCCGAGACGCTGATTGACCTCGCGCAGAGCCAGGTTTTTGAAATTGCCGAGCAGAAAGTTCAGTCGGGCTTCATCGGCATCCGCGATATCGTCAAGACGAGTTTCGGGACGATTGACGTTCTCTTCGACCGCGGCCAGCGCGTCACCGGGATTGAAACCGGTTTCGTGGACCTCGACAACATGACTTCCGGCCTGCAGCCGGGCGAGTTGGTCATCATTGCGGCGCGGCCTTCGCTGGGCAAGACGGCGCTGGCGCTCAACGTCGCTGCCTACGCCGCCGCCGAGCGCCGCAAAGTGGTGGGCATGTTTTCGCTCGAAATGAGCAAAGAGTCGCTGCTGATCCGCCTGCTGTGTTCGGAAGCGCGCATTGACAGCCACAAGCTGCGCACCGGCTTCTCCAGCAAGGAAGACTGGAACAAGATGACGCGCGCCATGGGCCGCCTGGCCGAAGCGCCGCTTTACATTGAGGACACGCCAGCGCTCTCCATCATGCAGATTCGCGCCAAGGCGCGCCGCCTGAAAGCGGAAAAGGGCCTCGACCTGATGATCGTGGATTATCTTCAGCTCGTGACCGGGCACACGCGGTTCGAGAACCGCACGCAGGAAGTCAGCTTCATCTCGCGCGGGCTGAAGTCCATTGCCAAGGAACTGCACGTGCCGGTGATCGCGCTCTCGCAGTTGAGCCGCGCGCCGGAGGAGCGGCCCGGGCACCGCCCGCAGCTTTCCGACCTGCGCGAGTCCGGGTCGATCGAGCAGGATGCCGACGTAGTGATCTTCATTTTCCGCGAGGACGTTTACCGCCAGGCGGGCGACGGCGCCGAACCGGAAGGCAAGACCGAGCTGATCATCGGCAAGCAGCGCAACGGCCCCACCGGCCACATTCCGCTGGTGTTCTTGAAACCCTACACGCGCTTCGAAAACTATTCCGCCCAGGACAGCGCGCCGGAGTAACGCGGTTTGCGCGGTGCGGCGCTCCAGCCGCGCGGTTTTTTGCGTGCACAATTGCGCTGACCTCATTCATAATCCTTCCGTGCCTGAAATTGCCTCGCCGGCAAAACTGCTTCGTCCCACGTGGGCGGAAATTTCGCTTTCGAAACTGCGCCGCAATTATGAGCGGGTGCGAAAGCTCGCGGGCGCGCGCCGCGTGATGGCGGTCGTCAAAGCCGACGCCTACGGCCACGGCGCGGTGCAGGTGGCGAACGTGCTGGCCGCGGCGGGCGTGGACTGGTTCGGCGTGGCGACGGTTGAAGAGGCCCTAGAGTTGCGCGCCGCGGGCATCGAGCAGCCCATCCTGCTGCTCGGCGGGCTCTACATGAGCGACCCGGTGGACCTGGTCGAGTATCGCCTGACACCCACCGTCTCCTCGACTGCGCGGCTGGACACCTACTCCGAGTGCGCGCGCCGCTACAAAAGCTCCATCGAATTCCATCTTAAGGTGGACACGGGCATGGGGCGGCTAGGCGTGCCGCTCGACCATCTGAGCGCCTTCCTTGCGCACTACCGCGAGCTCGACGGCCTGCGCCTGACGGGCTTCTTCTCGCACCTCGCTTCTGCCGAAGACCTGATTTCGACCCAGACCGAAGAACAGGTGTCGCGCTTTTATCGCGCTCTGGAAGAGGTCCACGCGCAGGGATTCGCACCCGAGTGGATTCACATCTCAAACAGCGCGGCGCTCCTGAGCGGCCGTAATTTCGCGGGCGAAAACCTGGTGCGCGCCGGTGCGCTGCTCTACGGCTACTGTCTGCCGCTCCTGAGTGTTCCCGGCCGCGCCGTCAATTCGCTGCCGGATTTTGAGCCGGTGCTGGAGCTCAAGTCGCGCGTGGTTTACCTCAAGGACGTTCCCAGCGGCACGCCGCTCGGCTACGGCGCGGCGTTCCACACGCGGCGCCCGTCGCGCATCGCGACCGTCCCGGTCGGCTACGCCGACGGGTTGAGCCGCGCGCTTTCCAACCGCGGGCGCGGCGTCGTACGCGGCGGCTCGGCACTCATCGTCGGCAACATCTCGATGGATTTGACGCTTTTCGAAGTCACCGACATTCCCGGGGTCGAAGTCGGCGACGAAATCGTGCTCATCGGCCGGTCGGGCCCGAGCTCGATTACCGCCCTCGAAATTGCGCGCGAAATCTCCACCGTCCCCTACGAAGTCCTCTGCATGATCGGCAAGCGCGTCCCGCGCCTCTACGTCGAATAACCCGCGTCCCCGCCCGCGCGGCCGCTGCCCGACTTCCGTTTCAGGGTATTCCTTTTCGAGGCAATTGGGAGTACGTTATCAGCAGGCGTAAGAACGCCGCGGACTCCACTCGCAGGCAGGGAGCATCAAAATGCCCACCATCAAAGTCCTGGCCATCGACGGCGGAGGCATACGAGGAATCATTCCCGCCTTCATCCTGGGCGAAATCCAGAACAGGCTCAAGCGTGACCTCTGCGAGGTGTTCGACCTGATCGCGGGAACCTCCACCGGCGGCATCATCGCCCTCGGGATCGGGACGCGCTGCCGCGCCGGGCGGCCTTATTCGCCGAAGGAGCTGATGGACCTTTATGTCCAAAATGGTGCCGCTATCTTCCATAAGAATCTCCTGACTCCGGTGGGGCAGGTTTTTCTACCCAAGTATTCAACCGCCCCCCTGGAATCTGTCCTCAGGCAATACTTTCAGGCGGTGGAGCTCGCAGCGGCCCTGACCCGGCTTTTAATCTCCAGCTACGACCTGCAAGGGCAAGTCCCCTTTTTCTTCAAGAGCCACCGCATCGCCCAGGACCCTGCCTACAATTTCAAGCTGACCAGCATTGCCCGCGCCACTTCCGCCGCGCCGACGTACTTCTCGCCCGCTCATCTCGAAAGCGGCGGCCATGAATTCGCTCTCGTGGACGGCGGGGTGTTTGTCAACAATCCCGGCATGGCGGCCTACGCTGAAGCTCGCACGCTGTATCCGGACGCAGAGGAGATGATCGTCTTGTCTGTCGGGACCGGCGACCGGCAGGACCAGATCCGCTACGCCCAGGCGAAAAAATGGGGCTTGCTCGGATGGGGCCGGCAGATTGTGCCGGTCTTCATGGACAGCGTTTCCGAGGCCGTGGACTACGAGCTGAAAACGATGCCGGGATGCGCTTACCACCGCCTGCAGGTCTCGCCGTTGGAGGGAGCGTCCGCGGAAATGGACGATGCCGACCCGGAAAACATCAAGCAACTCCAAAACGTGGCCGCGCGGTACGTGGCGGAAATATCCGGCGAGCTCACGCGAATCTGCGCCGAGCTCGATGGCGGACGGGGAAGCGACCTGCCGGGAATCGGGCGCGCGGCAAAGTGAAACGTCGGGCAAGCCAACCCGCGCCGGCCCTTCAGGAATGCACACGATGGACCGCAGCGCAGCGGCCTGTTCCCGACACCGTCTTCGCCGTGCGACAATGGGAGTCTGTCAGCCGACGGGGGCAAACAACACACGCCTGCAATGGAGGCTGCCTCCCGCGGGCTTGACTTTGCCCGCCCCATGATTGAATCCGGCATTGAACCCTTTGTCCCGCGGCGCGGCCTGCGCGGGCCGCACCGCCAGACCTTGGCGAGCTATTTCCTGCGCCGCGCGAATAGCCTCCCCGCGCCCGAAAATCGTTTGGTCAGAGTGGATGACGACACACGCCTGCTCTGTCACTGCAACTGGCAGGAATCGAAATCCGCGGCGCTGACCGTAGTGATCGTGCACGGGCTGGCAGGCTCGAGCGCGTCGCCGCACGTGGTCGGCTTGGCGCAGAAAGCCTGGGCGGCGGGGATGAACGTGGTGCGCATGAACGTGCGCAACTGCGGCGGAACGGAAATGCTGACGCCCACGCTCTACCACTCCGGACTTTCTTCCGACGTTGGCGCGGTGGTAAGCGATTTGATCTCACGCGACCGGTGCGAACGCCTGGCATTGACGGGATACTCGATGGGCGCGAATCTGGTTTTGAAATTGGCGGGCGAGTGGAGCGAGGCGGCGCCGCGCCAGATTCGAGCCGTTGCGGTGGTGAGTCCGCTCATAGATCTCTCGGCTTCCTCCGACGCGCTGCACCTGCCCGAAAACCGCTTGTACGAGTGGCAATTCGTCTTCAAACTCTCGCGACTGCTTCGGCGCAAGGCGAAACTGTTTCCCGGCCGCTTCGACACGCGGCGGCTGAAGGGAATCCGGAGCCTGCGCGAGTTCGACGACCGCATCGTCGGGCCGTACAACGGATTTGCCGGCGCCGAGGATTACTACGAGCGGGCGCGCTCGTCACGCGACGTGGAGAAGATCTCCATGCCGACCCTCATCATCCATTCCTGCGATGACCCTTTCATCCGCATCCTTCCCGAAACGCGAGCGAAGATCGCAACGAACCCTAACATTCAATTTCTTGAGACCGAACGCGGCGGACATTGCGCCTTTCTCGCGGCGCCCGCCGATTATGACGGCCGCTGGGCGGAACGGCAAGCGGTCGAATTCCTACGGCAGTTCTGAGGGCTCGATGAGGCCTCCCGCGCGCGACTCGCGACCGGACAGTGGGGCTTACGAAAGGAACAATTCGGGGAAGACTTTGCGGTAGATGGCCATTCCCAACGCGGCGTGCATGCCGAGAGCTTCCAGCGAGCGGATCTCTTCGTCCGTCGTGATCCCGCCGGCGGCGGTGATGGGGAGCCGCGTGGCCTCGCGCAGCCTGCGAAACCAGTCGAGATTGGTTCCTTGCAGCTTTCCTTCCGCGTCAATGTAGGTGCAAAGAAATTCCGAGCAGTAGGGCTCGAGATCAGCCAGAACTTCTGTGGAAGTGAGCGGCAGCGTCTCGCGCCAGCCGCGAATCGCTACGCGGTCGCCGAGGCAATCGACGGCGATCATCAGCTTGTCGCGCGCGATTTGTTGCGTTAAGGTCTGCAGAAATTCGTGATGGATTCCGGTCGCCGTAAATGCTGCGCTACCGACGATAATCCTTTTCGCGCCGTCATCGGCGACCTCCCGCGCGCGTTCAACGCTTCGAATGCCGCCGCCCACGCGGCAGGTTTTACGCGCACACAGTTTGCCGACAATCTCCGTTTGTGGCGTGCGCCCCATCGCGGCATCGAGGTCAATCACTTGGATCTCTTCGTAGGCGGAGAATTTTTCCAGTACCGCCAGCGGATCGGGCAATTCCAGCGCCTTGTCCTTGCCCTGAACAAGCTGCACGACTTTGCCGCCCATCAAATCAATGCACGGGATGATCATGGTTGAAACTTAGGAGTTGAGAATTGAAAGTCGAAACTGTATCCCATCTGCAAATTCAGGGTCGCGTGCAACGGCTCTCTCAGTCCAATCGCACCGGAACGCCCTTGGCGCGCAAGAATTCCTTGAGACTCCGGATCGAGTGCGTCTCAAAATGGAAAATAGAGGCGGCGAGCGCCGCGTCCGCGCGGCCGCGCAAAAAGACCTCCGCAAAGTGTTCCGGCGTGCCGGCGCCGCCCGAGGCGATAACGGGAATGTGCACGGCGCCTGAGATCGCCGCGGTCAGCTCACAGTCGAAACCGTTCTGGGTTCCATCCGCGTCCATGGAAGTCAGCAGTATTTCACCCGCGCCCAGCGATTCCACCCTGCGCGCCCATTCCAGCGCGTCGAGCCCGGTGGGTTTGGTTCCGCCGTAAGTGACAACCTCCCAGCGAGTGCCGGCCGCGCCAGCTTGGTTGCCGCCGGAAGCTCGAAAGTTCAAATCGGCATTTGCCGCGCTCTCGTTTCCCGAGGTTCGAGTTTCGGATTTCGAATTTCGGACCCGCCGCGCATCAATCGCCACGACAACCGCCTGGCTTCCAAGACTCGCCGCGAGCGCGGCGATCAAGGGAGGGTTTTCCACCGCGCCGGTGTTGATGGCGATTTTATCCGCGCCTGCCGCAAGCAGCCGCCCCGCATCTTCGAGGGTGCGCACGCCGCCACCCACGGTGAGCGGGATGAAAAGCTTGCGTGCGACCTGCGCCACCGTCCGCATCAGCGTGGCGCGGCCTTCGCGCGAGGCGGAGATGTCGAGCATGACCAGTTCATCCGCGCCGGCGCGGTTATAGGCTTTGGCGAGCGCCCCCGGGTCGCCAGCGTCGCGCAGCTCGAGGAAGCGGATGCCCTTCACCACGCGGCCGTCTTTGCAGTCCAGGCACGGAATGATGCGTTTGGCGAGCATTAATAAACTGTCCTTAGTCTGTTGTCCTTGGTACCTTGCAACCGGAAGAGAAACCACGATTCGCTGTGCAACCCTTCACATTTCCAGAAAATTCTTCAAGACTCTCAGCCCGACGTCGCCGGATTTTTCCGGGTGAAACTGCACGGCGGCGATGTTGTTCTTCTCGACCACGGCGGCGTACGTCTGGCTGTATCCGCTGACGGCTGTGGTCTCTTCGGTCACCGGCGCATAATACGAGTGGCAGTAATACACGAAACTTGACGAGGCAACACCGCGCAGGAGTTTTGAGTCGCGGCGGATGTGGAGCTGGTTCCAACCCACCTGAGGCACTTTGAAGACTCCGTGGAACCGCGTGACGCGGCCGCGCAGAAATCCCAGTCCCGCAACCCCCGGCGCCTCGTCGCTTGACTCGTAGAGCGCTTGAAGTCCCAGGCAGATTCCCAGGAACGGCTTGCCGCCGGTAATTTGCGCGCGTAGCGGCTCGAGCAATCGCCGCGCTTCGAGCGCCTGCATCATCTGGCCGAAGTGGCCTTGCCCGGGAAATATGATCTTGTCGGTGGTTTGGAGGACCTCGAGGACGTCCGCAGCCTGGGCAGGATGGCCGAGGTATTCCACCGCCTTCAGCACCGAGCCCACGTTTCCCGCGCCGTAGTCGAGGACCGCGATCATAGCAAGCCCTTGGTCGAGGGCAGTTGGCGCTTCAGGCGGGCGTCGCGGGAGCACGCAAATCGCAGCGCGCGGGCGAACGCTTTGAACAACGCCTCCACGCCGTGATGGCTGGAGCGCCCGTAGAGAAGTTTCAGATGAACGTTCGCGCCGGCGCTCGAGGCAAAGCCGTGGAAGAAATCCTCCAGCAGTTCGGTTTCGAGATCGCCCACGCGTTGCGCCTTGATGGGCGCGTCGAGCACCATGTAGGCGCGTCCGCTCAAGTCAATTGCCGCCACGGCGAGCGTTTCATCCATGGGCATCACGAAATATCCGGCGCGGTTGATGCCGCGCTTCGAGCCGAGCGCCTGCCGCACCACCTCGCCCAACACAATGCCGACGTCTTCAACGGTGTGGTGCTGGTCCACGTCAAGGTCGCCGCGCGCCGTGAGTTCCAGGTCGAAGCCGCCATGCCGCGTGAAAAGCTCGAGCATGTGATCGAGGAAACGAATGCCGGTCGAGATTTTGTAGCGCCCGCGGCCGTCGAGCGAGAGCCGCGCGCGGATATCGGTTTCCGTGGTCGTGCGATGCAGCGTGGCCGTGCGCGTTTTCATGCGAACCATCCAGTGGGTGAATACGCCACAAAGTTTTTCCAGGCGGCTTGCCGGTCGCGCGAATCCATCAGCGGTTCGAGCTTGCCGAGCGCCTGAATCAGCCGGCGCGTTTGCGCCGCCGAGCCGATGGTGAAGCGCACATAGCCTTTCAGGTGCGGATCGTAGCTCCAGTCGCGCACCAGAATGCCCTCGCCACGCAGCCGTGCGGCGATCTCGGAGGCGCGCTCACCGACGCGCGTCAGCACGAAGTTGGCTTCGCTGGGCACGTAGGGCAGACCCAGCGCATCGAGCAGCCGGCAGAATTCGGCGCGGTTCGCGCGCACTTCGCCGGCGTAGCGGCGCACGTATTCTTCGTGGCGGATCGCCTCGCAGGCGCAGGCGACGGCGAGTGAGTTCACCGAGAAAGGGTTTTGTGCGCGGCGCAGGTTTTCCGCCAGCTCGGCGTTCGCGAAGATGCATCCCATGCGGAGCGCGGCCAGCCCGAAGGCCTTGGAGAAAGTCCGCGTCACGACCAGGTTCTCGTATTTGCGAATCCAGCCGAGAACGGTCTCGCCGCAAAAATCGAAATACGCTTCGTCCGCCAAGACCAATGTCTGCGGCGCGGCGCGCAGGAGCGTGGCAAGATCCCTTTTGGAAATCGTGGTTCCGGTGGGATTGTTGGGATTGGCGAGCGCCATCCAGCGCACGCGTTTCTTCAGCGCCTTCAGGAGCCCGGCGAGCGGCAGGGCGAAACTTTCGTCGCATGGCACGCCGAGCACGCGCCCGCCCGCGACCTGGTGAAAGAATTGATAGACGGGAAACGTGGGCGTGGGAATCAGAAGCGTGTCACCGGGGTCAACGAAGGCGTCGCAGATCAGCTTGATGGCGTCGTCGGTGCCGTTGGTGAGCAGGATTTCGTCGTCAGCGACCCTGAAATACTTCGCCAATGTCTCGCGGGCAGCGGCGTATTCCGGGTAACGCGTCAGCGTCTCGGCGGACAGCGCGCGGCGCATTGCTCGGACCACTTCCGGGGCGCAGCCCACCGTGTTTTCATTGAAGTCGAGGCGCAATTTCCCGCCGCGTCCTTCGAGCGGCGGGCGGTATTTTTTCAGCCGCTCCACGGCTTTACGGGGTCGAACCATCGGACGTGAACCTCGTTTCCACGGAATAAGCGTGCGCCTTCAAGCCTTCGGTCTCGGCCAGCTTGACAATCGCGCGGCGCAGTTGCCGGAGGCCGCGGCGGTCGAGTTCCTGCACGGTGATTGTTTTTACAAAATCGGCAGCGCTTAGCCCTCCGCGCAGGCGCGCCACGCCGCCGGTAGGGAGAATGTGGTTGGTGCCGGACGCGTAATCGCCCGCCGCTACGGGGCTCCAGCCGCCGAGGAAAATCGAGCCGGCCGATTGCACGCGGCCAAGCCAATCGTCGGCGTCGTCGAGTAGCGTCAAATGTTCGGGCGCCAGGCGGTTGAGGAGTTCGATCGCCTCGCCGGCGTTCTTAGTCAGGATGATGGCGCCCTGCCGCGCCAAGGATTTTTGCGCGACGGGCAGAGGGAGTTTCTTGAGCGCGGCGGAAACCGCGGCCTGAACTTCGAGCGCCAGACGCCGCGAGGGCGTGACGAGGACAGCGACAGCGTCGGGATCGTGCTCCGCCTGAGCGATCAGGTCCGCCGCGATCCACTCGGGTCGCCCGCGCGCGCCGGCAATCACCAGTTCCGAAGGGCCGGCAACGAAATCAATGCCGCACTCGCCCGCCACTGATTTCTTGGCCGCGGCGACAAAGCGATTGCCCGGCCCGACAATCTTGTCAACGCGAGGCACGCTTTCGGTGCCGAAAGCAAAAGCCGCGATCGCCTGCGCGCCGCCGAGGCGATAGATTTTTTCGACGCTGAGCAAATCCGCTGCCACCAGCACGGCCGGCGCGGGCCGCGGCGATGTGACCAGCACTACGCGCACGCCCGCGACTTGCGCGGGGATGACGCTCATCATCAGCGTGGAGGGAAGCGGGAAGCGGCCGCCGGGCACGTAGCAGGCCACGCGCTCGAGCGGGCGGACAACCTGCCGAATCTCGACGCCCCGCGCAGTCTCGCATTTCCAGGCCCGTGGCAACTGGCGAAGCGCTACGGCGCGGATGTTTTTCGCTGCCGCCCGCACCGCGGCGATGAACCCGTCAGGCACCTGCCGGTAAGCGGCGCGGATTTCCCTGCGGCTCACGGTGAAGCCCTGGGCGCGCAGGTCCACGCCGTCGAATTTCCGCGTGTATCGAACCAGCGCGGCGTCGCCGTGGCGGCGAACGTCCTGCAAAATCCCGCGCGCCACGGCCTCCGCCTCGGCAAGATTGGACTGGCGCGATTGCATCAGGCGGGCCAGGGCACGTCGGTCATTGGAGCGAACAATACGCATCTTCAAACCACGATCTTGTTCAACGGGTATTCGACGATCCCTTGCGCGTTGGCGGCCTTGAGGCGCGGGATGATTTCGCGCACGGTCCTTTCCTCGATCACGGTATTGACTGCGACCCAATCGGCGTCGCTCAGGTTGGAAATGGTCGGGCGCTTCAGGGCGGGCAGCACCGCCAGAACGTTTTCCAGGTCGTCGCGGTGGACGTTGAGCATCAGGCCGACTTTACCGGAAGCTTCGATGGCGCCGGTGAGGAGCATGACGATGGTCTCCATTTTCTTCCGTTTCCACTCGTCGTTCCACGCCGCGCGGTTGGCGATGAACTTGGTGTTCGATTCCAGCACCGTCTCGACGATGCGCAGGCCGTTGGCGCGCAGCGAGGAGCCGGTTTCGGTCACTTCCACGATAGCGTCGGCGAGCACGGGCGGCTTGACTTCCGTCGCGCCCCAGGAAAACTCCACTTTGGCCTTGACGCCGTTTTCGGCCAGATACCGCTCCGTGACCTTGACCAGCTCGGTGGCGATGATTTTTCCTTCCAGGTCCTTCACGCTTTTGATGGGCGCGGTTTCGGGCACCGCCAGCACCCAGCGCACCTTGCCGAAAGTCTGCTTGGCGTAAATCAGGTCAGCAACCTCTTCCACGTCGGCGGAGTTTTCCAGAATCCAGTCGCGGCCGGTGAGGCCGGCGTCGAGGATGCCGTCCTCGACGTAGCGCGCCATCTCCTGGGCGCGAATCAGCATGCATTCGATTTCGTCGTCGTCAACGCGGGGAAAATAGGAGCGGGGGTTGACGGTGATTTCGTATCCCGCCCGCCGGAACAATTGCAGCGAGGCCTCCTGCAGGCTTCCTTTGGGCAAACCCAGTTTCAGTTTCATGTCTGGCTCTCCTGTTGATGGTCGCCGTAAACCGCCGTCGGGTCGAACTTGCGCCGGGCGATGATTTCCTCGCCTTCGGAAGTGATTTTGCGGAAGAAGCAGGATTTGTAGCCCAGGTGGCAACAGCCGGGGCCGGTGAGGTCGGCCTGGATGAGCAGCGCGTCGCGGTCGCAGTCCACACGCACCTGGCGCACGCGCAGCTTGTGGCCCGAGGTTTCGCCCTTGGTCCACAATTTCTGCCGGCTGCGGCTGAAGAAGGACACGAAGCCGGAGCGCAGCGTCGCGTCGTACGCCTCCTGATTCATGTAACCCAGCATCAGCACCTTGCCGCTGCGCTTGTCCTGAATGATGGCGGGTATCAGCCCGTCCTGAAAATTGAGCTCCATGCCGGTCTCTCCTTCTTTGGCCCAGCAAGCTGATGAGGCAGCCTTTTGACCGTGCCACCCCGAGCCCTTCGGTGTCATCCTGAGCGCAGCGAAGGATCTGCTTTATCTGTTCATGAAATACAAGAGATGCTTCGCTTCGCTCAGCATGACAGATTCACGCTTTCATCAGCGTGCCAAAAATAAGAAACCCGCCGGACTTTCGTCTCAGCGGGCTGC
The DNA here is from genome assembly GCA_024638215.1 of Acidobacteriota bacterium. Taxonomy (GTDB): domain Bacteria; phylum Acidobacteriota; class Terriglobia; order UBA7540; family UBA7540; genus JAHEKS01. The sequence continues at coordinate 2,077 of JAHEKS010000027.1, read as the reverse complement.
AAATCTTACTTCTTGCTGCGGCTTACTCGCTCGCCCGCTGACACGCCACCCCGTGGCTCGCATGATGACGGTGATGTGCCAGCGCGCGTCTCATCGGAAGACTTATCTTAAGCAACCGGTCCCGTGCTGTCAACCAGATTGTCAAGACCGGCGCGGAAAGGGTTCGGCCGCGGCGGCGCGCCGGATAACTGCTGGCTGAGCAGTATCACTTTTCCCCGGTCGACGACACCCCGCGGCCGAAAATTGCCTGCCTTCAAACTGCGGTTAGATCGGTTCCTGCGCTTGTTGCAGGCGAAAATTCTCAAGCTCCTTCTTCAGTTGCTCCATTTCCTTCCGGTAGTCTTTCATGCCCTGCTCGACTTCCTGCCGGATTTTCTCTTTTTGCAGGCGCATGAGTTCGGAGTTCTTCTGAAGCTCTTTGGCCTGGGCCAGCGCCGCCCGCGCCTGCGCGAGCGCCTCGTTTTTCAGCCGCATCAAATCTTCCTGGTTCACTCCAAGGTCCTTGAGTTCCGCGATGCGTTGCGGCCCAAGCAGTTGATTCGCCGGTTCGAGTTCGACATTGAGAGACTGTTCCTTGCGGTCGCGCACGATGGCCAGGGTGACCTGGCGCTTCTCGTTGGAATCGCTGCGGAGCGCCGCGCGCAGGTCCTCGATCGAGTCAATCTCCTTGTCGTTGACCTTCACAATGACGTCTCCGGCCTTCAATCCCGCCTTCTCCGCCGGTGTGCCTTTCTCGACCTCGCGCACCAGAACCCCTTTGCCCTGCTTCACTCCAAAGTAATCGGCGAGCTGCGGGGTGAGCTCGTCGCCGGAGATGCCCAGGCGTGGCCCGCCCATCAACACGTTGAAATCGAAATTGGGAATATGAACGTTGGGAACTTCAATGTTAGGCATTTCGAAATGATAGTTCCAATGCTCGCTGGGCGGCTTTGCCGTTTCCGCGGCCACGGTCTGAGTGTGCCCGCTTCGGCTGATCTCGATCGCGACCTTGCGGCCGGCCGGTGTCTCATGCACCAGGCGCTGCAGCTCGGCCACGCTGCGCACCTTCTCGCCGGCAAACTGAAGGATTACGTCGCCCTTCTCGACGCCAGCCTTGGCCGCCGGGCTGTCTTCCCGGACTTCCTGGACGATGGCGCCATAGTCGCCGGGCAGCTTCAACTCCTTCGCCTTTTCAGCCGTCACGTCGGCTACGGTGACGCCCAGCCAGGTGCCTTCTCCGCCGTGGAAATAAATCATCCTGCGGCCGTGGTCCGTTGCTATCGCCAGCCCCTGCGGCTCCGGCGGTGCGGGCGGTTCAGCTTTCTGCGCCAAAAGCACGCCGCCGAGCATAAACGCGGCGATCAGAATTCCCAACCCCATCGTGACGGTTTTGCCCTTCATGGTTTTGCTCCTCTATCCGAAGAATCGTGATTTCCAAAATTGACTTCGAAACGCTTTCAAGGAATCCGGCTTTTATGGTTCCGGGTTGTCGTCGTTTTCGCGCTGCTGCCGGCGCCGCTCCTGCCAGGCTTTCCAAAAAGCTTCCTGCGCCGCTTTGAGCTGCTCCAGCGTGTGCGGGTCAAGCTTGCGAATCTCGATGTTCCCCGTCACCGTGTTGATGCGCAGCAACTGGCCGCCGCCGTTCAAATCCCCTTCGGCGCGCAAAGAGCGCTGGCGAAAACTCTGCTCGTCGCCCTGCACGTGGATGGGGAAGTCGGAAAGAATCTTGTGGCCGAAGGCCTGCTGGATCGCCGCGTTGATGGTCAGCGGAAGATCCGGGGGAAGGAAGACTTTGACGTCGCCCACGGCGGTTTGCAGTTGAGAAGCAGCGAAGCTGGAGCGATTGGCGTTGATTTCGGCAAGAATCGGCCCTGCCGCGCTCTGGGCTCGCACAGCGCTCTGCAAGCGAAACAGGTCAATGCTGCCGCCGGCGGTTTGCGCCACCACCATGCCGCGCGCCCCATGCAGGCGGATGCTGCCCCCAGCCGTCTCCGCGTTCACGCTGCCCTGGCACTGCCCAATCTGGATTTGTCCCCCCGCTGTTTCCGCGCGGACCGGCCCGGAGGCCCCGCGCAGAACAATGTCGCCCCCCGCCGTC
>JAHEKS010000258.1 GCA_024638215.1 Acidobacteriota bacterium | reverse complement strand
GGCCGCCCCAAGGGGCGGCCCTGCAAGATTCCCCCACGCTCACCGCCGCCGCGACGCAGGCCGGCGTCATCATCGGCACGGCGGCGTACATGAGCCCCGAGCAGGCGCGCGGCAAGACGGTTGACCGCCGCGCCGACATCTGGGCCTTCGGCTGCGTGCTCTACGAAATGCTGGGCGGGCGCAAACCGTTCGAGGGTGAGACGGTCACCGACGTTCTGGCCTCGGTGATTAAAACCGAACCCGATTGGGACGTGCTGCCGGCTGACACTCCGCCCCGCCTGCGCGAACTGATTCACCGCTGCCTGACCAAAGACCCCAAGCAGCGCTTGCGCGACATCGGCGAGGCGCGGATTGCGATCGAAGAAACGATTTCCGGTTCCCCCTCACCCCCGGCCCCTCTCCCTCAGGGAGAGGGTGGCCCGGAGGGCCGGGCGAGGGCGTCGCCCCTACGCGCGCTGCCTTGGGCTGCCGGATTCACGTTAGGGGCGATCGTGATGGGCTTGATCGCGTGGCGAGTTCTCGGTTCCCGAGCCCCAGCCACGCACCCGATTTCCGCCTCAATTGTGGCTCCGGCGGGCTCGTCGTTCCGGTTTGTGGGATTCGAGTCCGGGTTCGCGCTCTCACCCGACGGGCAACGACTGGCTTTCATTGCGGCGACCGGCGAAGGCAAGACGTCTCTATGGGTGCGCTCGCTCGATTCTCCCTCCGGACAGCCCTTGCCGGGGACCGAAGGCGCGACTTCGCCTTTTTGGTCGCCGGACGGCAAGTTCATCGGGTATTTCAGCGAAGGAAAGCTGAAGAAAGTGGAGGCGTCTGGAGGGTCACCGGCAGTCATCTGCAATGCAAGCGTGTTCGGCGCGCGAGGGGGAACATGGAATCGCGACGGAGACATCCTCTTTGGGAACCATGCGGATAATCCTATTTACCGCGTCAGCGCGGCAGGCGGGACGCCCGTAGCCGTGACCCGGCTCGACGCGGCGCGCAAGGAGCGGTCGCATCAATGGCCCTATTTTCTCCCCGATGGGCGTCACTTCCTCTACCTCGGTGGCGATCCGTATGCGCCTCCGGAGAGCGGAATCAACGGTATCTTCGCCGCTTCGCTCGATTCGAAGGAAACGAAATTTCTCGTAAAGGCCAATTCCGGTGCCGGCTACGCCTCAGGCTATCTGCTGTTTCTTCGGGGAACCACGCTGATGGCGCAAAAGTTCGACCCGCACCGCCTGGAACTCGCCGGCGATGCCTTTCCCCTCGCCGATGAAGTGCTGTTTGACGATTTCCGCTTGAAAGGCGAATTCTCGGTCTCGGAGAACGGGCTCATGGCTTACGCGGGATCGTCGCTGGGCACCGGACTGAAGTTGCAATGGTTCGACCGCAGCGGGAAGCAGCTTGGGGCAGTCCCGGACAAGGATGCTTACTGCTGTCCGCAGCTCTCGCCCGACGGCAACAAGGTGGTCTACGACACCGCATCTGGCGGAAGGCGGGACGTGTGGGTGTACGACTTTGTTCGAGGCGCCAAAGTGCGCTTGACGTTTGGAACAGAAAACACGGGCACTTCGGCCTGGTCGCCCGACGCGGGCCATATTCTTTTTAGCTCCAACCGCAACGGTCAGTTCGGGCTTTATGAAAAGGCCGCTGACGGGTCCGGAACGGAGGAAACTATCCTCCCGCCCTCCGAAGGCGCCAAGTTCCCCTGGAGTTGGTCGCGGGATGGAAAGTTTGTGAGCTACCTGCTCATGAATAGGGAGACCGGACTCCACCTCTGGATTCTCCCCCTCACCGGCGACCGCGCGCCTTTCCGGTTCAGCCAGTCGGATCTCTGGGAAGGTGAGGCCGACTTTTCCCCCGACGGGAGATGGATTGCTTACGTGTCCGACGAGGTTTACGCTGCGGCGTTCCCCGGGGCGGGAAGCCGCTACCAGATTTCCACCAACGGCGGCGACGGCGTCAGATGGGGGCGCAATGGCAAAGAAATATTCTACATTTCACCCGACAACGGGATCATGGCGGCGCCGGTAACCGAAACGGGCAGTTCGCTGCAAATCAGCGCGCCGCAGCAACTCTTCAAGGTTGATGATTATTCGCTGACGCCCATCTTTGACGTGACGCCGGACGGCCGGCGGTTCATCGTCACGACCTTCGACGACCAGGCTTCTGCTCCCATCACGCTCGTCATCAACTGGCCGGCGCTCCTGAGAAAGCAGTAACCGTGGGCGGCTGAATTGCGAGGTCGGCGCCAATACCAGAAATCCCACCGCTGGGACTTTCAAGAATCTCGTCTCCTTCTCCCCTATCGACTCGCCAGGTTTGACTGTCTGCAAGGCGCGGTCATAAAATAGTGAAGAGGGTTCTCGCCGCCCATGGACGACCAGGGATTTTCGTTGTTCTCTGTGCCGCCGCCCCGGAAGCGCAGTTCGTTTCTGGTGCGGGGGACGAAGATCTTCGGCCAGTTTGTTTATCTGATTCTGCTGCTGCTGGCGGCGGGCGGAGGAGCGCTGGCCGGGCTGGTGTTCGTCTATTCGTCCGACCTCCCGCGCGTCAATCAGCTCGAAGATTATCGCCCCGACGTGATGACGGAGCTTTACGCCGACGACGGAACGCCCATCGGCAGCTTCGCCCTCGAACACCGGGTGATTGTCACCTACGACCAGATCCCACCCGTCCTGCGGAACGCCGTCATTTCCGTCGAAGACCGCCACTTCGAGAGCCACTGGGGAGTGGATGTGGTGGGCATCGTGCGCTCCGCCATCACCGACCTGATGGAGTGGAAGAAGACGCAGGGCGCCAGCACGCTGACCATGCAACTGAGCCGGCGCCTCTTCCTGACGCCGCGCAAGAGCTGGGTGCGCAAAATTCAGGAAGCCTTGCTGGCCATCCAGATCGAGCGGCGCTTCACCAAATCCCAAATTTTCACGATGTATGCCAACATCATTCCCCTCGGCCACGGAAACTACGGCTTTGAGGCGGCATCGCAATTTTTCTTCGGCAAGCACCTCGACCAACTCACGCTGCCGGAGGCGGCACTGCTGGCGGGCCTGCCGCGCAGCCCCACCGCCTACTCGCCGCTGCTCCATCCTGACCGCGCGCGTGAGCGGCGCAATATCGTGCTCCAGGCGATGCTGGAGAATCACAAGATCACCGAAGCGCAATTTCGCGAGGCCCGCGCCGTGCCGCTCGGCCTGCACGTCCAGCGTTGGAACAATAATCTGGCGCCCTATTTCGTCGAAGACGTAAGGCAGTTTCTGGAGAGCAAGTACGGCGCGGAAACGGTCCAGTCCAAAGGCTTGCGGGTTTACACCACGCTGAACGTGCGCTTGCAGAAAATCGCCCAGCAGGCGCTGCGCCAGGGATTGCGCGACGACGACAAACGGCGCGGCTGGCGCGGCCCCGAGGACAACATTCTGCTCAAGCCCCGCCAGCTTCCCAACGGCCACATGGCAACGCTCGAGACCTACACGAACCCCGACTGGTCCTCGCCGCTTGAAACTGGCGACCTGGTGCACGGCCTGGTGATGGACGTGACGCGCCGGTACGCGCTGGTGCGCTTCGGCGAGGCGACCGCGCGCCTGACTCCGCCCGATTTCGCCTGGACACGTCGCGTTGACCCGCGCCAGATTTTCACCACCGGGGACGTGGACTTGTTTCTCATCAAAACCGTCAAGGGCAAGGCGGTGGAGGCGACGCTCGACCAGTACCCCAACGTGCAAGGCGCGCTGGTGGTGATTGACAACTCCACGGGCGCGATCAAAGCGATGGTGGGCGGCTACGATTTCGACGCCAGCAAGTTCAATCGCGCCCGCCAGGCCGAGCGCCAGTCCGGTTCGTCCTTCAAGGTCTACGTTTACGCCGAGGCGCTGCTCGAGGGCGCTCGGCCGTTTGACACCATCTCCGACACGCCCATCAGCTTTCCCACCGCTTCCGGCGTCTGGGCCCCGCACGATTACGACAACAAGTTCGAGGGCGAAATCACGCTGCTGCACGCTTTGGCCGAATCGCGCAACGTCCCCGCCGTGCGCTTGCTGGCCAAAATCGGCGTGGACAGGGTCATTGCGCTGTGCCGCAAGTTCGGCATTACCACGCGCCTGGTGCCTAACCTGCCGCTGGCGCTGGGCGCTTCCGACGTCACACTGCTCGAGCACACCTCCGCTTTCACCACCTTCCCCGATGACGGCGTCCACATCGAGCCGCGCATGATTACGCGCGTCACCAATTACGACGGAAGGGTGATTGACGATTTCCAGCCGCAAGTCACCGACGTCCTGCCCGCGCCCATCGCGCGCCTGGAAACTTCCATGCTGCGCGAGGTGTTCAGTTCCGGCACCGCGGTCCGCGCCAAAGCGCTGGCGCAAAAATATGCGTTGGCCGGCAAGACCGGCACCACCAACGATTTTGCCGACGCCTGGTTCGTCGGCTTCTCGCCTTCCCTCACCTGCGGCGTCTGGGTGGGTTTCGACGATCACCATTCACTCGGGCCAAAGGAAGAAGGTGCCCGAGTCGCTCTGCCCATCTGGATGGATTTCATAAGCCAGGCCTTGGCGGGCCAGCCGGTGGAGAACTTTCCGGACTCGCCGCTCCTGACCAACCCCGACCAGGTGCAAGAGATCCTGGCCAGCGCCGGCAGCGAACGATTGATGTCCGAACAGGCCGTCGTGTCGGGGAATCCTTCCTCGCCGCCGCCCGCTTTGCTTACGCCTCCTGCCAATGCTTCCGCGCCCAAGCAACCTGCGCCACCAAGAGAGGCCAAACCTGTTGCCCCCGGCCATCAAAAGCCGCGCGCCGGCGACGCGCCGCAGCCGCCCGCCAAAGAATCCGACCCCCACCGCGCCAACCCCGGGCCGCAATAGCTGGTCGCCGCCGCATGTCCTTTGTACGGTGGGCCGTTATGGCAATCGTTGTGGTAATATCTGACTGCACCACGCCACGGGCGGCAACGATACATGGGCTGAAAGGCCCAGGGTGCCGACTCTGTGCCGTGGCTTGCATCTTGACCCGTGGCAGGGTGCGGAGGAAATCACGTGGAAACGTCCAGGGCTGAACGCACCAAGAGCCTTCGCTCTTCGCTTGCCTATGTTCTCGTTCCGATCATATTGTTTTACCCATCTGTCGCGGCGCTGACCATCTGCCCGCCGGCCTGGGGACCCTCCGTTATGGGAACGCTGGCAGTCGCGTTCATCGCCTCCGAGGGCCTGGGTCTGCGCCACTTGAGTCGGAGCGTTAACTGGAAGTTTGACGGCAGATTCGACGGCGTTTCAGCGACCGCCATGGGGCTGATGATTGTGGCCACCCTCGTGATTGTAATATGCCTGTACATCTTGTTCGCTCGTCCGCCGGAGGTCTGAGGCTGGCTGGCGAACAACCACTTGCTCGCCGGTCTTTGCCCAGATCACGCGCCAACGCAGAGCTTCGTTCTTCTCCAGCCAATGGCTCAAAGATCGCCGCTACGAAGTGGAAACGTTCCGACGGAACGTCTGTACGATTCGAAAAGCGACAGGCAATGAGACGCCGAGGTGGCCTCAGGCGAAGACGTTTTGGAGGGTGTTGAGGGTCGCGGCGAGGGTGGCGGAGCTGATTCTTCCCAGGCGTTTGACCAGCCGGATCTTGTCCAACGCGCGAACCTGATCCAGAAGTATCAGGCCACGCTTGCCCTGGAAGGTCACCGAAATCCGGTACGGCGCGGGCCGGGCCCCGGTGGTCATGGGAGCGACGATCACGGTGCGCAGGTAATCGTGCATTTCGGGAGGCGAGACGATGATGCAGGGCCGGGTCTTTTGGATTTCGCTTCCCACCGTGGGGTCGAGCGTGACAAGCCAGACCTCACCCCGGTTCACCACTTCAGGTCTCCGTCGTCGCGGTTGGCGAATTCAGGCCACAGTAGTTTATCGTCGCCCGCTTGCGCCAGCTTGTGGCTCGCTTCGGCCCAGCCGGCGCGGGGATTGCGGCGCGGCTTGCGTAAGACAATCGCCCCACGCTCGAGCGTGATTTCTGCTTCCTTCAGCAAGCCGGCTTCTTTGAGCATGGGCTTGGGAATAATGATGCCGCGCGAGTTTCCCAAGCGCCGGATCGTGACTGTCATGCCCACCTCCATTATAGAACAATGTTATAACATGACGCACGCCCCGGTCAACCCTTAGGCTCACGTGCGGAAATGGTCCCAGCCGCCGGGCTCAAGCGGACGGGATGTGCCGTCGGGAAGAATGAGAGAGAGGCTCTTCGTCTGCTGGACTTCTCCGATGCAGTGCAGCGGAAGGCCGCGGAATCGCGGAGGAATGCGGTTCAGTTTGCGCGGCGGGACGGTAAACAGGAGCTCGTAATCTTCACCACCATTGAGTGCCAGGTCCATGGCCCATGCCGGACTACGCTTGCCTTTCGCCGCGGTGGCAGGCTTGGGAATCCTCGAAGCCCACACTGCTGCCCCAACACCGCTCGACTGGCAAAGCCGGGTAAGGTCGCTCGAGAGCCCATCGCTCAAATCCATGAGCGCCGAAGCCAGCCGCTTCTGGCTGAGAAACAGGCCCAGCTCGATCCTGGGCATCGGATAAAGGTGCGCGCGGATGGCCTGGTTTGGCGAAGTGGCTGCAACCCGCGTTTTCAGAAGTCGCAATCCCAAGGCAGAGAGCCCCAAACGGCCGCTGACGAAAATCTGATCTCCCGGCCGCGCCCCCGAGCGCCGCAAGGCCCTGCCCGCTGGAACTTCACCCGCAACCACAACGTCCACAAAGGAGTTATGCGAAACGAGAGCAGTATCTCCTCCGATAATCGTCACCCCGTTGCGGCGGGCAAGCGAGCGAACGCCCGCATAGAAACCCTCCACCCAGTCAGGTGAGGCCTGCTTTGACAGGGCCAGTGAAATGAGCGCAAAACGCGGCGT
>JAHEKS010000257.1 GCA_024638215.1 Acidobacteriota bacterium | reverse complement strand
CAGCCAGCCGCCGCGCTTCCATCGCTATGGCATCTCGTCGGGAACGTACGGTGTGGTCGGCCATAGGCCGACTCTAGCACAAAACATGGCATTGTCAATCTATTTATGCAGAGATCTCTAGCGCGCATCCGCACAAGACGCTGACGCACTTCCGGGGTATGATGCTTATAGGGAGGGGTCGGCCTCCAAGCAATGAACGTCCGCCGGCCGAGGGCCGCGGAGGAAGAAGGAACTGTGACAGAAGAAAGATTGAAGCTCGCGGTCTTCATTGACTTCGACAATATTCAGATCGGAGTCAAAGACACGCTGGGCAAGGAATTTGACGTCGAACTGGTGCTGGAAGCGCTGAAGGAACGGGGCGAAGTGGTGACCAAGATCGCCTACGGCGACTGGCACCGCGCGGGCGAGCAGAGCCGCTCCATGACCCAGCACGCGGTGCAACTGGTGCAGCGCAATGTGACGCCGCGCGGCGACAAGAACGGTGCCGACATCAACCTGGCGCTCGACGCGCTGGAGATGGCTTTCACGCGCCATCACATCAACGCCTTCGCCATCGTGGGCGGCGACAGCGACTTTATCGCGCTGGTGGAAAAGCTGAAGCAGTACGACAAGCGGATTTTTGTGGTGGGCGGCCGCGCCTTCACCAGCAACATCCTGCAGCGCAACTGCCACGAATTTATCGCCTATGAAAACCTGCTGAAACCCGGCGACGGCGCGCGGCGCTCGCGCTCCGCGCGCGAAGGCGGCCGCAAAGGGCCGGAGAGCCGGCCTCTGCGGGCGGCATTCCCCAACGTCGAGCGCGCGCTCAAGATTCTCGGCGAGCGCGAAGTCTCGCCGCAGATCGGCCTGCTCAAGAGCACCCTGCTCCAGCTCGACCCCACCTTCAGCGAGCGCGATTACGGCGCCAGCTCGTTCCTCGAGTTCATGCAAAAGATGGCGCAGGAGAGCCTGGTTACCCTGCGCCGCGTGGACCGCGGATATCTGGTGGACCTAGTGGAGGGCGAAAAGGCGCCCGCACCGGCGGCTGCCGAAAGCGCGGAGAGCGAGGAGGCCGCCGTTACTTCCGAGGAAGCCGCGCCGCGCAGCGCGGAGGAGGATTCCGCATTGCGCGCGGAGGCGATGGGCGTGCTGAAAACGGCGCTGGCCGCGGCCACGGCGAAATCGCCCAACCGCCCGCTTTACATGCGGCACATCCGCCAGGGGCTGAAGACCGCGGACCGCGAATTCGACGAGCGGCGCTACGGCTTTCGCGGCATGCTCGACCTGCTGCATCAGGGCGAGCGCGACGGCCTGCTTCGGCTGACCCGCGACCACAAGGGCGTGCTGAGGATCTTCCCCATCGTTGCGGCGGAGTCGGCAGCAGCCACTCCAGAGACCGCAATGGCCGGAGATGTAAGCACCGTCGAGGTCCCGGCCGCGCTTGAATTACAGGCCGAAGAAGTCGAAGCGGCCGCTCCGCCCGCGTTCACCGTGGAAGAAGCGGTGGAGATTGCTTCAGGCGTGGCAGCGGCAGTTCCCGAGCTTTCCGAACCGCCCAAGAAGCGGCGCGGGCGCGCGGCGCGCGGGACCAAGTCCGCGCAACGCAAACCAACAGCGCGGAAGAAAGCCAAAGTCAGCCACGAAAGCGAACCGTAACGCCGGACTTCAGCCCGGCAATGGCGCTCCGAAGGGCGCGCGGCGATGTCGCCCTAAAGGGCGACGCTACGCCAGTGCTGAAGGGCGGCGCTACTTTCCCGCCGCGTATTCGCGATAGGCTTCATTGAGCTGGGCTGCGGTCCAGTCGCCGTGGTGGATGAGTACACCATAGCGCAGGGTCAGCGACTGCCCGGCCGCGATGGTGTAACTCCCGTCGCGCTTGGGGTCGTGGTAGAAATCGTGCTCGCCGAAGGGATTCACCGCGAATAGGCCATAGTCGCGCGCGTGCCAGGTCGTGGGGTGGCGAAGGTTTTGCGGATTGTCGAAGATCGTAATACCCAGCTTCTCGCCTTTGACGGCTCCTGAATAATCCACCCAGTCGGCGCGCTTGCCCCAGATTTCCTTTTCACCCACTTTGCCGTTGGAATTGAGCATGCGCGCTTTCGAACCCGTCAAATCGTGCGCCACGCGGATGGCGAAGGTGCCTTCCTTGGTGTCACCCATCTTCACCGGCCCATAATTGGCGGTGATGGTGAAGGTGCAGTCAATCGTCCGCGTTGAGGCGTCGCCGCGGAAAACGTATTCCTGCGTTTCGCTCGCGATGCCTTTGCCGTCCGGCCCGATGAGCGAGAAATCCGCCTTGAGCGTCGCGAAATCCGGCCCGCTCTTGATCTCTTCAATCTTGCGGAAGACGGTGCGACCCTTGGGGAGTTCTTCGCTGGTCGCGTAATATTTCCCGCCCGCGGTTTGCTGCTTGCGGCTTTCCACCTTTTCGCCCCAGAAATCTATACCGTTGATGTCGCCGTGCGCAAAAAACATGGCGCGATGGTGCGGGTGGTCGTGGCTTTCGCCCGGAATGTCTTTGACCATGGGATAGCCGCGCGTCACGATGGTGCCCTGCGCGCTGCGCAGCGGATGGAGGTAGGGTTTCGGGGACTCCGGACCGAAATAATAAGTCGTGAAGGGCTTGCCGCCGATGCTGACGTCAACCTGATTGCCGTGGCGCGTGAGCTTGACGGTCTGGTCCGCGGCGCCGAGCGGCGGCGCGAGCGCGAAGAGCAGGACGAACAGAATGAGGGCGTCATGTTTGCGACATCGCATGTTGGGCTCACCTCGAGAGAGATTCAATTCGTGGTCGCGGCGGCGACGCCGATGTACTTGTCCGCGCCGCCATAATAAAACAGCCAGCGGCGAGGCTCGCGAATCAGGCCTTCGACAAAAACCACATTCGGCACCTGGCCGATTTTCTCCCACTCCTCGCGCGGCTCGAAGATGGGCTGCTCGGCGCGCGCCAGCATGTGCGCGGGATCGTTCTTGTCAAACAGCACCCAGCCGGTGCGATAGACCAGGTGGTCGTCCGCGCCGTTGTAAATCAGCAGAATTCCCTCCGGCAGGACGACCGGCGGCGGGCCGGGTTCGACCACGCGGGCGTCAAACGTGTGCGGTCGGCTGCGCAGCGCCGGCTCGCTGGTTGCGTCCGTCCAGTGGCGAAGGTCTTCCGAGACCGCGAGGCCCATCTGGCTTCCCAATTCGCGCGCATCGCCGAGATAATACATCCAGTATTTTCCATGAATCCGCTCGGTGACGATGGCGCCTGACTTTGTCCAGCCGACGTTCCATTTCCCTTTGTACGCGGGCATGATTACGCCCTGCCGATGCCAGTGGATGAGGTCGGTAGAAGTCGCAAGGCACAGTTGAGCGTCTTTGTGGCCGGGCCCGACTCCGTCCACGTTGTTGTAGCCCGTGTAGGTCATCAGGTATTCGCCGCCGATTTTGACCACGCGCGGGTCTTCCACGCCGCCGCCTTTTTCGTAGGGCGCCTCGGGCACGAGCACCGGCTCGGAACGGCGTGTAAAGTGAATGCCGTCCGTACTCGTCGCATAGCCGATCCGCGACCTTCCCTTTTCGTCCTGAGCGCGGTAAAGCATGACGGTTTTCGCGCCAACCTTGACGACGGCAGGATTGAACACGCCCGCCGACTCAAAGCCTTCGCCCCGCGGGCTGAGGACGGGCTTGGACTCAAGGCGCTCGATCTTCCCGAACGGCAGCACGAACGCCGCCGCGAGGACGGCGATTGCCGAGCCAAATACTACGACCGCTAGCAGGTATTTCCCGCGCATCGAAGGCAGATTCCGTGCGATTCCGGAGCATACCAAATTGACAGCACACGTGTCTCTTCTTTCGCTCTAGGCTTCTGTAGGGCCGATTTGTAATCGGCGGTCTTGGGATACCCGGAGGTCATAGACCGCCGCTACCGCGGGCAGGTCAGATCACCAGCACGCCGGCGCCGCGGATCCGGCTGTGCTTGAGCGATTGCAGCGCGAGATTGGCTTCCTCGAGCTTGAAAGACTGGACTTCGGTGCGCACGGGAATCTCCGCCGCCAAGCTCAGCAACTCGCGAGCGTCTTCTCGTGTGCTGTTGGCCACGCTGCGCAAAACGCGCTCGTGGTAGAGCAGCGAATCGTAATTCATCTCGGGAATGGGGCTCATGGTGATGCCGGCAAGCGCCACCGTGCCGCCCTTCTGTGTCGCGCGCAAAGCGTTCAAGACTAGACGGCCCGCGGGAGCGAAAATAATTGCGCCGGCCACTTTTTCCGGCGCCTCGTCTTCCGCGCTGCCCGCCCACGCCGCGCCGAGCTCGCGCGCGAGCTGGCGATGCTCTTCCGAGCGCGTGAAGACGTACACCTCGCACCCGAGGTACCGCGCCAGTTGCACGACGATATGCGCCGAAGCTCCGAAGCCGTAGAGGCCCAGGCGGTCGCCCCGCTCGACGCCCGACAAGCGCAGCGACCGGTAGCCGATGATGCCCGCGCAAAGCAGCGGCGCGGCCTGCAAATCGGGAAAGTTCTTTGGCAGCGCGTAGGCGAAAGATTCGTCAATCACCGTCGCTTCCGCGAAGCCTCCATCCGAATGGAAGCCCGTAAACCGCGCGCGCACACACAGGTTCTCGAGTCCCTTGCGGCAGTAACGGCACTCGCCGCACGTCCAGTTGAGCCAGGGGATGCCGGCTCGGTCGCCTTCGCGAAAGGCGTGAGCGCCCGAGCCGTGTGCGTCCACTACGCCAACGATCTGATGGCCGGGCACGACGGGGAGCTTGGGGAGCTGAAGGTCGCCTTCGACAACGTGCAGGTCGGTGTGGCATACGCCGCATGCCGCCACGCGCACCCGCACTTGGCTCGGGCCGGGCTGGGGCAACGGCACATCGCGCAGGGCAAGCGGATTTTGCTCCGCGGCTCGCGGGCTTTCCAGAACCATCGCGCGCATCACTTGAATTTTATCCGACCCGCTCCTCTCGCTACAAGCCGTGCCAAAAGTCTGCGCGCCGGCGGCGGATTGTGGGACAATAGGGCTGCACTTTGTTGCGCCGTTCTGCACGAAGGGTATTGGTTTTCCCCGGCCGTTACATCACAACCGATAGTATCCGATGGAGGCTCCAATGCGATATCTTGCGACTTCTCTCATTCTCGCGATGACCCTCGGCGCCGCCTATGGCGCAGAGGGGGGCAAAACCGCGGAGCGTCTGCAAAAATCCGCCGATGTCATCGACGCCATCATGAAGACTCCCGAGCAAGGTATTCCGAGTGACCTGCTCAATAAGGCGGTGTGCGTGGCCGTCGTCCCGTCCTACAAGAAGCTGGCCCTGGGAATTGGCGGCAGCGCGGGCAAGGGCGCGCTGGTCTGCCGGCGCGGCGGCAACGGCGCGTGGGGCGCGCCGTGGATGTTTGAGATGGGCGGGCCGAGCATCGGGCTGCAGATCGGCGGCCAGTCCACCGATTTCGTTCTGCTGGTGATGAATCCCGAAGGCGCGGAGAAGTTTGTGAAGGGCCACACCAAGCTGGGCGCCGACGCCTCGGTTGCGGGCGGTCCGGTGGGGCGCACGGCCGGTGCTTCCACCGGCGTCCTGCTGCAAACCGAGATTCTGACCTATTCGCGCTCGCGCGGCGCGTTCGCGGGGCTGTCGCTCGAAGGCCAGGTCATCAAGAACGACGGCGGAGCGAACAAAGACATCTACAGCCGCGAGCTTTCCGCCCACGATATCTTGTTCGGCAACACCGGCACGCCAGCTGCGGCGCGGCCTCTGGATGCGGCGCTCGCCAAATACTCGCCGCGCGGCGGGCAGAGGTTCCCCAAGAAGTAGCCTGAACGCCGGCGCGCCCGCGCCCCGCTCGAGCTGCGCCGGAAAAGACAAAGGCGGGAGTTGCCTCCCGCCTTTTCTGTTCCCTCACAAATTGAGCGCGATTATTTGACCTCGCCCGAATAGATCTTCATCACGGTTTCGAGGAACCGCAGAGCGTGCTCTTTGGGCCGCTGGAAGGAATTGCGCCCGATGATGGAGCCAAATCCGCCGCCGTCGCGAATGGCGCGGATTTCATCGAACACGGCCTCGTCGCTCTCCTTCTTGGCGCCGCCCGAGAAGATCACGATGCGATGCCCGTCGAAGGCGCTCTGGGTGACGTGGCGGACGCGCTCGGCGAGCGTCGCGCGCGGCACGTTCACGCTCTCATAAACTTTTTTCGCCGCCGCTTGCTCCAAGTGTTCACTGGGCAGTTTCACCTTGATGACGTGCGCGCCCAGTTGCGCCGCAATCTGCGCGGCGTAGGCGGCCACGTCGAGCGCCGTCTCACCCTCTTTGGAGAGGCTCGACCCGCGCGGGTAGGACCACACGACGACGGCGAGCCCGTGCGCCTTGGCCTCTTCAGCGGCGGCGCGCAACTGCTGATACATGGTTTGCGCGTGCGCCGAACCGGGATAAATCGTGAACCCGATGGCCACGCAGCCCAGGCGCAGCGCGTCGCGGGCGCTCGCGGTCACGGCGGGAAGGGGATCGTTCTCGTCGTGCAGCACGTCGTGGTTGTTCATTTTGAGGATGAGCGGAATCTCGCCCGCGTGGCGCGCCGCGGCAGCCTCAATGAACCCGAGCGGAGCGGCGTAAGCGTTGCAGCCCGCCTCAATCGCCAGCTCAAAATGATAATTGGGATCGTAGCCGCCGGGGTTCGCGGCGAAGCTTCGTGCCGGGCCGTGCTCAAATCCCTGATCCACGGGGAGAATTACCAATTTGCCCGTGCCCGCCAGGTATCCGTGGTTCAGCAAGCGGGCGATATTGGTTTTGGTCCCCGGGTTGTCGCTCTCGTACCAACTCAGGATTTCGGCGACGCGCTTCGTCATGTGCGCACTCGGCGTGCGAGGCGCGACAGCCGTTTCAACAGTTGCCATGTGATTGCCTCCCTTTCAAAGTAAACCTCATTATAAACCTTCGGGCGCGATATAATGCGCTGAAAAATTCGCAGGAAGGATTGTGCCTGACAAAA
>JAHEKS010000256.1 GCA_024638215.1 Acidobacteriota bacterium | reverse complement strand
TCGGGCGCTGGTTATCCCCGGCCTCATCGGCGTCGTCGCCGGATTCGCCCTGAATCCGGTGGACCCCATCATCAAGCGGATTTGCACCGCCTCGTTTGTCATCGTCAGCGGCGGCTTTTGCCTGCTGGCCCTGGCCCTTTCTTACTGGCTGATCGATCTGAAAGGCTTCAAGAAGTGGGCCGTCTTCTTCAACATCGTGGGAACGAATTCGATCTTCATCTACCTGCTGACCAACAGCTACGGAGCGGATTGGTTCCACAAAATCGCCCAGCCCTTCACCATGGCGGCGTTTGCCTGGGGCGGCCAGCTCACGGCCGAGATCGCCACCAGCATCGCGGTCTGGATGATGCTCTGGTACGTCTGCTATTGGCTTTATAAGAATCGGATCTTTTTCAAGATTTGACCCAAAGGGGTAGCCACGGTCACGGCGGTTGGCGCAGAGCGCAGCTCTGCGAGAGCAAAGGCCGTGGTTGGCGCAGAGCGCAGCTCTGCGACCGCCAAAACCGCACAGCTTCGCTGTGCGCCAACCCCGGAAAAAGCCGCTGCTTCGCTGTGCGCCAACCGGCCATCCCTGAAATTGCGATCTCGTTTCACTCTTCCGGCGGGACTTGCAGGGCGGTGGCGGCCTGAAGGCCGCTCGCCACTTCGGGCAGGATGCCCAGGCGGATATAGATGGGGCGGACCAGCCTGCGAATGGCGGGCAAGCGGCTGGCAAACCACACCGAGCCCGCCAAGCACATCGAGCCGCCGATTCCAAGCGTCAGCGGCGCGCCGAAATATTTTGCTGTGATCCCGGCCACCAGGCTCCCCACCGGCGCCGCCCCCATGAAGGCCATGGCGTAGAAGCTCATCACCCGCCCGCGCTTGTCCTCCTCGACGACGGTCTGAAGGATGGTGTTCGACGAAGCCATTTGCAGCATCATGCCGAAGCCGGTGAAGAGCATCAGCGCCATGGAAAGCCACATCCAGCGCGAGAGCGCAAACAGCAGCAGGGCCGCGCCGAAGGTGGCGTCGGCGATCGAGATCATCCGCCCCAGGCCCACGACCGACCGCCGCAGCGCCAGGGTCAGCGCGCCCGCGAGCGCGCCCACGCCGGAAGCGGCCATCAGAAATCCCAACGTGTCCGGGCCGCCGCCGAGAATCTTGCCGGCGAAGATCGGCATCAGGGCCATGTACGGCATCCCGGCAAAACTCACCAGCGCCAGCGTCAGCAGGATGGAGCGGATGGGAGCGAAGTGCACGGCGTATCGCCAGCCCTCCCCGAGCTCGTGCAGGATGCCGATGCGCCGCGGCTTCCGCTCGCCGCGCGCGACCACCATCGCCAGCAGCGAAACAATCACCGCGATGTAGCTGAAGCCGTCAATCAGAAAGCAGTAGCCCTCGCCCGCGGCGGCGATGATGATCCCGGCCAGCGACGGCCCGATCATCCGCGCGCCGTTGACCATGGAGGAATTCAGCGCGATGGCGTTCGAAAGGTCTTCGTGCGATTCCACCATCTCCATCACAAACGCCTGCCGCGACGGCATGTCGAAGGCGTTGATCGCGCCCTGGCAGACGGCCAGCACGATGATTTCCCAGACGTTGATGACGCCCGTGAGCGCCAGCGCCGCCAGCGCGAACGACTGCAGCATCGAGAGCGCCTGCGTGGCCACCAGCACGCGGTGCCGGTCCAGGCGGTCCACCCACACGCCCGCAAAGGGGCCGAGGAAAAAGGCCGGAATCTGCCCGGAAAAAGTCACCAGGCCGAGCAAAAAGGGCGAGTGCGTCAGCCGGTAAACCAGCCAGGCGGTGGCCACGCGCGTCATCCAGGTGCCGATCAGCGAGACGCTCTGGCCGGTGAAAAACAGCCGGTAATTGCGGTGGCCGAGCGCCCGCAGGGCGAATTTCCATCCCGCAACGGGCTTGCCCGCTTCGGTTGGTGCGTTGGTTTGGGGCGAGTTTCCCAAAGATTCCCCGGAAGCGATCTAAGAAAAGCGTGCCTGCATCGCTCGGCGCAGATTCGTAGTTTACAGAAAACGCCCCGGGCTTGCCAGATGCGCTTCGCGAAGAGAAGTGTCAATGCAAAGCGCACGGCAAGCGACGGGCCGCGAAGCTCCTTGTCGCCACGCGGGCGGAATGGTACGATGGCGCGCGAGTCGTCCAGAAGGTGCAGACGTGAAACGCAAGACAAGGTTACAGGATTATGAAGTGCGGACGCGAAAAGGGCTCGCGACGCTGCGCACCCGCGGCGCGTCTCTCGCGATCCCTGTCAGACAACGCAAAGCTTCCTTGAATCATCTATGAGGGCTTCGGAATTCCTCACGGCGGCCGCGCAAAACAAGCTGGGCCCGGCGTATTTCCTCTCGGGCCCCGACCGCTTTCTCCACGAAGAGTGCCGCTCCGCGCTGGTCGCTTCCCTGCCCGCCGAGTCGCGCGAGTGGTGCCTGGCGGAAATCGAGTTCGTCCCCGGGCGCCTGGCGCGCGAAATCGAAGGCGCCAGCCAGATGCCCATGCTGGGCGGGCACAACTTCCTGCTTTTTTCTGACCCTGAAGATTTCAAGCAAGCCGGCGATGCGGACCACGAGGCGCTGGCGGCGTATCTCGAGCGGCCTTCGCCTTTCGCCACGGTGATTTTTGCCGCAGTCGAGCCCGACCGCCGGCGGCGCTTCATCCAGCTTTTGGAAAAGAAAACCCAGGTCGTGAATCTTCTGCCATTGGCGCGGCGCGAAGCGGCCGAATGGCTGAAGCATTACGTGGCGCGCGCGGGGGTGGAATTGGATACGCCGCTCGCCGAAGAAATCGCCGCCAGGTTCGAGTCGAGCAACGATCCGCGCAAGGGAGGCCCGGCGGGGGTGAATCTCTTGTGGGCGCGCACGGAAGTGGAAAAGCTTTTGACCGCCAAGCAGGGCGCGAAGCGCCTGGAGCGCGGCGACCTCGACTTGATGGTCGTCTTCCGCGAGGAGCACGTGATCGGCAAGCTTCTCGAAGGCATCGCGGAGCGCAATTTCCCCCGCGCGCTCGAAAACCTGCGCGCGCTGCTGGCCAGCAAGGAATCCGAGATGCTTTTGCTGTGGTCCATCGGCGACCTTTTCCGGCAGGCCCTGAAAGGCGGTGGCGCGCCGCGGTTCGGCGGCCGCGGCCGCGGCGCCTGGAATCGCTGGTCGAATCCTTACTCGACGCAGGAAATCGCCCCGCAGCTCCAGCGCAAGTACTCGCGGCAGGAAATCCTTCAGGCGCTGCGCCAGGTGCGCCAGACGGACCTGGGCGTCAAGTCCTCGTGGAAAGATTCCAAAATCCTTCTCGAATTCCTGGTTTGGCGGATTATCGTGGGGCGCGGCGCGGAGAGCGTGCCGGCGTTCGAACTGCCAGGCCCCGCGGTTGAGGCGTAAGAGTCTTCAGTCTTCAGTCTTCAGTCTTCAGTCTTCAGTCTTCAGTCTTCAGTCTTCAGTCGGAAATAACTAGGAGAGGGCAGTTGGCTTGGCTTGTCCGTCGCGGTTCTTCTTGGCTGACAGTGTCTGCCTCGCGATGCGAAAAGCTTGGACAGATGCGAACGAAATAAGGGAGAAGGCAATAATGTTTACTGGAATACCGAGAAGAATTGCTGCGACGAGATTCATCCCTCCCTCATCGAAGTAAACGTTGAATGCGCCAAGGAGCGCACCGCTGACTCGAATCGCAGGCCACATCAGCCAAAAGACGAATTCGAGACGGGCGAAGAGGAATGCGACAGGAAGCGCCACTGCCGCAAGGGTGCTCCAGAGGAAGCAGTGTAAGAAAAGCCGCATATGCCGGGATTCTAGACCGGCTCCCGCCATGAACGCAATGGACACGTGGCTTCAGGGGGTTGTCTTGTTCGCGGGACTGGCGTCTTCAGGAAAGCGCGTTGAAGCGCAGGTTGAGCCGCGACTTGTAGCGCGCCGCGGTGTTCGCGTGCAGCACGCCCTTGTGCACCGAGTGATCAATCAACGCGAAGGTCGGGCTGAGCAGCGCCTGCGCGGCGGCCTTGTCCTTTGAATCGAGCGCCGTGCGCAGCTTGCGCATTTGGTGGCGCAGCTTGGTGGTGTGCGCCCGGTTGCCCGCAGTGCGCTTGGCGGTTTGCTTGATGCGCTTGAGAGCAGATTTGTGACTTGCCACGGATACTCCTTTGGTCGAAAATAGGAACCTTTAATTTAACAGAGACTTCTAAAACCGTCAACGGTGCCGTTATGAGCCTTCCACAGTCCGAAAATCAGCTTGAAATCCTTCTCGACGCGGAAAAAATCCAGCGCCGCGTCAAGGAGCTCGGCGCCGAGATTACGGCCGAATACCGCGGCCGCCCGCTGCACTTGATTGGCATCCTGAAAGGCTCGTGGGTCTTCCTGGCCGACCTGATCCGCGCCCTCGACCTGGAAGTCACGGTGGACTTCCTGGGATTCACCAGCTACGGCGACGGGCAATCCTCATCGGGGCAGGTGAAAATCACCAAGGACCTCGACTCGAGCATCGAGGGATTGGACGTGCTGGTGGTGGAAGACATCCTCGACACCGGGCATACGTTCCAGTACCTCCGGGGGCTGCTGAGCCGGCGCAAACCGAAAAGCCTCAAGGTGGTCACGCTGCTCGACAAGCCTTTGCGGCGGATCAATCCGGTGACCGCCGATTACGTCGGCTTCACCATTCCCGACGCCTTCGTGGTCGGCTACGGGCTCGATTTTGCCCAGAAATTCCGCGGCCTGCCCGAAGTGCGCGTCCTGCACCTGACCCCGGAGCAACTGGCCGAGGTGCGCGCCCCGGCGCCAAGATAATTTCGCGCTTGCGTTTTGACAAGGCCCGGCGCGGCGGGATTTTCGAGTTTGCAAAGCCGCCTGCCGCACGGGATAATGCTCTCCTAATCTTTCACGCCCATGGCAGAATTCTCCACGCCCTTGATGCGCCAGTACAGTTCCATCAAGGAGCGCCATCCCCAGGCGCTGCTGCTCTTCCGGCTGGGCGATTTCTACGAACTTTTCTTCGAAGACGCCATCGTCGCCTCCAAGGAACTGGAAATCACCCTCACCTCGCGCAACAAGGAAAAGGGCGCGCCTATTCCCATGTGCGGCGTGCCCTACCATGCGGCCGAAGGCTATATCGCGCGGCTGATTCGCAAGGGCTACCGGGTGGCGATTTGCGACCAGACGGAGGACCCGCGTTTCGCCAAGAAATTGGTGAAACGCGAGGTGACGCGCGTGGTGACGCCCGGCACGGCGATTGATTCGCACGTGCTCGAGCCGCGCGAAAACAACTACCTCGCGGCGCTGGCGGAACAAGGCGGCGCGGTCGGAGTCGCCTTCGCCGACCTTTCGACCGGCGAGTTCCGCGCCACGGAATTCAGCGGCCCGGAGGCCGCCGCGCGCCTGCGCGAGGAAATTGAGCGCATGCGCCCGCGTGAAGTGCTCCTGGCATCGGGCCAGGCGGGGTTCGACCTGCCGCCTTCCGGCGATGCCACGCTCACGCGCACTTCGCTTGACGAATGGGTTTTCGCCGAAGACTACGGCGCGCGCCTGCTGCGCGACCACTTTCGCGTGGCGACGCTCGACGGCTACGGCCTCGAAGGCCATCCCCTCGCCGTCGCCGCCGCCGGGGCCATTCTCCACTACGTGCGCGACACGCAGCGCGGCTCGCTCGCCCACCTCGACGGCATCCGCTTCTACGAGCAGCGCGACTCGCTGATCCTCGACCCGACGACGCTGCGCAACCTGGAATTGATCGAGCCGATTTTCGGCGAGCCGCGCCACTCGACGCTGCTCGGCGCGCTCGACCAGTGCATGACCTCGCTCGGCGCGCGCCTGCTCAAGAATTGGTTGCTGCGGCCCTCGGTCAACCGCGCCGAGATCGAGCGCCGCTGGGAAGCGGTCGAGGAATTGCTGAAAAACACCATCGGCCGCGACGAATTGCGCCGCGTGCTCGGAGAGGTCCAGGACCTCGAGCGCCTGCTCAGCAAGGTGACGCTTGAAAGCGCCAACGCGCGCGATATGCTGGCACTCAAGAATTCGCTCTACCAGTTGCCGCTGATTCGCAGCTACATCGCGGGCTTCCGCGCCGCCCGGCTGCGCGAGCTGTGGGAGCAGTTGGACGAGCTCGCAGATGTGCACGAATTGCTCGAAAAATCCATTCACCCGTCGCCCTCGGCGCTGTTGACCGAAGGCGACTTGATCCGCCCCGGCTACCACGCCGAGCTCGACGAGCTGCGCGGCCTGAGCCAGAACAGCAAGCAGGCCGTCGCCGCCATCGAAATCCGCGAGCGAGACCGCACCCGCATCTCTTCGCTTAAGGTGCGATTTAATAATATCTTTGGATACTACATTGAAGTCTCAAAGCCGAATTTGCCGCTCGTCCCCGCCGACTACGAGCGCAAGCAAACCCTGGTCAACGCCGAGCGCTTCACCACGCCCGAGCTGAAGCAACTGGAAGCGAAGATTCTCGACGCCGAGGAGCGCAGCCAGACGCTCGAGCGGGAGCTCTTTGCGGAGATTCGCCGCCAGGTGGCCGCGGAAGCCCGGCGCATCCGGCAAACCGCGCGGGTGCTCGCCGAACTCGACGTCCTCGCCTGCTTCGCGACCCTCGCCGCCGAGCGCAATTACCATCGCCCGGAGATTTCCGAAGACGGCGAAATGGTCATCGTGCAGGGCCGCCACCCCGTCATCGAGCGCATCTGTGAAGAAGAGCAGAGCGGGCGGTTCATTCCCAACGACCTTTACTTGAATCCCTCGGCCGACCTCATCCTGATCATCACCGGACCCAACATGGGCGGGAAATCCACCTACCTGCGGCAGGCGGCGCTCATCGCGCTGATGGCGCAGATGGGCAGCTTCGTGCCCGCCGAGCGCGCCAAGCTCCCGATTCTCGACCGCATCTTCACGCGCATTGGCGCCTCCGACAACCTGGCACGGGGCCGCTCGACGTTCATGGTAGAGATGACCGAGGCGGCGAGCATCCTCAACACCGCGACGCCGCAG
>JAHEKS010000026.1 GCA_024638215.1 Acidobacteriota bacterium | reverse complement strand
ACCCAGATGCGGTCGTAGAGCGCCGTTTCCTGATCCACCACGTAGCCGCGGTTTTGGTAATCGTCGTACCATTGCGGAAACTTCAAAATGATTTTGACGTTGGGGTTGACGCTCCGGGCGGCGCCCAGGACGTTTTCGCGGCTCATCTCGACCATCAGCTTGTCGCGATACTGGCGCCAGCTCTGGTCGCGCTTGGCGGCCGCGCACTCGGAGCACTGGCAATCGGTGAAAAAGAAATCGTCAATCATGATTTCGTCGAAAATGCCCGCGGCAAATTTGAAGATCGAGGCGAGGTGCTCCTGGTTGGCTCGGTTCGTATAGCAGGCCGCGACGTTCCAACCGGTGGAAGGCTTGCCGAGGCCGGTGGTGGTCACGCAGCCGGAAACTTTGAGGCCGTTTTTCAGAAAATAGTCGCGCGCGGTCTTGAGCGTCTGGGCGTCCGCCTGGTAGCCGTCGCGGAACGCTTCCACGTAAACCTTGGAGATTCCCATGCGCCGGCAGAATTCCAGCGCCTGCGCGCGGCCCGCGTCGGTCGCGAGATGGTCGCGAACGTCCTGCGCGGTGAAAAGAGTCTCCCAATCCACCGCCGCCAGCGGCCGCGCCGCGGCTAATGCGAGAACCAGCAGAGCCGTCCCCGCCAAAATCGCGTGACGGCAAAAAACGGAAATGAAAGCCTTCATGATGAATGGTCTCCCGTGCGGAAAAATTTGCGGCGAGCGATTCGGCCGGGTGGGCGAATCCCGCAGCATCGTAACACAAGAATCGCCCGAGGGATGAGCCCCTTCACGCCTTGCGGCCGGCCGCCGGATTATTGCTTGCCGCTGGCCAGCGCGGCCTGTTTTTGCTATAAGCTAGTGCCGTTCCAACTTGATTCGCCTTGGAACAGCACTAGCCTCGCGCGCCCAGGCGGCGCCGGGAAATGAGGAAAGCCGTGCGAAACAAATTCCTTTCACTGATTGTCTTCCTGCTTGTTTTTTCGACCGTCCGCGCCCAGCAGAGCCCCACCCAGGCGGAAACGCTGGTGGACCGCGTCGGCAATACGGGCTTCCTCCAACTTTACGCGCCCAGCTTCAACGACGAATCGCTGCGGGAGAAAATCCTGGCCTACTGGCTCTCGATGGCGGCCATCGCCATCAATCCCATCGTGTACGACCAGAACTCCTTGTACGGCCTGCGCGAAAAGCATCTGCTGGAAGAAATTCTAAAGCACCCGGAGGGCATTGACCCCGGCGCGCTGAAGAAGATCACCGACTACACCAAGCTCTTCTGGGCCAACCGCGGCAACCACTACGATTTCACCTCGCGCAAGTTTCTGCCCGAGTTCACGCCGGAAGAACTGAAGGCGGCGGCGGAGCGCGCGCGCGCGAACGGCGCCAAGCTCGGCTCGCGCGCGAGACTCCACCGGGAACTGGAAGAGTTGCAGCGGCCCATCTTCGACCCCGATTTCGAGCCCATGCTGACCGACAAGAATCCCACGAACGGCGCCGACCCGCTCCAGGCCAGCGCCAACAACCTCTACGAGGGCGTGACGCTTGCGGACCTCAAGGGATTCCACGAAAGGTGCCCGCTCAACTCACGCTTGGTGAAGAAAAACGGGAAGCTGGTCGAAGAAGTGTATCGCGCCGGGACGCCGGACGGCAAAATCCCGCCCGGCCTGTACGGCGAAGAACTTTCCCGCGCCAGCCGCTACCTGGCGCTGGCCTCCCGCTACGCCCAGCCCGCGCAGCGCAAGGTCCTCCTCGATCTGGTTCGCTATTACCAGACCGGTTCGCCCGCCGATTGGCGGCAGTTCAACATTGACTGGGTGCGTAATAATCCGCCCATTGATTTTACCAACGGGTTTATCGAAGTCTATAAAGACGTGCGAGGAACGAAAGGCGCCATCCAGGCTTACGTCACCGTGGTGGACGAAAACCTCAACAAGCTGATGAAAGACTTCGCCGCGAACGCCGCCTACTTCGAGCAGCGCGAGCCCTGGGAGAGCAAATACAAACAGGAAAAGCCCGACCCGCCGCTCGCCAACGCCGTCGAGGCGCTCATCGAAACCGGCGACTTCACCATCACCACCATCGGCGAGAACCTGCCCAACGAAATGGAAATCCACGACAAGTACGGCAGCAAGAGCTTCATCTTTACCGGCTCTACGCGCGCCTTCGCCGCCGCGACCGGCGACAAGGTGAACCGGGGGTTCTGTTACTCGCGGGAAGAGCTCGAGCGCGCCCGCAAGTACGGCCCAATGGTCGAAAACCTCGTTACCGCCATGCACGAGGTGCTGGGGCACGGCTCGGGCAAGGTGAACCCTAAGCTGACCCACGAGCCCGCCTATTACATCAAGGAATATTATTCGACCCTGGAAGAAGCCCGCGCCGACCTGGTGGCTTTCTGGAACATCTTTGATCCCAAGCTGATCGAGATGGGCGCGCTGCCCAACGAGGACGCGGCCAAGGAAGCCTACGACCGCGAAGCGCGCGCGGCGCTGGTTCAGCTCCACGAAGTCCCGACCGGCGATACGATCGAGGAAGACCACCGG
This sequence comes from Acidobacteriota bacterium, assembly GCA_024638215.1. GTDB lineage: Bacteria > Acidobacteriota > Terriglobia > UBA7540 > UBA7540 > JAHEKS01. Next base: position 24,812 of record JAHEKS010000026.1, on the reverse strand, counting down.
CGCGGCACGCAGCTCATCATCAATTACATCCGCGACAAGACCGGCGCCGTCGAGCCCGTCGAACGCGACCGCAAAGTCTACCTGGTCGTGAAGGACTACGCCAAGATGCGCGAGGGCGTTGGCATGCTGCTGGCCGAGCTGATGCGCATCAAGGCGGAAGGCGACTACGACGCGGCCAAAGCGCTCATCACCAAGTACGGCATCCACTTCAATACCGCCTGGCGCGACCAGGTCGTCGAGCGCTACAAGAAACTCGATTTGCCTTCTTACTGGGCCGGCATCAATCCGACGCTCGTGCCGAAATACGGCGCCCGGGGAACTATCATCCGTGTTGATATCATCTATCCAAAGAATATCGTACGGCAGCAGCTTCGCTACGCGGAGGTGGCGGGCAAATAGCCTCGGCGCCCGGCGCGCCCGGCATCATCTCTTGAGGTAGTTGGAGAACCAGCCACAGGTTTTCGCGATGACCTCGCGCTCCCAGGCTATGGAAGTGTAAGTGTGGTCGGCGCCGGGGATGATGATCTTTTCTTTCACCTTCGCACGCGACGCGCGGAAGTAATCCTCGGGGTGATGGAGAGGCAGGTGCTCGTCTTTCCCGGGATGGATGATCAAGGTCGGCGCGGTGAAGCGGCGCACGGCGTCGAGCGGGCGAACCTTTTCGACAGTTTCGAGAAGACGCGCGGAGATTTCGTGAGCGTTGTATTCGCACGCGCCATTGGGGAGCGGACGGGTGGCTCGTTCCGCCAGCTTCCGCAGGTGCTTCGGGTGTGCGAGCGCGGACCACAGAACCAGCGCGCGCGCCTTCGACCACGGCGCCACCATTGCGGCAACCGCGCCGCCCATGGACATGCCGCAAAGACCCAGCCGCTTCGGGTCAATTCCCTTTTGCCTGCGGAAAAACTCCACCGCGGATTTCGCGTCGGCGATTTCGCTTTGCAGCGTGACCTCTCGGAACTCGCCGTCCGATTCTCCGGAGCCGTAGAAATCGAACCGCAGCGAGGCGATTCCCGCCTTCGCAAGCGCCCGCGCGCACTTGACGAAGATCCAGTGCGATTCCATCCGGTCGCCGGTGAAGCCGTGAAAGAAAACCACGCCCGGCACGCGCCGCGCGCCCGTCCTAGGCTTGTGAATCATCCCACGCAGCCGCTTGCCGCGCTGATTGCGAAACTCAATTTGGATTTCCATAAAAGATGTGTCCTGCGCCGCGCAACTTTCTCCTTCGCGATGCTGCACGAGCCACTCTAAGCATCGGCTGCCGGAAGTCTATTCCGATTTGGCCTTACCCGAGGCCATTTTGTAGCCTTTCGCTTTCCACCGGTCCAGGCGGCAATAGGAAGTCGTCTTGTAGCCCATCTTTTCGAGTTCCAGCGCGGCGCGCGAGCTACGCCCGCCGTGCTCGCACATGGTGACGATGGTGGTGTCCTTGCTGACGTCCATGGCGTGGATTTTCTGCGAGAGGTCCTCGAGAGGGACGTTGATCGCTCCCTCGGCGTGCCCCGCCGCATATTCCTTGGGCGTGCGGACGTCAATCACCAGGAGTTTGCCGCCCTGCACCATCTCCTGGTGGAGGCGCGTGGCAGTGGTTTGGCGCGCGCCCTTTTCCACCGCCGGGTGCTCGACCGCGGCAAGCGGCAGTGCGACGAAAATCGTGCAGGATATCAGTGCGAGAACGCAGTATCGCTTCATGGTTTGTTCACCTCGCTCTTTGAGTTTCGCCCACAACGATTTTACAGCGCCTGCAGAACCGTGTAAACGCCGGTTCGGATGTTGCGCCGGAGTTGGCGCGCCGCCTGTTCATTTCTTGTGTTGAATGGCGCTCGAGAGATAAGCCAGCGAATCCGGCGCCACCAGGCGGTAGAGGACCGAGCCCGGGGTGTTCACGGCGCGGCAGGCCATGGAATCGCAGAAAATCAGGTCGGCGGCGCGCAAGACCTTCGGGTTCTCGAGGGGCAGCAGGTATTCGGAGAGCGTGTGGCGGCGCCCGATGGCCGGCGCCAGCAAGCTGCGGGCTGCGACCAGGAACGCCTGGCTGACCGAGACCACCGCGACCAACGAAGGCTGCTGAAGCTTGCGAATGCGTTCCACGTGCTCGTTGGCGACGCAGAAAGTGACGGCCACCGGCGGGCGGTCCTTGGGAACGAGCGGCTTGACGTCGGCGAGGGCGTACTGCGGCGTCACCACCAGCGCGCCGATGGCCAGGCCGCGCTGCTGAGCCAGTTGGCTGCGCGAGCAGCCTTCGACCTCCCGCGCAAGAGCTTCGCGAATCTCCTCCACGATCAAGTGGCGCAGCCCCGCTTCCTCCTCGACCACCAGGATGTGGTCGGGCGGCTGGGCCAGCAGGCGGTCCTGCACACGATGACGCAAATCGCGCAGGGAATAGCCGCGCTCGCGCGCCAGCTCGATCACCGCATTGAAGAGGTCGTCCAGATCCTGATCCTGTTCCAGATGCGGCACGGATTGCGGGGCGCGAACCACCAAGTGGCTTCCCCGCTTGCGCGTCAGCCAGTTGCGGCGCACCAGGTTCTGATAGGCCTCGCTCACCGTGTTGTGGTGAATCTTCAGGCGGCGCGCCAGCTCGCGCACGCTCGGCAAGGCCTGGTTGGGCTTCAGCTCTTCCGTGGCAATCAGCAGGACAATCTGCTCCGCCAGTTGCTGGCGCAGGGGCACGTCGCTTGCTTTGCTGATGTGGATATTCATGCCGCACCGGGCCTTGCGGGCCGGCCAATCGCCCGCAAGCGGCTTCATTTTAACTCTCTCCGGCGTCGCGTGATAACTAAATGTTCATTGACCATGCGGAGCCGTGGTTTCCACGTTCGCCGCCGGCAGCAATTGCAGCGGCTCGGCGACGGATGCTCTCTGTGACACCTCAGGAACTGTCACGCGACCGATGGCGAGCGCGCGCGAGGCCTGCTAGTCTCGGTCGCGTGAAGGGAGCAATCGTGAACACGTCCACGTACAACTCGAGGGAAGCGATCGAGCAAGACCATCCGAACGATGGCCACAAGGGGCTTGAATTCGCGCCGAAATCGCAATACCTTAACGGCGGGGCGCACCCCGACGCTGACACCACCCCGCACCGCGACGCGGAACTCAACAACATGGCACCGGAGAGGGATCGCAATCCCGAAGATTCGCTTGGCGCCGTCGAGGCGGCCGGCCCCGGCGGAGAGTTGAACGCCATGCCCGAAACCCCAAAAGGTTACGCGGGGGTTTTGAAGCGGCGCGGATTCGCCTACCTGCTGGGCGCGCAGGCGCTCGCCGTTTTTGACGACAATACCTTCAAGCAGCTTCTGTTCTTGTTTGCCGCCGCGACGATGACCGACACCGCGGCGCGCGCCCGCGTCATCTGGTGGGGCACCGCGCTCTACGTCCTCCCTTACATTTTGCTCTCGTCCTACGCCGGCCAGGTGGCGGATCGCTTTTCGAAACGACACGTCATCATCTCGCTCAAGGTCATCGAAGCGTGCATCCTGACGTTTGCGGTTTTCGCCATGTATCGCGGCCACATCAATGCCATGCTCGTGGCCCTGTTACTCCTCGGCATTCACGCCGCGTTTCTCGATCCCGCCAAGGAAGGCATTCTGCCGCAAATCTTCCCCGACGAGGCCCTGGCGCGCGCCAACGGCATGATGCAACTCACCGTTTACACCATGATCGTGCTGGGGCCGGTGGCGGCGGGATTCCTGCTCGAAGGTTTTGCGCAAAGGCCTTTCATCCCCGTGGCCATGCTGGTCGGCATGGCGTTCTTCGGCTTGATGCTGGCGCTTGGCATCACGCGCGTTGAGGCCATCAGCCCGGGGGAGCGAATTCGCTTGAACGCGCCGGCGGAATTCTGGCGCAACTTCGGCGAGATTCGCGCCTCCAAGGCCCTTTTTCAAACCGTGCTCGCCATTGCGTATTTCTGGTTTCTCGGCGCGGTCTATCTTTCCAACGTCATCGGCTACGGGCACGACCTGCTGCACCTCTCCGCCGCCGGCATCAGTTGGCTCACTGCTTCGGTTTCGGTTGGTATCGCTCTCGGCGCGCTGGCTGCCGGAAAGCTTTCCGCCGATCAGGTGGAGCTCGGCCTGGTCCCCATCGGCTCGGTGGGACTGGGCCTTTTCGGAATCCTCCTCTATTTCGCCGGCCACTCGTACCCAGCCGCTCTCGCCGGACATTTCCTGCTCGGCTTTTTTGGCGGCATCTTCATCATTCCGCTGCAATCTTTTCTGCAAGCGCGCGCGGGCGAACATTCCAAGGGCAAAGTCATCGCCGCCTCGAACGTCCTGACCTTTACCGGCGTGGTGCTGGGCGCGGCGCTGTTTGGATTTTTTTCCGGACCGCTGGGGCTGAAACCCAACCAAATCCTCCTGGTGATGAGCATCGTTTCCTTCGCCGCCACGGCTTACATCATGACCGTGCTGCCCGATTTCACCGTTCGCCTCTGCCTGTGGCTGCTCACGCACTCGTTCTATCGCATCCGCGTGCAAGGCGGAGGCCACCTGCCCAAGCGCGGCCCGGCGCTGATCGTCTGCAACCATATTTCCTTCGTGGATCCCTTCCTCATCGGCGGCTGCACGCAGCGCTTCATTCGCTTCCTGATGTACCGCGAGTTTTACCAGACGCGCGGCATTCACTGGCTGGCCAAGCTGATGGGCGCGATTCCCATTTCGGAAGCCGACACGCCGCGCGACCTGGTGGCCTCGCTGCGGCAGGCGCAAGACCAGCTCAAGGCCGGCGAGCTGGTCTGCATCTTCGCCGAGGGCTCGATCACGCGCACCGGAAACCTGCTGCGCTTCCGCCGCGGCTTCGAGCGCATCACGCGCGGCATGGACGTGCCCATCATCCCCATCCATCTCGACCGCGTGTGGGGCTCGATTTTCAGCTACGAGCGCGGGCGGTTTTTCTTCAAGTGGCCGCGGCGCATTCCCTACCCCGTCACCGTCACCATCGGCGAGCCCCTTCCTGCGAACACCGACGCTTTCCAGGCGCGCCAAGCCGTGATGCGCCTGGGGGCGGAAGCTTTTGCGCATCGCGACGCCGTCGAGCGCCCCCTGCCCGAACTTTTCGTGGATACGGCGCGGCGCAACTGGCGGCGCCTGGCCATGGCCGACTCCTCCAAGCGCGAGCTGAGCTTCGGACGGGCGCTCGTGGGCGCGGCGCTTTTCCGCAGCATGGTCCGCAAGCGCTGCCGCGACGAGCAGCACGTGGGAGTTTTGCTGCCGCCTTCCGTTCCCACCGCGCTGCTCAACGTCGGCATCAGCCTTTCCGGCCGCGTGCCCGTCAACCTGAATTACACCGCTTCCGCCGAGGCCATGCAGACCGCCATCCAGCGCTCGGAGATCAAAACCATCTTCACGTCAGAGAAACTTCTCGAGAAGCTTTCCATCCCCAGGACCCCGAACATGGTGATGATCGAGGAGGCGTCGAAGGATTTCGGCGGGGCGCAGAAATTCTTCACTCTGCTCGCGGCGCGGCTGCTTCCGCGGCCGCTCCTGCGGCGGTGGCTCGTGCCGCGCGGACTCGACCTTGATTCGCTGGCCACGGTGATTTTTTCCAGCGGCTCGACCGGCATTCCCAAGGGCGTGATGCTTTCGCACCGCAACATCGTTTCCAACATCGAGGGCATCGAGCAGGCCATCTGCACGGACCGCAAGGATTGCATCCTCGGCATCCTGCCTTTCTTCCATTCCTTCGGCTTCACCGTGGGGCTGTGGCTGCCGATGGTAGCGGGCTTCCGCGTCATCTTCCATTCCAGCCCCATCGAATCGCGCAAGATCGGCGAACTGGCGCGCAAGTACGGCGTCACGCTGGTCGTCGCCACGCCGACCTTTGTCTGGGACTATGTCCGGCGCTGCCAGCCGGACGACTTCAGATCGGTTCGCCTGGCGATTGTGGGCGCCGAAAAAATGAAGCCCGAGCTTGCCCAGTTGTTCCGCGACAAATTCAGCATCGGCCTCTACGAAGGCTACGGCTGCACGGAGCTTTCGCCGGTGGTTTCCGTCGGAACGCCCGGCTACGTGGACCAGCACGAATCCCAGCCCGGCAGCAAAACCGGCACGGTGGGGCATCCCATTCCCGGCGTCGCCGTGAATATCGCCAATCCCGCCAGCTATGAGGACTTGGGCCCCAATCAGGAAGGAATGCTGATGGTCAAGGGCGCGAGCGTCATGATGGGCTACCTCGGCGATCCCGAAAGAACGCGCGAGGTTTTGCGTGACGGATGGTACGTTACAGGAGATATTGCCAAGATTGATGAAGACGGGTTTATTACCATCACCGACCGGCTGTCGCGCTTTTCGAAAATCGCGGGCGAGATGGTGCCACACATCCAGATCGAGGACGCGCTACAAAAGGCGCTCGGCACGCCCGAACCCAAGCTGGTCGTTACCTCTCTCGGCGACGATCAGAAGGGCGAGAGGCTGATCGTGCTGCACACCCCGCTCGAAGTCAGCGTGGACGAGTTGTTGAAGCGCCTGCGCGACGCTAACCTGCCGCGGTTGTGGCTCCCGCGCCGTGAGAATTTCTTCCAAATCGAAACCCTTCCCTTTCTCGGCAGCGGCAAGATGGACTTGGCGCGGGTGAAGGAAACAGCCAGGAAGCTGGCCACGGCCGTGCCGGCGTCACCCGCCGCGCCGCAAGCGTAGCCTTTTCTCAGGGCGGATTTCCCGACCTGCTCCAAGAGATTTCCCTTGACACAGGCGCGCCGCTGTTGTAGCCTATCGAGATAGGCTTGTACCCCAAAGGCCACACGCCGAGATGCCAGAAGGAACCACCCATGACTGGCGCAGGAATAGAATCAGGTCGCACCACCTCGCGAGCCGCCGGCCGGATGCAAGCGCGCAGGTCGCGGCTGCTCCTGACGGCGGCAACCCTGCCGCAACCAGTATTGATGCGGGTCAGGAGTGATTCACGGGCGCGCGAAGGGACTGGAACAGGGGCGGAAAATGCAAAAACGAAGCCCTGACGAACCCCGATCGAACCCACGTTTTCGCCCGACCAAGACACGCTCAGAATCGGCGCTTTTCCCCTCCAAGCCGAAAAGCAGATGCTTCGTCCCGACGAAAAACGTCGGGACTCAGCATGACGCCTGCAGCGCTTTTGCCGACACATTAGAACTCGACGCCTAGCGCGCGCAGTTCGCTTTCAAGTCGCGCGGCACTTTGAAATTGGATCGTGTTCATGCCCAACCGCTTGGGAACGTCGAGGTTCAGGGCGCGGTCGTCAATGAAGACGCACTCTTCCGGCGCGCGCTGGCTGATGGCCAGCGCCTTGGTGTAGATCTCCTCATCCGGTTTATTCACGCCCAGAAAGCACGAGCTGAAGAACACGGTGAAATATCTCTTGAGGCCGAAGCGCTCGATGCGGTGGAGATTCAATTCGCGCGATTCATTGTTGAGCGTCGAGAGAAAATAGCGGCGTGTCGCCGTCAGGCGCTCGATGACGCGCAGCGAATCCGGATTCGGCTGCGATTGGTCAAACATGAACGCCCTGATTTGCTCGCGCGAGAAATCGCGCGGCCGGTAGAAGAAAGTGCGGTCGAGGTATTGATCGAGCGTGATATGCCCGGTTTCAAAAGCGGTCATGACGAGCTCGTGGCGGTCTTCGAACTCGTCCCAATCGAGGCGGAATTGTTCGACCAGCTTGAGGCGCGAGTGACGGTCCCAGCCGTTCGAGGCCAGCACGCCGCCCACGTCGGAGAAAATGGCCGTGATCCTAGTCATGGAACTAAAGGTTTTTCGGCGCTAGCGCGGCTCTCCGGGCGGCGCCGCCAATCCCCGTGCTCGCACGAGCCGCCGGGTCGCCGGTCACAGACCGGCGCTGCAGTCCGGACTTCATCCCAGCCATTGCGGGCTGTGGACAGTCCCGTCGAACTCATTCGTGGTTTTGAACGGCTCGTATTCGCCGTCCGCGCCCGCCTTGGCGGTCTTGGCGAGCAGCGCTTCCACCTCAGCGTGACTCATGGGACGGAAGGCGCTCGCGGCCTTGACGGCCTGGTCCACGTCCTTCAAGCTCTCGCAGCCGGTAATCACCACCGAGGTCGGCAGGTTCATGGCGTAATGCAGGCACTCGAGCGGTGTTGCGGTATTACTCTTCAGGATAATACCCGCGGCCATCGGCTTCATGCCCAGCACGCCGATGCCGTGCTTGACGGCGACGGGAACCACCTTGTGCGCGAAGCTGCGGAAGTGCGCGTCCATGACGTTGAGCGGCATCTGCACGGTGTCGAACGTGAAGCCGTGCTTCAGCCCGGTCTCGATCATCTTGAGATGAATGTCGGGATTTTTGTGGCCGGTGAATCCGATGTAGCGGATCTTGCCCGCCTTGCGCGCCGCGAGCGCCGCCTCAAACGCGCCGCCGGGACCGAAGATGCGGTCGGGGTCGCCCCAGCGGATGACCTCGTGGAACTGCACCAGGTCAATCACATCGGTGTGAAAGCGGCGCAGCGAGTCTTCCAATTGCTTGTTGTAGGCATCCTTCGTCTGGCCGTCGGTCTTGGTCATCAGAAAAACTTTCTTGCGATAGCCGTCGAGGAGCGCGTTGCCCATGCGCACTTCGCTCGCGCCGTTGTGGTAGTCCCAGCAGTTATCCATAAAGTTAATGCCCCGGTCAACGGCGGTGCGCACGATGCGCGTGCTCATCCGGGGATCGCTCGGATTGGCGATGTGATAGCCGCCCAGGCCCACCATGGAAACCTTTTCGCCGCTGCGGCCGAGCTTGCGGTAAGGCACCTCGCCCGTCGCCGCCAGGGCCATGGAGGGATCGAACAAGGGAATCTCCTTGACCAGTGCCGAGATTCCCACGCCTCCGGCGATGCCCGCCGCCACTTTGCCAAAGAACTCGCGCCGGTTCGATTTCTCGCTGCTCATAAGATGCCTCCGCAAGAAGCGCTTCGAACAGATCGCCCTACAAGGATTGCCCCCTGCCCAATGGCTACCATGATAAGCCCGGCGACGGGGGCAGTTCAACCGCGCAGATTGGCGGCGGGAAAGAAGCCGGTTCGGGAGGAGAGCGCTTAGGTGTTCCCGCCCGGCGCAAAATCCTTGAGGACGGAAAGGTAGTCGCGGTACTCGAGGCGAACGTTGATGAAATCCTCGTGCGAAAGGAGGAGTTCCCTGGAGATGTTGCGGATTTCGTTGTCTTCGCGCGTGGAGACGGAATTGTCGGCGGCAGAAACGGCGTAGAGGCAATGCAGCAGGGCCATCTTCTGCTCGCGCGTGGCGATTTCGTTGAACTCCTGCGTGACCAGGAAATTCTCCGTGCCGCCAAACATGCGGGCCTGCGTCTTGGCCATCTGCACCACCAGAATGGCCTGCGCCTCGGGAAGCCCGCCGCGCTCCATCACGATGCGCTCCATGGCGCGCGTCTCTTCCGGGCTGATGTTCTGGTCGGCCTGCGCCACGCGGCTGAGGAGATAGGCGAAAGCTGCGACGTATCGCGCCTGGACGGGGTCCATACCCTCCAGGGCATCCACAATCTTGCGAACGGTTTCAGTCTCGGGCGAGGAAGCCTCGCTCAAGATTTTGTGCTTCTCAATTCCCAAGAGCCTCCAAACGGACATTGCACCTCCCGCGACTTTCTTGGCGTAGCTTCATTATGGATGAAGGAGGGTGCGGGAGGCAATTTGAAACCGAGGGCCTTGCCGCCCGGCGCTCATTCCTTCTCGCTCTCGTAACGAATCCCGTAGAGGCGCCGGTGGCGGCCCTGGAAGCTCACGTTGCGCACGATTCGCCCGGGCACTTCAATCGCCGGGCTGGACGGGTCGTAGGGACAAACTACCCGCAAGCCCTGGCCGACGTGATATACGACGTCGCTCGCGAAACACAGGCCGCCTTTGGAAATATTCTCGGAACGGGTGATTTCCGCGCCACCGTAAAAATCGCGGACCAGGATGGGAAGCTGGAGAGAAACGCGCTCGTGTTTGCGCCGCGAGGGTTGGGAAGCCGCATCGAACATTTCCGATTCGCCCGAGGGCACGCCCATGGCAATCAGTTTCTCCGCGTAGCCCCACGGCGTCTCTCGCCCGCAGGCGGCGCAGTGCTTGGAGAGAAGCCCCGAGGTGGCGAGGACTTCCGCCTCCATCGGCGAGACCCTCATCAGGATGACGGCATGACATCGCCGGCACTCCAGGAGCGCGCGCGCTGCGTCCGCCTCGCTCGCGGCGAGCGGGGGAAACTTGATCCCCCAGATGTTGGAGTCGGGCTCCAGGGCTTCGAGCGCCCACTCACCGGCTCCTTCCAGCAGGGGCACCACCGGCCCGACCACGCGAAACTCCGCGGCGCGGCGCCCGAGCTGATTCGTGAGCCGCACCACCTGCCCCAGGCGAAGCGGGCGCGCCGCTTCAATCAGCAGGCCGTTGCGATTCAGGCTGATCGTGCGGGCCCCCGCCTCAAACGGCCGCCCGTGGCTGTCCACACCGCTGATGTTCAGCGGGATCGTCAGCATGACGCGATCGGAATGCCGTCGCTCGGGTTGCATAGCGATAAATAGATTATTCCCAAAGCTGGAAAATGCAACCTCTTCCCCGATCCAAGCCTACGGGGCGCGGAGAAATGATGCATGAATATCGTCAGGCCTCAGATTGGGCTGGTAAACGCTGCGGTGTCACAGGAAACATGTTGGTCCGCAGCTATTTTTTCGGGATTCATTTGCACAGCAAATCGGCAACCGACCCCTGTCTCGACTATCAAATGAAAGGGAGTCTTGATTTTAGCTGCCCGAACCTATAGGCTATCTGGTAAAGAGAGGGGCGCGAAAGGGCGCCAGGCATGAATTGTTCGCGTTGCGGCCATTCCAATCCCGCCGGAGCAGTCCGGTGTGCGAAGTGTGATGCGCCACTGGGAACCAAAGGCGAAAAGGCCAGCCCATCGTCCAACGGTTGGGCTTCGCCGGCTCCCTCGGAGGGCGCAACCAGCGCATTCATTTCCTCAACTACGATCCAAACCGGTACGTTGCTCGGCGGCCGTTACGAAGTAATCCAGTTGCTCGGCGAAGGGGGAATGGGAGCGGTCTACAAGGCCAAAGACCTTGCGGTAGATCGTTTCGTGGCCCTCAAGGTTATCCGCTCGGAGCTTGCCAGCCGTCCGGAAATCCTTCAGCGGTTCAAACAGGAACTCATCCTTGCACGGCAAATCACCCACAAAAACGTCATCCGCATCTTCGATCTGGGAGAAGCTGAGGGGATCAAATTCATCAGTATGGAGTTTGTCGAGGGCAGGGACCTGAAATCCATGGTGAGGGAAAAGGGCAAGCTCGATCCGAAGGAGGCCAAGAGTATTGTCGTTCAAGTCTGCCGGGCCTTGAACTCGGCGCACGCCGAAGGGGTAGTTCACCGAGACTTGAAGCCGCAAAACATCATGGTGGACAGCCAGGGAAGCGTGAAGGTGATGGATTTCGGAATTGCGCGCTCCATGGAAACGCCCGGCTTGACGACCACGGGGATGGTGGTGGGGACGCCCGAGTATATGTCGCCCGAACAAGGTAAAGCTCAGCACGTGGACGCTCGCTCCGACTTGTACTCACTGGGTGTGATCTTTTACGAATTGTTGACCGGGCAAACGCCTCACCACGCAGACACAGCGCTGGCTATCATGCTCAAGCGCGCCCAGGAAATCCCCCGCCCGCCAGGGGATCTCGATCCTGCGATTCCGCCGCTGGTCAACCAGGTGGTGATGAAGTGTCTGGAAATCGATGCCGCAAAGCGCTATCAGTCGGCGCGCGAGATCCTTGCGGACCTTGAATCGCGCACAGGTACTCGCACTGGTGTCGGCGTGCATTACCATGGGCTGACGCTTCGTATGCCGCGTTTTCGCCTGATCGGGAGGATTGTCCCGTGGGGGATTGTGCCCGCGGCGGTGGGCATCGCGGCTGTGGTGCTTGCCGTATTGGGTTACCATTTCAAGAGTAAACTCTTCCCGTCCCTGAAGCCGAAGGGTGCGCAAGCCCCAATAAGCGTTCTGGTGGCAGACTTCACCAACTACACCGGCGACCCGATCTTCGATGGCACTCTGGAACCGATGCTCAATGAGGCGCTCGAAGGCGCCGGCTTTATCAACGCGTACAGCCGTGGGTTGGCTCGTAAGCTGGCGCAAAGACTCCCGAACCCCACCGACAAGCTCGACGAGCAGTCGGCGCGCCTCGTAGCCATAAGTCAGGGAGTTGCCGCCGTGATCACCGGCCAGATCACCCTGCGCGGCAACAAATACATCATTTCGGCAACTGCGCTGGATGCGGTGACCGGTAACGTGATCACCGATGCCGAGATCAGCGTCGCCAATAAGCAAGACATTCTTCGCAACATTCCCAAGCTGGCGGCGCCTATTCGCAAAGCTCTGGGCGACACCACGCCTGCTTCGATTCAGTACGAAGCCATCAGCGGAGCGTTTAAAGCCGCGTCCTTGGAAGCTGTACACCAGGATGCGCTCGGCGCGGAACAGCAGATCACGGGGAACTTTGCGGCTGCATTAAAGTCTTTTTCAAAGGCCGCAGAACTGGATCCGAACTTTGCCCTGGCCTATTCCGGAATGGCCTCCGCGGCCAGCAACTTGGGAAGAAAAGCAGAGGCCGAGAAGTACATAAAACTGACGATGGAACACGAGGACCGGATGACGGAGCGTGAACGCTACCGTACGCGCGGCCTATACTATCTAAGTATGGGAGACTGGCAGAAATGTGTCGCGGAAAACACTCAACTCGTCACTCGGTATCCAGCCGACCGGGCGGGACAGCTCAATCTCTCTACATGCTATATGCAGTTGCGCAACATCCCCAAAGCAGTTGAAGTGGCCAAGCGTGCAGTTGAGATTGTGCCCAAAGGTATGGTGCAACGACTGAACCTGTCGTTTTTCAGTTCGTATGCCGGAGACTTTCAAGAAGGTGAGAAGGAGGCGCGTGTGGCTCTGGACCTGAGTCCGCCCTCGGCAGATAGCTACTTGGCGCTGGCTGAGGCGCAACTTGGGCCGGGCCAGATGTCTCAGGCCACCGAAACCTACCGCAAGATGGAGAAACTAGGCCCCAGGGGCGCTTCCCGGGCCGCTTCTGGTCTCGCTGATTTAGCTCTGTATGAGGGCCGTTTCGCAGATGCAGTGCGGATCCTCGAACAGGGGGCGGCCGCCGATCTGGCAGCCAAGGACCCCGACGGCGCCGCCAATAAATTCTGTGCTCTGGCGCATGTGCAGCTTTTGCGTGGACAGAAAGCCGCCGCTATTGCTGCCGCAGACAAAGCCCTGACGGAGAGTCAGTCGGTGCACGTGAGGTTCCTTGCCGCCAGGACTTTCGTCGAGGCGGGAGAACTTGCGAAAGCGCAGAAGCTCGCCAAGAGTCTAGGGTCTGAGTTCCAGGCTGAACCGCAATCCTATGGCAAGATTATTGAGGGGATGATTGCACAGAAGCGCGGCGATCATCAGCAAGCCGTCGCAGAGCTGAACGATGCCGTCAAGCTCCTGGATACTTGGATAAGCCGCTCCGAACTCGGCCGGGCCGACCTGAACGCCGGGCTCTTCGTTGAGGCGGATTCGGAATTCGACCGCTGTATCAAGCGGCGCGGCGAAGCCCTGGAACTCTTCCAGGACAACGTGCCGACCTACGGCTATTTCCCCGACGTTTATTACTACCAGGGACGTGTGCGGGAAGGCTTGAAGAGCCCCAGCTTCGCAGATTCTTACCGCGCCTACTTGAGTATCCGCGGCCAGGCTGGCGAAGACCCATTGATTGCCGAAATCCGCCGGCGCATGGGCCAGTAAACTTCCGGACTACAAGATCAACGTCTCAAAGTGCAAAATAAGAATGCCCGGGGAAACCCGGGCATTCTCGTCTTAGGTTGTTCCGATTGGTCGCTCCCTACAGGGAGAGTCACGGGCCTACCGTGCACTTGGTGACCGTGACGGAATTCGAATGAACGCTTTCCTGACTCGTTCCTGCCAGGACGGCACTCACGAAGTAAGTGTAAGTGTGCCCGCAGGAGATACTCGTATCGGTGAAGGTGGTCACCGGCGGGGTGCCCGTAACCGTACCGTAAGCAGGAATCGCGGGCGTGGCCCCGTCCACTCCTCGGTAAACGTTGTACGCGCCGATCTGGCCAAAGGTTGGAGGGTCCCAATCGAGTCTCACGGCGGCCGGTGATGAGAGCATGGTCGCCCTCAGGTTCCTGGGCGGGCGGGTCACCGAGTTGGCCACCGCGTGCGTAATCTCACCGAGCCCTCCGCCCTGATTGAGTGAGAAACCACCTTGGTTCAGTGAGAACCCTCCCTGGTTCAGTGAGAACCCGCCTTGGTTCAGCGAGAATCCACCCTGATTAAGCGAGAATCCACCCTGATTCAGGGAAAATCCTCCCGCGCCAGCTGTGGACAAGCTGCCGGAGGCGCCGACCTGCCGCAGGAAAAGATTTCCCCAATCGTCGTGGCCTCGGAGGCTCGAATCAATGCTGCCGTTGAAATTGATGTCCTGGTTGTCGTTCCAGGCAGGAGAAATGGGATTGGTTAAACCCGTAACGCGGTACATCGTCGGGTCAGGATCGGTGGGCAGGATGGGAGTGCCATCACAATGCCACTTGGCTGGGGTCCCGATGCCATCCGGCGGATCAGACACATACCACTTCGTGTCCTGATAGGTTGTCGGCACCCCACCGGCAGCGGTTAAGGCTGTCACGCCGAACAGGGCCTGTTCGTTTAGTTGGGTCAAGTCTTGCTCGGAGTAATCGGGGACTTGGTTGCCACTCCCGTCCAGGAGGAGGTCGAATTGGAACATGTAATTCATCACGCTTTGGAAGTTGCTCTTGCAGTTGGCCTCTATCGTAGGGACGTAATTCCCGTTGTCGTAGTAGAAGCCGCCATGGGTTAAGCCGAGCGAATGCCCAAGTTCATGCATCATGGTGCCCGCCTGCACCTGCCAGGTCTGACCGTCGGCGCCCCACCCACCCAGCGCTATCATGGAGTCTGCTCCGCCAATATCGGAAATACCTGACACCGTGCCGGCCTTGCCGGAGGCCACGGACAGATTGGGATCGGTCTGCATGTTGTACGTGCCCGCAGGTACGTTGGTGGTTTGTATCGTGAAACTATAGGGAGCAGTGGGGCTAACACCAGTGACATAGTAGACGCCGTTCAGATAGGGAGCAGTGAACACGTCGGTGACGGTCACGCGGCCATTGCCGTCCACCGAGTCGTTGGCGACAACCCCCGTGGGGTTTGTCGGGCTAAGTCCGGGAGGGGTTGTTGTGTGGAAAGTCGCCACGCCGCTGCTGTCAACCCCAACGCTGGTCAATGAACCGCCGAAGGTCCAGTTCAAGACTCCTGCGGCGTTGGCGGCAATCATGTAGTGGTAGCTGTCCTTGCGTCCATGCTGGAAACGGCGGACGCATGTGGCGGGGTTATTTTCACACTGGGTCTCCGTCCACGTCGTGCCATCGGCGTTGTCGTTCAGCGGCTGGTTTTTCAGGAACGTATACCCTCCCTTCCAGCCGACCACACCGGGTTGCTGAGGGCCGTTGTCAAAGCTGGGATACGAACAGAGCACCGGGTTGCCGGAGGAATCGGTGGAGTCGGTACATGTGTCTTCGGGAATCGCGTTCTTGACGTCGATGTGCAAATTAATGTCGTGTCCGTTCGAAGCAAAGGCATTGACCACGTCGCCCATGGCTGTCTGGGACGGCAACAACGAAACTCCTCCGTTGCTCGTGTCACAGGTGCTTTTGCCGAGCGTAGAATCATAGCTTACGCTTCCGCTGCACATGTAGTCGAGCTGAAGGAAGATGTCTTTCTGATTCGGGTTGGCACCCGGCAGCGCTACGAAGTTACCCGTGCCGACATCGACATATCCCGGGTCTCCTTGCGGATTCATTGTCCCCGTGACTCCCGAGTTGTTTACTGGGTTGTTCGGCCCCGGCGGGTCTTCCCAGTAGTCGAGCAATCCATCGCCGTCGCTGTCCTGCACCGTGGTACTGAAGACGATCACGCCCCACGACACGCACCCGCTGTTTTTGCTGCTCGGCACCACCGAAGTCGTATCCGAAGGGTCGTTTGGTGGGGGATTCAATAAGTTACTGACGACCCAGGTGGGATTGTCCCAGTCGCCGTTGTAGATCCCCGGGAACGGCGGGAGGTTATTGCCATAGAGGGGGGGAAGGGGCGTGTTGTTCAAACTAACCGTTTCGGATTTCTTAGTCTGGCCGTTTGCCACGATGTGTGTGATCTTGGCGAATGGAGCTGTTGTTGTAGCCGGTTCGTAGAACCCCTGGAGAAGTTGACTCATTGTGCTCCCGGCGTTGCTCGGAGCGGCGGCGCCATCGTAGAGCACAATCGCGTTCAGGGGAACGCTCGGGTCCAAGACCCGGTAAATGATGACCAGGGTCGCGCCCAAAGTGAAAGGAGTTGTGTTTCCATTGCTTCCGCTGTCGGCCAGTTCCACGGTGTAGGAAGTGTTCGGCCTGACAATTCCATTCCCATCGACCGGCAGGAGCGGACGAACGTTCGCGCGGTAAACCCGCATGGTTGTTGTGCCGTTCGACGCGCCTGAGCAACCGCCTGAACTCCAGGACACGGGAGCGTTCGGGTTTCCCAGCACGGCGCCTGTAATAGCAACATGTTGGAAAAACGCGCTTTGCCCGGCAAACTGCGACTGGGATTTTTCCACCGTCGTCCAATAGAGATAGGCGGCGACAATATCGGCGCCATCTGGCACCGCAGTAGGGACGCCGGCCTGGGGGACCTTGACCGCCTTGGTCTGCACAGAGTCAGGTACGCTGATTGTTCCTGTAGCATAGCCGGCTCGATTTGGGTCCACCTTCTTGTTCGCCCAGCCCCCGACCACGTAATCGCCGGTGACGAAATAGTTGTTTTCGAAGTTCAAAGAGTTGGTCTGGGCCTGCCCCGTCGGCGCAGCCAAAAGGACCCCAAGGAAACCTAAGGCAAGCGCCGCAAGCATCCCACGACGAGCCCCACAAAATGTGCCGAGTGTCGAAACAGCAGTTTTCATCATCAACCTCCATGATTTCGAATTTCGCGGAGCACCTGTGCACCCTCAGCTCGGCGCTGCGCAACTCCTGAAACTGTGGCCTCGGCGGAGTACACGCGGATGCTTCCGAGCCGGCCTTTTGAATACGACTTGGGATTTCGCCGCGGATTCAAACCGGCACGCTCGCTCTCAGAAGATTGGGGCAATGGCGCGATTTGTCGTTTGCCCAATTCGAAACTGATCACGCGCTCGGCCCCGAGACAGACTGGGTAACGCGGACCCTTGCAGCGGTTGGTCCCAGGTATAGCCCGGGACCAGCGTGCTCAATCCCGCGGCGCCACCCGCTGACGGTGCGATGAGGTTAAGCTCCTTTTCAGACCCGGTCCCGTTCGCGAATGCCCAGAAGAAAGAGCCTCCCCATGAAACCAGCCTGAGGCTGGAGAAAAATCAAACACATGGTTCCGGCAACGCTCTGATGCCGGCCCTTCCAGAATATCTAGTCGCAGGTAGCTAAGCCATGCCCATTACATACTTCCCGTGAAACCAAGCTACGCCCCGTCTGACGCCCTGTCAAGTGATTCCTTGATGCTCTGATTATTTACGTCGCGATGAGAACTCGAGCGGCGCCTTCAATAGGTTACAGAGATAGGCTCCGCAAGACCCTGACACAAAGCAAGGGCGAGAAAGTTATCGGTCAAGAGGACCGGGCAAAAAGGGCCGGACCATGATGCTCAGCTTTATGTGGAACGCTTTTACAGAGTGGGGGCAGCGTGGTCGCTCCTGCGATGACCTTCGGCCGGACTGACTGCGGGGACGGGCGAGCCGGTGTGCCACCAGGCCAGCAGGCCGGCACCCCAGTCATCCAGGTAGGTATAGACCACAGGCACAACGATCAAGGTAAGTAAAGTGGAAGTGATTAATCCCCCGATGACGCCGCGGGCCATGGGTGAGCGCATCTCCGAACCGGCGCCAATCTCAAACGCCAGCGGCAGCATGCCGAAGATCATGCTGGCGGTGGTCATGATGATGGGACGCAGCCGCACTTGGGCGGCCCGCACCAGCGCCCGCGGGCGCGTCTCGCCCTCGCGACGCAGGCGGTTGGCGTAATCAATGAGCAGGATGGCGTTCTTCGTCACCAAACCCATCAGCATGATCAGCCCGATCATGGACATGACGTTCAGGTTGTCGCGCGTCATCCAGAGCGCCAGCGCCAGCCCCACCAGCGACAGAGGCAGCGAGAGCATCAGCGCCAGGGGATGGAAGAAGCTGCGGAATTGTGAGGCCAGAATCGCGTAAATGAAGATGACCGCCAGGAGAAGTGCCCGGTAGATGTAGTAGAAGGTCTCGCGCAAGTCTTCGGCTTGCCCGGTATAGTCTACCTGCACGCCGGGAGGAATATTGAGAGTCGCATTTTTGGCGCGCAGCTCGTTCACCACGTCGCCGAGCGGGCGGTCCACGTTGGAAGCCATGACGCGCACTTCGCGCATCAGGTCGCGGCGGCGGATGAGGGAGGGCGCTTCGGAATCTTCGATCGCGGCCACCTGCGAGAGCGGCACGCCCTGCCCCGAGCCGGGCAAGGCATTCGCCACCGGCAGGTAGATGTTCGCAAGGTCCTGGCGCAATCGCCGCTGGTCTTCCTCCAGGCGCACGCGCACGTCGTAGGCGTCGCCATCGGGGTCTTGGAACTGCGAGAGCACCTCGCCGGCGATGAGCCCGCGCACCAGCGAAGCGACCGTGCCCAGGTCCAGCCCCAGGTCTGTCGCCGCCTTGCGGTCCAGGCGGACGCGGACTTCCGGGCGCGGGTCCTCGCGGCTGGTGTCCACGTCCGCGGTTCCCCGCGTGGCTTGGGTCTGTTCGGCGATTTGCGCGGCAATCGCGTTGATCTGGTCGAGGTTCGTGCCGCGCACGCTGATCTGAATGGGACGCGCTTCGCCCATCTGCTCCGCCTCTTCCACGCTTGCCCGCAGGACGGGCCAATGCGCCAGCTCGGCGCGCACGCGCTGGCGAATCTGCTGGTCCGTCAGCTTGCGCTGCCGTCGCGGCAGGAGCTTGATATAGACCGCGCCCTCATTGACCGGCGTCGTGCCGCCCGCGCCGATGGTCACAAAGGAATAGTCCGCCCCGGGCAGGCTCTTGACGAGCTGATGCAATCGCCGGCCGACCTCGGTCGTCTGGCGCAGCGTCGTGCCGGGAGGCATCTTGAACGAAATCTGGAATTCTCCGCGGTCGTATTCCGGAAAGAACGCCGTGCCGATCCGGCCGAAGATGACAAAACTCGCCACGATGGAAAGCGCGGCGATGGCCAGCACCGTTTTCCGGCGCACGAGAGCCCACTCCAGCGTCCGTGCAAGCCGGCCGCGAAGTTTCTCGATCTGCGCGTTGAGCCGCGCGAGTTGCCGGCTGATCCAGCCGCGCCGGCGCCCGGCTTCGACGGCGGGGTCGTACCAGCGGGACGAGAGCATGGGGTCGAGCGTGAAGGAAACGAACAGCGAAACGATGACCGCAAAACCCACGGTCATGCCGAACTGGTAAAAGAACCGGCCCACGATGCCGCCCATGAACGCGACGGGAACAAACACCGCCACAATCGAAAACGTTGTTGCCATCACAGCCAGCCCGATCTCGGCCGTTCCCTCCAGCGCCGCATTCATGTGGTCCTGGCCGTGCTCCATGTGGCGCACAATGTTTTCTCGCACCACGATAGCGTCATCAATCAGCATGCCGATGGCGAGCGACAGCCCCATCAGGGTGAGAATGTTGAGCGTGAATCCCAGCACGCGCATGATCGTAAACGCGCTGATGACCGAGACCGGAAGCGTCAGCCCGGTGATCACCGTGCTCCGCCAACTGTTCAGAAAGACGAAGACCACCAGGATGGTCAAGAGCGCGCCGAGGATCAGCGTCGTGCGCACGTCCTCCACCGCGTCGCGAATGAAGAGCGAGTTGTCGCGCACCACGCGCAGCTCGACGCCGCGCGGCAATTCCGTTTGCAGTCTCTTCACGCCTTCCTTGACGGCGTCGGCGACATCCACCGTGTTGGCGCCGGTCTGCTTCTGAATTTCGAGCGCCAGCGCCGGCTCACCGTTCAGGAGCGACATGCTGGTCTGTTCTTCAATCCCGTCCTCTACGCGGCCGATTTCCGAGAGGGTGATGGGATACCCGCCCTTCTCCGCGACGATCAGGTGGTTGAAGTCCTGCGGCTGCTGGGCGCGTCCCGCCACGCGCACCAGCGATTCGCGGATGCCGTGGTCGAGCTTGCCGGCGGGAATGTCCAGGTTCTCGCGGCGCATCGCCTCGACGACCTGGGGATACGTCAGCCCGTAGGCTTTCAGCTTGTCGCGGTCGAGGAGCAGATGGATTTCCCGCCGCGCCGCGCCCACCAGCCTGACCTGGCCGACGCCGGAGATGTTCTCCAAGCGCCGCTTCAAGACTTTTTCGGAAAGCGTGGTCAGCGCCTGGGGGTCCAGGTTGGGCGAGAGCACGACGATCGACAGGATAGGCAGTTCCTCGATCCGAAACTGCTGGACCACCGGCTCCTTGACGTCGCGCGGGAACTGGCTGCGGATCCCGTTGATCTTGCCCTGGATTTCCTGGAGCACCGTGGTGATGTTGGTGCCGAGCTGGAATTCGACGATGACGCTCGAGATTCCTTCCGTCGTCGTGGAGCTGATGTGGCGGATGCCGCCGATGGGATTCACCGCTTCTTCAATGCGCTTGGTGACTTCGGTCTCGACCGTCTCCGGAGCGACACCGGGATAAGTTGTGGTGATGCTCACCACCGGCAAATCGACGTTTGGGAAGAGGTCGATTTTCAGTTCCGAATACGAATAAACGCCCACCACCACCAGCGCCACCACCATCATGGTGGCGAAGACGGGCTGGCGAATTGACAGGTTCGAGAGAAACATGTTTGCAACCCAAAAATCCGGCGTTAGAGTTGCGGCGAAACGACCACACCTTCCGCGAGTTCCAGATTCTGGTCGGTCACGACGGTCTCGCCCCCCTTCAGGCCGGCGAGGATTTCTATTCCGCCTGCCTCCTCCTGCCCCGTCCGGACCTCGCGCTTGCGGGCTTTGCTCTGTTCCACCACGTAGACGTAAGGCGCTTGGCCGGACCGGCGCCAGAGCGCGGTGGAGGGGACAACGACCGCGTCGAGCTTGGTCCCGGTCACAATCTCGCCTTTTGCGAACATCCCGGCCTTGAGCCTGCCGCTCGGGTTGGGAACGGCGGCGCGCACGACGGCCGAGCGGTTCTGCGGGTCCACCGCCGCGCCGACCGCAATGATCCGCGCCTCGAATACCTCGTCGGGGTAGGCGGCCACCGTGAAGTGAATCTTCTGCCCTTTCGCGATCTGGCCGAGATCGGCCGAGGCCGCGTAGGTCTCCAGTTCCAGCCGCTGGTTGTCCACCAGCCTGTAAATCAGGGTGTTACCGTCCACCCAGCTTCCCGGATTCATCAGCTTGCGCTCGACCTCGCCAGAAATCGGCGCGACGATGCGGCAATCGCGCAGATGTTTTTCGGCCATGGCCAGCGCCTGGGTGGCCTGGTCAACCTGTGCCAGGGCAAGCTGGACCTGCGCCCGCGCGTCCTGTGCCGCCACGGTGGCAGTCTGGAAACCCTGGTCGGTGATGCCGCCGGACTTCAGGAGATTCTGGGCGCGTTCGAACTCGGCGCGCGCGTGCCGCTCCGCCACGCGGGCGCGCTCCAGCGTGGCGCGGGCCACATCCAGGGCCGCACGGGCCTGCTCGGCGGCCAGGCGCGCGTTCACGTCGTCGAGCCGCGCCACCAACTCGCCCTGGCTCACGCGGTCGCCTTCCTGCTTCAGCATCTCGACCAGGCGGCCGGCGAATTCCGTCTTCACGCCCACGGCCACCGAGGATACCAGCGAGCCGGTCGTATCGAGCGTCTTGTCGAGGCGCTGAGGCTGGATACGGGCGACGTGGACGGGTAACGCGGGCATCGAATTCGAAGCGGAATTGGCACTGTCGTTGGAGCAGGTTGAAGAAAGCAACACCGCCGCCGCGAGCGCCAGACCCGCCGGCGCCAGCCCGCACGCGGGGACCCGCCGCCGAATTCCCCCCAGGGCGGAACGGATTACGTTTTGCATTAATTGCCATCCATGGGATTGAGTCCCATCACGTAGCGAAGTTGGGCCTGCGCGAGCGTGTGGTCGTAGAGGCCCTGAAGCAACGTCCCGCGGGCCGTCGTCAGCGCGGTTTGCGCGTCGAGGACATCCAGCGTCGTCGCCGCGCCGTACTTATAGTTGTCCTGCATCATGTCCAGAACGCGCTCCGCCTCGTGCACGCTGAGCTGCGCGGCCTCGACGGTCTTTTCCGCGCGCTCGATTTCGTCGAGCGCGGTTTGCGCTTCCAGGCGCACGTTGTTTTCCGTGTCCACCCGCGTCAGCTCGGCGATGCGGCGGTTGGCGATTGCCTGTCGCACCAGACCCGAGCGGCGGCCGCCATCGAACAGCGGCAGCTCGACCGAGACGGTGAATATATAGCGGCTGAACTCGTGGTTGAAAAGATTGGACGTCAGGCGCGAGCTGACGCCGTACTGGCCGTTGAAATCCAGACGCAGGCGGCTTTCGGCATTGGCCAGCTTTTGCTGGTCCGCGGCCTCCAGTTCGTTGATCCGCGCGCGCACGAGTTCCGGGCGATGCTCGGAAGCCCGCTGCACCGCTTCCTGGAGGTCCATCTTGGGCTGAGGCGTGAAGGTGAGTTGGCCCACCGCCTGCGTGGGAAAAACCAGAGGGCGCACGAGGAGGTTGTTGAGCACGGCACGCGCCTGCCGGACACTATTCTCCGCTCGGATCAGCTCCGGCCGCGCGTTCGCCACGCTGACTTCAGAGCGCAAGACGTCCACCTGGGTGGCCACTCCGCCGGCAAAGCGCGTGCGCGCCATTTCCAGATGCTTCTCGCGCTGGTGGACCGTCTCCTGGGCCACCTTGAGCTGCTGCTGAGTCAGCAGCAGACCGTAGAAAGCCCGAATAACGGCCAGCCGGACTTGCTGCTCGACCTGCTCGCGATCGACTCCGGTGCCTTTCGATTCCAGGCTGGCCAGGCGCAGCGCCGTCCCAACCTTGCCGGAAGTGTAGAGCGGCTGGGAAACGCTGATGTTGTAGTCGAACAGATTGGCGGGGGCAACCACCAAGGCCTGTTTGAACTCTTCCGGAATCTTGTCGAAGCTCGAGGCGTTCAGGAACGAGGGGTCGCGCCAGCGCAGCGCGCTGCCGTTCAGGTTGATCGAAGGCAGAGCCTGCGCGCGCACCTCCCGGATCTTCCCCTTCAGCGCATCTATGCGCGCCCGGGCCATGAGGACTTGCGGGTTCCGTTCCATGGCCAGGTTCAGAGCCTCAGCCAAGTTCAACTCGGGTCGCTCGGGAAGGTCAGTCGCCGCCCGCCCGCTCGGCACACCTATACCGATCAGTAGTTGAAATAGTACGAGGGGGTACACGTACCGCATGTCGGCCTACCGTGAAGTGGATTTCCTGGCGCATCCTTCGATCACCAGGGCGAGGGTCTTTCGGGCGAGGGCCTTGTCCAGCGCGGGCTGTCCCGCAAGGAGAAAGCCCAGAATATTGGAGATCGTCATGCCCACCAGGGAGCTGGCAATAAACTCGGGGTCGCCCCTCAGTTCTCCCCGGCGCACGCCTGCACGGACAATTTCAGCCAGCAACTTTTCGTCGGCCTGGCTCATCTCGACGTAATCCACCGGGGGTGTTCCCTTCTCGGGCGCCAGGACCATGCGAAAGCCTACACGCCAGTAGTTAGGCCTTCGCCGCACGTAAGCATAGATGGCGATGAGCACTCTCAGCATCTTCTCGCGAGGAGTTCGGCCGCGCCTCGCGGCACGGCCGATCTCCTTGCGGTATTCGTAATAAGTGTCCCGGACCAGTTCCTCGTAAAGCTGCTCTTTGTTTCCGAAATGATAGTAGAGCACCGGTTTCGTGATCCCCGCGCGCTCGCAAATCTCGCGCGTGGAGGTGGCCGTGAAGCCCTTTTCGGCGAAGAGTTCCGCGGCAGCGTTGCGGATGGCTTCTTTGCCGGAGCCGCGCAGAGCGCTTGTGTTCGGGTGCTTGCGCATACTTACCGGTAAGTATAGGATTTCGGCCCAGCCGTGTCAATCTCCAAGCAGGGTGTGATTTCGGTGTGTTGGTTTGGGTGCCCTGTTGCAGGCCGCTATGAATGGTCATTTACCTGGCTGACATCGAACTCCTCTTCGAGATTGGATATGAAGAAGCCCTTATTCCACCTCGTCGCATCGCTGTCATGGCTTCTTGCGTGCGCTCGGGCGTCGCGTGAACGGCGGCTCGGTTGCGTCCACGTTTGCTAAGGTAAGAGATGGGGACACACGCGCAACTTGAGTCTGACACCGCGAGTTCACGCAATGCTTGGAGGCCGCTGGGTGACACGCAAGTCGGCCTACGTTTTCACGGGCGAGTCCGGCTGCGACCAGTGTCCATTTACACGCTGGACGACCAGCTCAAGCGCGTGAGGGCGGTCCTCAAACTCCCCGCCGATGCCGTGATACATTCTTTTCGTCATGCATTCGGAGCACGATTAGGAGAGGCTGGAGCGGACGCATTCACAACCGTGCGGGCTATAGGACATAGCGCAGTGACCGTCAGCCAAAAGTACGTGCATCCAACCTGGAAGCATTGGAACGGGCTCTCGAGCGGCTGAACGCGGCTAACGAAAAAGCCCTTGCGAGTCTCCCCGGGGGGCAAAAAAGGCTATTGGCGGCTACAATTTCTGCTACAGTCGATCCGAATGAGCCGCACCTCGTTGAGCAAGTGCTCTAGTTTTAAT
Source organism: Acidobacteriota bacterium (assembly GCA_024638215.1). Taxonomy (GTDB): domain Bacteria; phylum Acidobacteriota; class Terriglobia; order UBA7540; family UBA7540; genus JAHEKS01. Next base: position 69 of record JAHEKS010000026.1, on the reverse strand, counting down.
GTGCGGGGGTGGCGGAACTGGTAGACGCAAGGGACTTAAAATCCCTTGTCCCGTAAGGGACGTGCCGGT
>JAHEKS010000025.1 GCA_024638215.1 Acidobacteriota bacterium | reverse complement strand
CTCGCCCAGGCGCTCTGGAAAGTCAAGTACACTCGCCCGCCCGATGCCGTCGAGGCTTTCGTCAACAAGCTGCGCGTCTACACCATTTCCGACCAGGACGATACCGGCGCCTGGATTCGCACCACGTTTCCCAACCTGTTTTACATTTGCAGCATCCACGCATTCTCCCGCTACGCCAGCGCTACATGGACGGGCATTTCCGGTGAGAAGTTGAACGGGTTCAAGGGCCCGGACACTTCGCTGGTGACCAACGAGTGGCTGGACGAGCACATCCGCAAATACGGACCGATGGGCGCGCTCTATCCCCGCTTCTTGTACATCATGGAAGGCGACACGCCGAGCTTTCTCTACATGATCCCCAACGGGCTGGGTGTTCCCGAGCACCCGAGCTACGGCAGTTGGGGCGGGCGCTATGAGAAGGCCTCGGCGTTCGGCAATCTCTACACCGACACGCTCGACACCGTGAAGGGCATGGACGGCGAAACTTACACCGACGGCCGGGCTTCCGTCTGGCGCTGGCGCCAAGCCTATCAAAACGATTTTGCCGGCCGGATGCTTTGGACCGTCCGCAGTTCCTTCAAGGAGGCGAACCATAATCCCATCGTGGTCCTGGACGGCGAGGAAGGCAAAGCGCCGGTGGAGATGACCGTCAAGGCGGGCGATATCGTCAAGCTGAGCGCGGCGGGAACGCGAGACCCGGATGGAGACAGCCTCACTTATCAGTGGTTCCAATACGCCGAGGTCAGCGGCCTGCACCCTCCCACCATCAAACTGAGCAGCGCGACGGGTCCCGAAACCAGTTTCCAGGCGCCCGCCATTCCACCGGGACGGCTGGCAGGACTTCCCTTCTGGAACGGAACCGTTCACGTCATCCTGGTGGTCAAGGATGACGGAACGCCGAACCTTTACGCCTACCGCCGCGCGATAGTGAAGGTGACGCAGAAGTGAAGAAGGGCAGAAGCCGAAGGCGAGAACCCAAGGTCAACGTCGCTACGGCATCACCAGCAGGTTTGAAGCGGGCTTAGAGAATTCTTCCGGCTTAAACTGGCTGCGCAGGAAATCGAGAAACGCGCGGCCTTTGGGCCGGCCGTTTGAGCGCACCGAGCCGAGCTGGGTGAGGAAAATCAGCGTGTCGCGAATGTCGCTGTCGCGGATACCTTCGAACTGGGGCTCGCGCGCTTGGTCTTTTTTGAATTCTTCAATTGAGGCTTTTACGCGGTCGTAGAGCTCGCGCTGCAACAGATAGTCGGGCGGCTTTTCATAGTAAAGACCGCTCGAAAGCGTGCGATAAGCTTCCGCGAGCGTTTGCAGCGATGCCACCGCGTCCAAATCCACCAGCGGGCGATTGTCGCGCGCGTAAGCGCAAATGCCGTACGAAATCGCCAGAATCAGCTTCTGGTGCGCGGCGACGAAGGAAGTGGGGATCTTGGTTTCGGGAAACGGAACCTTGGACCAGTCAATCGCGCGGCGCTCCTGCTCGTTGCGGCGGCTGGCGATGAGGTACGCGCAGTCGGAAGGACACTCAATCGTCACCTCGCGCTCCGTGCCGCAACACACCGAACAGATGTTCTCGCCCTTGGCGGGACAAAACCGCTTGGCCTTGCGCTTCTGGCAAATGGGACAGGACAAACTCATTCTCCGCAATGGTGAGTTTGACTGCTGAGATCAACTGAACGATTGATTTTAGGTTAATCCAGCCCGCGACGCAAACGCGGAGACCGCATACCTATCAGTCCGCGTCGTCTGTGGATGTTACGACTGCGGGCCGCATGGCCTAGACCCGTCGGAGCTCGATTACTTGGCCACCCCCACCTGGCTCACGCGAAAACAGCAACACCCTCTCGAAATCGAATGCAAATCTCCACTCAGCCAAGTCCTCGGGACGGGCATAAACTTCTCCAGGCCCTAAGAACTGGTCGTTGACGATGAGAAGCCAGACCTCGCTGACATGGGCCCGATACTGCGGCAGGCGTAGGTTCTTCTCCGCAATTCGAGATTCTATGAGTGCGCGAGGCGCGGCGACGGTGTCAAAGCCCCTCGGAGCGTGCCAATTTCCCCCTGAAGAGAGGGGTGCGTGGATCCCGATATGACAAAAGCCGGCGGGCAGCTCGTTTGTCGTGAAGTCTGGTCTCTTCTCTCTCCGATGCGCGTAGACAAACCTGACGAGCGAATCTATCAGCTTATCGGCTCTAAGATGTCCTGCGCCTCGAGAGAAGGCTAGGCTCACGTCCAACGGTTGGGCGTCCGGAAAACGGCCATATCGTTCCTTGGCCTTGTCAGGAATTCTCGCCAGTCTACCAGCTTCCGCTCGGGGTACCTCTCGGCAGAGCTCGGTGACTTCGATCCCGATGCTCCCTGTTTTGGCATGAAGCACGAAATCAGGGGCTTCGTGTGAGACAAGCTTACCCGCAGGGAATATGGACGAGGCCCGGCGGGCCTCCTGCATATAGTGAATCTCTATTCGTTTCTTGGGACTTAGTGCGGGCATGCTCTATTATTGCCACTCACGGGCCAGGCTGGTCAACGGGGCGCGATGCGAGTAAACTGAAAATACTATGAACAACAAAGCTCAAGGAAACGGAAGCGCCGATGTTGTCGTCATCGGCGGAGGAATCATTGGATGCGCGGTGGCGATGCGCCTGGCGCAGGCGAAGGCCAAAGTCACGGTGCTCGAGCGCGGTGAAATCGGCGCCGAGGCGAGCAGCGCGGCGGCGGGAATGCTCGCGCCGCAGGGCGAGATGATTTCGCCGCCCGCCTTTTCCGACCTGTGCCTGAAGAGCCGCGACCTCTATCCGGGTTTTGTCGCCGAAATCGAAGAACTGAGCGGCGAGAAAGTGGGCTATCGCACCGACGGCGCCGTGCTGGTCGGAATCAGCGACGCGGAATGCCACGAGCTTGAGGAAACCTATCACGTGCAAACGAAGCGCGGCCTGCCGCTGGAACTCCTGACGGGCGACGAAGCGCGCCGCCGCGTGCCGGGCCTCGCGGCAGAGATTCGCACGGCGCTGTTTGTTCCCGGCGACCACTGGCTGGACAACGTCCGCCTGATGAGCGCGCTCGCCAAGGCTTGCACGCGATTGGGTGTGACGCTGCGCCCGCATTCCGACGTCAAGAAGCTGAACGCAACCGACGGCAAGGTCGAGAGCGTCACCGTGGGCGGAAACGGCGGCGGCACGACCGTTTCAGCCAGTCAATTCATTCTTGCCGCGGGCTGCTGGTCGCGCGATTTGACGGCATCGCCTGCGATGGAGAAATCACTTCAGCCCTGCCGCGGGCAGATCCTCGAGTTTGAATCTCCCGACGAATTGCCGCACGTGGTGCGCGCCGGGCATTTTTATCTGGTGCCGCGCGCGTCGCATCGGGTGGTGGCCGGAACCACCGCCGAATACACCGGCTACGATAAAGCCGTCACCGCCGAAGGCATGCGCTCGGTAATCGAAGGCGTTTCGCGCATCGCGCCGTTCATCAAGAACTATCGCTTCACCCGGGCGTGGGCAGGGCTGAGGCCCGATACCAAAGACCATCTTCCCGTCGTCGGCCACGGCGAACTGAAGAACCTGATTTTCTCTACCGGGCATTTCCGCAACGGGATTCTGCTTGCGCCCGCCAACGCACAAGTGGTTTCAGAGCTTACACTTACCGGTAAGTCCACCACCCCCTCGGAGCTCTACAGCCCGCTGCGCCTGAGCCGCTAAGGCAGCGCGCCCCCTGCCTTCCCGTTCGTGACCTGGCTGGGTTCGTTGGCCCAAGACCCTGTCAGAGGACCCGGGGGGCCAAGTACTGTAGTAACGTTGACTTATAGCTTGCCCTTGGGGATAATCCACACTTTATGGCCATTCTTCCCAAGCCGAATCACACCGAAGTCCCGGTACTCGTCGGGCGGCGAAGCACGCGCCTTTCTGTGGCCGTGCCGATTCTGGTCAACGGAACGGACGCCACGGGCAATCCTTTCAAGGAACACACGTTTACGCTGAATGTGAACAAGCACGGGGGGGAGATTGCGGTCAACCATCTACTGGTGCCCGACGCCGAAATCAGCATCGAGAACATCAGCCTCGGGCGCAAAGGCTTGGCGCGCGTGGTGCAACGGCGCGAAAGGCGCACGCCCAATTCACCGTACGAGGTCAGCGTCGAGCTTCTCGATCCTGAGAATATCTGGGGCCTAAGATTTCCACCTTCGGATTGGGAGAAGGAGCCGGCCCCAAAATTCGTCAAATCAACTTCTGAGAAGGCGGTTGCCAGCACGGCCGCTGGGTCAACGCCTGCGCCCGTGAAGGCTGCGCCGGAAGGTCTGGCTGCGGAGGGCGCGCCGTCAGCCGAGACGGTCACACCCATGGAGGTCCGGCACGAAGCGGCGGAGAGAAATGAGCCGCCCATGGCGGCCGATTCCCCGCCCTCGCCGAACGGGGCGAAAAAATCGGACGAGCCCGCGCCGGAAAAGGCGCCGGATTCGGCGAGCCCGTCTGAACCGACGGCTCCTGCCCAGCCCGAAGCAGCCAGCCAGGAACCGCGGACGGCTGCCCCACCCCCGGCAGCTGAACGGTCCTCTGCGCATGCCGACGCCGCCGGCTTGGATGAGAAAATCGCATCCGCTCATTCGGCCGAAAAGCGGCTTGAAGAACTGGAGAACCGGCTCGATTCCGCTTCGACTCGCCTCGAAAGCCTGGTCGGCGAAGCGCGCGAAGCGCGAACAAACATGAAGGCGGAAATGGAGGGTGACCGAGCCGCGGCCAAGGAAGCCGCCCGCCAGGCTACGCAATCAACCTTGGAAGAATTCACCGCCCGGCTGCGCAGCGAGTTCGAAACAAGTTCAAAAGAACTGCTCGCGGAAACGGGACAGCGGCTTCAGGAAGAGGTTTCGGCGGCGGTGGCCGCTTACGCCAAACAGGCGAAAACGCACCTTTCCAAGCTAACGCAGGAATCGGGACCGGAGCTGGAAGCGAAACAGAAAACCGCCGTCAGCCTGGCCAAAGAGCAAATCGCAGGCGCAGCGCAAGCGGCGGCGGCCGAATTCGACGCTAAATTGAAAACGTCAGCCGGTGAGACGGCGCGCGTGGCCGAAGCGGAATTCAAGGCGTCGCTTGAGAAATCAGCGGCCGGACAAGTGAATCAGTTCGCGGAGTCGCTGCGCGCCCGGACGGAGAGCGTTCTGGAAGGGACCGGCAGCCTGATTGAAAAAGTGCGGCAGGAGATGCAGGAAGAGAGCGCCGCCGCTCAGGCGAGATTCCGCGCAGCGTGCCAATCGGAAGCCGACCGGGCCTCGTCGCGGATTGCGAAGCAACTCGAAGAAAGCTCGGAATCCGTCCGCAAGACGGGCGACGAAGCCAACGCCGCCTTGTGGGAGTCCTCCAAATCCATCAAGCACGATTTGACGTTCAAGGCGGAAAAACTTCGCAAGCAGCTCGCCGACCTGGCCGGGGCGGCGGAGGAAGGATTCCGCAACTACACCGAGGTCCAGTTGAAGGGGGCGCGGGAGGAGATCCGCGAAAGCGTCCGCTCGCTGGCGGCCAAGAGCGCGCAGGAATTCTCCGAGCAATTGCAGAAGAGCGCGGACGGGATTCTGGAAAGCAACGCCCCTCAGCTCCACCGCCAGGCCGAAGACGCGGTGGATTTGTGCAAGGGCACGCTGGAAACCGCGACCCAGGAACTGGTTCAGGAAACCCGGGGCCGGCTGGCCACGCTGGCGCTCGAATCAGTAGAAGCGTTTTCGAGCGAAGCCCGCGCGGCAACCGAGCAGTTCACCCTTCAGCTCCAGGGGACGCTTCAGGAATACGTCGCGCAGGGCGCGCAGCAGGTTGCCAGCAACCTGCGCCAGGCGGGAGAGGCCGAGCAGCAGGCCATGCTCAGCCGGATTGAGGCGCAGGGCCGCGCGGCCGGCCAGCGCGTGATAACGGAGATCAAAAGCCGCGCGGAAGGCGCCGCCAAGGAAGCTGCCGACGCAGTCTATAAACAGATTGGAATGGCGACGGTGGTTTTGAAAGACTGGGGCGACCAAGCCGCGGCACGGCTGGAAGCCCAGCTCAAGAATTCCCTCGATACCTTCGAGCGCCGCGTACAGGAGTTCACGGGCGCGGCGCTGGCGGCCCATCGCGCCCAAACCGAAGAAGCGACGCACGAGATACGCCGCCGGCTGGAACAGGCGGCCCGCATTCTCAGCGCAGAGCCGGCCCCGAAAGACCCCGCCGCAAACGAGCCGAAATCCTAGACCCCTACTTCCGACCCATCTCCTTCCGCAAGTACCGGGGGCGGAGTGGACTTCCCGTCTGCTCTGGTGATTTCTGAGAGGTCAGCTAACTGGCGGCTTGGTCCGTGCGGGCGCGGGCATTGGGATCGCGCATCGCTTCCAGTGATTGGAGAAAGGCGACGACGAGCGCGGCATCAAAGTGTTCGCCGGCGACGCGCTGGATTTCCTGGAGCGCCTCGGCCACCGGCACGCCTTCTTTGTAAACGCGGCGCGAGACCATGGTGTCAAACGAGTCGGCAATGGAGATGATGCGCGCGCCGAGCGGGATGTCTTCACCCACCAGCCCGTCGGGATACCCCTTGCCGTTGAAGCGCTCGTGATGATGGCGGACCATGCGGCGGATGCGCTCGATGGATTTCACTCTGAGCGGCTCGAGGATCTTCCACCCCAGGACGGTGTGGCTCTTCATGATTTCGTATTCGTCCGGCGTGAGCCTAGAGGGCTTGTTGAGGAGGGTTTCGGGCACGCCGATTTTACCGATGTCGTGCAGGATGGCGCCCAGGCGGATTTCCTCCACTTCCGCTTCGCCCAGGCCGATGTAGCGCGCCATCTGCGCCGCCAGGCGAGAGACGGACTGGGAATGGCCCTGGGTGTAGTGGTCCTTGGCGTCAATGGCGAAGGCCAGCGCGGTCACCGTATCGAGCAGCGAAAGGCCTTCGTCGCCGGCCTTTTGCGCGGCCTGCTGGAAACGCTGGAAATACTGGTTGAAGGCCTCCGGGCCGGTCGCGAACATGCGCTTGACCGCCACGCCCAGGTAAGCCTCGATGAGCTGGTGTTCCCACTGGCCCTTGCCGGACACGGCTTCGGGCGAGGCCACGCGCACGCAGTTGCCATGGTGATGCTTGGCCAGGTACATGCCCGCCTCGGCCACGCGCAGGATTTCTTCCGGGGCTGCGCCGTGCACGGGGAACGAGGAGATGCCAAAGCTCGCCGTCACCGCGTGGCTGGCGAGGAAAGGATCGGCGGCCATGGCGGAGCGCAGGCGTTCGGCCAGGATCTCCGCCTGCTCGACGTTCCCCTCGGGCATCAGGATGGCGAATTCGTCGCCGCCGTAGCGGGCCACGACGTTCGATTGCCGGGAGCGAGCCTCGATCAGCCGCGCCACGGCGGTCAGGATGCGGTCGCCCTCCAGGTGCCCGGAGCGGTCGTTGACGGACTTGAAATTATCCAGATCCATCATGATGAGCGAGAAGTGGTGCCCGGCGCGCGGCGCGCGGCGCCATTCGGAGTCGAGCGCCTCCATGAAGAAGCGATGCGTTTTGAGCTGCGTCAGCCCGTCGGTGATGGCCTGCTCGGTGGCTTTCTGATAGGCGCGCGCGTTGTAGAGGGCCACGGCAAGCTGGTCGGCCAGGGTGCGCAGGGTCAGCACGTCCTGCGAGGCGAAGCTGTCCTCTTTGAAGCTGGCGATGCTGAGCACGCCCAGGGTCTCGGCGCCGTACTTGAGCGGCAGGCTGAGCGCCGAGGCGATGTTGGGTTCGAGCGGGATGTAGCGCTCGTCGCGCTCGACGCTGTTGGTCAGGACCGGCTCGCCGCTCGCCGCCGCGACGCCGGCAAACCCTTCCCCAGGCTTGAAGTGACGGCCGAGCACTTGCGTCGAGTGGCCGTCTTCGGCGGCGACTTCCAGCTCCTCCGGGACGCCGTTGCCGGCCTCGATGCGGACCAAGTCATAGCCGAAGGCCTGGCGGATTTGCGGGCAGATGCTCGCCAGCAGCTCCTGCGGATTGAGCACGGCCGCGGCCTTGCGGCCGATTTCGTTCAAGAAAGCGAGGTGCCGCGCGCGGCGCTGCTCGCGCTGGAAGAGGCGCGCGTTTTCCAGCGAAACCGCCACTCCGCCCGCCAGCACTTGCAGGAATTCAAACTGTTTTTGGTTGAGCGCCCGCTCGCGTTCATAGTCCACTAGCGCCAGCACACCCACCGAGTTGTCTGAGAAATGAATGGGAACGCCGCACCAGGTGCGGATGCGCGGACCGTTGCGGCTCATGCCCATGCCGCGCACGGCCTTCTGGAATTCCGGCGACGAAGAGGGCTGGCCGCCCGTGCAGAGAATGTACTCGGTCGGCTCGATGGAGAGACTGCGGGAAGCGGCGTCGAAATCCGTGCTCAGCATCAGCGGCGCGCGCGAGTGCAGGACGTATTCCATCAGCCCTTCGCCCTTGGGCAGGCCGTTCGAGTCCTCGGAGGCGTAAGTGTAATCCACGCGCATGTCGGCGGGGTCCTGAATCGCCAGGGCGAAATTGGCCTCGCCCAGCAGCCCCTTCAGTTCGCGGCGCAAAATCTGGAGTTGAACCTGGGAATCAAAGGTGGTCGAAAGCGCTTCGCCGAGGTGGTGCAGCAGGCGCAATTCCGCCTGGTGCCGCTCGGCCGCTTTCTGCAGGAAACGGTTTTCCAGCGCCACGCTGATCTGGGCGCTGATTCCAAGCATCAACCTGAGCTCACCGGGCAGATAAGTCCGCCGCTGCCGGCTGCCCACGGCGAGCGCGCCGCAGCACTTCTCATTCACGCGCAGGCCCAAAACCACCAGCGTCCTGACGCCTTCAGCGGCGAAAAGGTTCTGGAATTCCAGGAACTGCGGGTCGCGCTGCCAGGCGACCGCCAGCTCCGGCTTTTGCAGGTCGGGGAAGATCATCAATCCGCCCCAGCGGTCGGCGCTCGAAACCAGGAAGTTGCGCAACGCTCCCTCCGCCAGGCGCGCCTTGAGTTGCGGGGAGAGGCCGCGCGCGCTGGTGCAGCTCAGTTCTTCCGCCGCGTCGCGCGGAGGCGGTTGAAGAAGGAGGCAGCCGTCCTGGGAGGCCAGCGCCTGCAGGGTGCGCTCGAGCGTTTGCTCGACGACTTGTGAAGGGTTCTCACTTTCGAAAAGAATCGTCGCGAAGAGGTGAAGATTGGAGTAGCGCAGCAGCGCGGCTTCGTTAAACGACTTCTCCGCCCGCGAGCGCGCCCAGCGGTAAAGCAGAAACACCGACACCAAGGCGGCGGAAATGCCCGGCAACAACAAGTATATGGACGCGTGGCGAAAGACGGTTAACATCCCAGGAGAATCCGCGGGCGGCCCGCACACCTGCCTGCCGCTTCCGGCATCTTCTGCATCATGCTTTCAGGATTCCCTTCGCCTGGCGTGTCGAGGGGGGTGGAACGGAACGCCGACCCTTCGTCAGCCCGCTTCCTCCAAGCGTGCCGGTGAAGTCCGGCCATTCCTGGAAAGCGAATATACACAAACCGCCGTCCGGCGTCAATACCTATCCGTAGGCTGGAGCGGGCGGCTAGGGAGCGGCGCGCCGACGGCCGCCCGCCGCAGCGCTGACGGAAAACACTGTGAACGCTACAGCGCGGCCTCGCCCCGCTCTTCGTTGCGGATGCGGATCGCCTCATCCAGCTTGCTCAGGAAGATCTTGCCGTCGCCGATCTTGCCGGTTTTGGCCGATTTGAGGATGGCGGCGACGGCGTTATCCACGAGCTGATCGGGGATGACCGCTTCGAGCTTGATTTTGGGCAGCAGGTCCACGGAATACTCGTTGCCCCGGTAAACTTCGGTGTGGCCTTTTTGGCGGCCGTGCCCGCGCACCTCCCAGATGGTCATGCCCTCGACGCCAACCTCCTGCAGCGCCGCTTTCACCGCGTCGAGCCGCGAAGGTTGGATGATCGCTTCAATCTTCGTCATAAGTTGAGTTTCCTCGCATTCGATGGTCTGGAATAGAATCGGGCCCAACCGTGGGGACGCGCGCGGCCGGGGACCCGCTCGACCGCAAAAAACCATGCTCGTCGGGCGTTCCGGCGCCCTTCAAGACTCTCCCGCCATATCCGCCGCCAGGGCGGCGCTCTCGACGGGCGCAACCGCGGGCTCGTGCGGCAGGGCAACGCGCAGCAGCACCGGCGTGATCAGCGTTGTGGCCAGGACGACGATGACCAGCAGCGAATAAACCGGTCCACCGATGACGCCTGCCGCCCAGCCGATGCTGGCGGTAATCAGGCCCACCTCGCCGCGCGGAATCATGCCCACGCCCACCGCCACGGAGTCGCGGACCTTCATTCCCTTGAACCACGCGCCCACCCCGCAGCCCAGCACCTTCCCTGCCGCGGCCAGCACGAAAAGCAGCGTGAAGAATCCGAACTGGCCGCCCAGCTCGCGCGCATTGATTTCCAGCCCGATGGAGACAAAGAAGAGCGGCGCAAAGAAGGAATTGCTCATGGCGCGGAGATCTACCAGCAGCCGCTCGCGGCCCGCCGTCATCGCCATGAAAAGTCCGGCAAGATAGGAGCCCGTAATGGCGGCCATCCCGCCAGCGTATTCGGCTAGGAAAGCGAAGATGAAGCACGTGCCTAGCGCCACGGCCACCGAAGTGTGCGGCTCGCGGAAACGGTCATGGCGGTCAAACAACCTGCGCATCAGCGGCGGGCCCAGCCAGAAGCTGAGGCCGAGAAACACCACCGCGCGCAGCAGCGTCATGCCGATGCCCGACCAGCCGGAACTGTGCAACGCGGAATTGCCCTCGGCGGCGACGACAAAGGAAAGAACCATCAGCCCCAGCACGTCGTCAATCACCGCCGCGCCGAGAATGGTGGAACCGACTTTGGTCCTCAGCCGGCCCATATTCATCAGCGTCTGCGCGGTAATGGAAACGCTGGTGGCCGTGAGCACGGTCCCGATAAACACCGCCTCGGCCCAGCCGAACCCCACCGCGCGCGCCAGCGCGGCTCCGCCCGCGAGCGGCAGGATGACTCCGCCCGACGCCGACCAGAACGCCGGTCCCACGCTGTCCTTCATCATTTCTATGTCGGTTTCGAGACCCGCCAGAAACATCAGCACCACGACGCCCAATTGCGCCAGGACTTTGACGACCGCGGGCAGCGAAAGCGCCGCCGCTGCGCCCGAATGCGCGCCGGCGGAAAACCACGGCAGCCGCCAAACGTCGAGAAGCGTCGGGCCGAGAATCACGCCCGCCATCAGCTCGCCCAGGACGACGGGAAACCCCATGCGCCCGCTCAGTCCTCCCACGGCTTTCGCCAGCAGGATGAGCAGCGCGACAAACAGCAGGATTTGCAGCGAGAGGTCCATGAATCCAAAGCCTGGTCTTGCCTCGCGGCGCTCAGGACGACTTGAGATTGCGCCACGTCCGGGCAAACAAGAGAGCCAGCGCCAGTCCGCAACCGCCCAGCGTGGCTCCCAGCGGCGCGTGGAAGAGCGCCACGACGACAACCGCGGCCGTGGCGGCGCTCGCCAGCGCCGGGCCTTGCTGTTTGGCTGCTTCCCAAAACAGGTTGCGAGTGTTGCTCAAAGAATGAATGGCCATTTTCCCCCCGTTATTCCAGATCTATCCGGCGCTGCGAATCAGTGCAGGTGGGCAAACAATGCCGCGATCAGCGCCACCATCAGGCTGGCGCCCGCCACGAGCGCCACTTGCGAAAAAGGCTTGTTCCACCAGGGCCGGCGGTAGGCGGTTTTTTCCCGCTGCTTTTCCTCGCGCAGCATTTGCGCCACCAGCCGGCGTTCCGCAGGGTTCGAGGCGCAATCGAGCGCGCGGCTCATCGCCTCATAGCCTCTTTGCGGAACACGCAGTTTGAAAAAGAGCTGGCCGAGTTTGAAGTGCGCGTAGAAATTGTCCGGCTCGAGCTTCGCGGCCAGCTCCAGATGATCGAGAGAAGGATAGACTTTGGCCTGGACGGCGTAAGCAATGCCCAGCGCCACATGCCCGTCGGCAAATAGCGGCGCCCGCTCCAGCGCCCATTCGAAGCGTTGCGCCGCTTCCGCCGCCTCTCCGTGGTTGAGAAGCTCAAGACCCTCTTGGAAAGAAAGCGAAACGTCCGCAGAAAGCGTTGAGGCAGGCAGCCGCTCCAGCGCCTGCCTGCCCTCCGTTTCTTCCAACGACCCGACGATTTCCAAAGTGTCAGCCATGCATTCCCCCCTTATCTCAGAATTCGCCGGCGGCCCAAGCCAGCTTCGCCTGATGGCCGCCGGCGGCGTCTCGTGGTCCGTCAGCGGACGGACCCATCCGATCAAGCGCGGGCGGCTTCTCCCACGCCGCTGATCGGAGTTGTCTGGCGATAGGCTTTCAGGACGAACTCGGGATAGCCCGCGGCGCCCATTTCCGGAAGGTCGAGCCCTTCGAGCTCGCTCTCCGGGCTGACCCGTTGGCCCACCACGTAGTCCACCAGAATGTTGAACACAAACGACAGGCTGAAGACGAAGCCGAGCAGCGTGACCACGCCGACCAGTTGCGCCACAAGCTGGCCCGCGCCGCCGCCGTAGAACAAGCCGGTGACGGAGCCGTTCACGCCGTTCCAGCTTCCACCGTAGTTGGACGTGCCGTCGGCAAAGAGGCCGACCGAGATCACACCCCACAAGCCGTTGGTTCCGTGAACGGAGATGGCGCCGACGGGATCGTCAAGGTGGCACTTGCGATCCAGGAACTCGACGCTCAGGCAAACCAGAACGCCGGCCACGAAGCCGATGATGGCCGCGCCCACGGTGTTGACGAAGCCGCTCGGCGCCGTGATAGCCACCAGGCCGGCCAGCAGGCCGTTGCCGGTCATCGAAGCGTCCGGCTTCCCGTACCGGATCCACATGTAGAAGATGGCGCCGAAAGATCCCGTGCAGCCGGCGAGCATGGTCGCGACCGCAATCGTGCCGATGCGCAGCGCGCCGTTGCCCGAGGCTCCCAGCGTGGAACCGGGATTGAATCCGAACCACCCGAAGGCCAGGATGAAGCAGCCGATCAGCACCATGGTGATGTCGTGGCCGGGAATGGCGTTGGAGGAGCCGTCGCGGTTGAACTTGCCGATGCGCGGCCCCACCATGATGGCCAGCGCCAGCGCCGTCAAGCCTCCCACGGCGTGCACCACGCCCGAGCCGGCAAAATCGCAGTAGCCGTGCCCGAGTCCGTAGTTCGCGCCCAGCCCGGAAAGCCACCCGCCGCCCCAGGCCCAGTTGGCGAACAAGGGATACGTGATAGCCGCGAGGAAGACGGAGGAAATCGCAAACGCCGCGAACTTCCAGCGCTCCGCCGCCGCGCCCGTCACGATGGTGGCCGCCGTGTCCATGAACACCATCTGGAACAGGAACAGCACCAGCACGGCCACGTCAAACGTGGCGCCCTGCGTCAGGAAGAACCCGTGCAGTCCGAACAGCCCCCAGCTCTTGCCGAAAAGATTGATGGAGAATTCCGAGCTGAGGGGCGCGGTGCCGCCCAGGTTGCCCACGGCGCCGACGCCTCCCATTTGTATGGCGTAGCCGCACACCCAGTAGGCGAACAACCCGAAGCCGTACACCATGAAGTTCATCATCATGGTGTGGTTGGCGTTTTTGGCGCGGCACAGGCCGGTCTCAACCGCCGCAAAGCCCGCCTGCATGAACATCACCAGGAACCCCGTGATGAGCGTCCAGACGAAGTTGATGGCGATTTTGTTCTGCCCGACTTGGTTCAGCGCGTCGCCCATGGTCAGACCCTTTTTCGCGTCTGACACCGCGACGTCGTCAATGTTGCCGGTCAGGGTCCCCGAGGGATCGCCCTTCGCCATGACGTCCGCCGAAGGCGGATTGGCCTGATTGACGTTCACCGGCGCATCGAGCGAGACGGGCGCGGGAGCGGCGTGGGCGTTGGCCATCGGGGGGGATTGGCTCTGTGCCCAAGCCGCCGGCCCGCATAGCAAAAGCGAGAAACCAACCGCGAGGGGAATCCACTTCTTAAGGTTTCGAGTACGCAGGAACACTTATCCTCCTCCAATTCGTATTCAAGCTACTTCTTCCAGACTGCGTCTTTCACGTAGGCGGGATTCAAGAACCCCAGGATGCCCACCAGGCACATCCCAATTCCCACCAGGCAGATGACCAGTCGCAGGGCGGCGGAACCCGTCAGGGCAAGCCCGAAGATGGGAATCAGCCAGCCTCCGACCGCAAACAACAAACCGAGGATTTTCATGCGCGTCTCCCTTCAGAGTTGCTTGTTGGACCGGGCCCTGCAAGGCCCGGACTTATCCGGCGATCTTTCGTTGACCTTGCCTTGGCCTTATTCCGTGAATTCCAGGCGTTTGATTCGGTAAAATCCTGCGAGCGAATAAACCAGACACGCCAGCCCCGCGAGCGTGAAAACAACGCCCAGCCCGGCGCTCGACGACCACGCGGCCAGTCCGGCCACCAAAGCCGTGAAGCCCACTAAGAAAAACACCAGGTAACTACCTTGTTGCCGATTCGCTGCCACTTGTTCCTCCTTAAACGTCGAAATACATCGCGAACTCGTAGGGATGCGGACGAAGCCGCACCTCAGTGGCCTTCGTGGATATCGAAGGCGTAGATCAGCCCGCCGGAAACGGTGTTCTGCGCGGTTGTCGGAACCGTGCCGCGCAGCATGGTGGGCTGGTTCGACATATCGCGGCGGAACTCCCAGCGCGTCAGCAGGTGCCGGGAGACCGTGCGGTCGAACGTCAGCGTGAATTCGTTCAAGTCCTGCGGCGTGCCGGTGGTGAAGCCGTTGTGGTCGTCGTAGAACTCGTAGCGCGTCGCGACGGCGTAATTCTCGTTGAAAGCGTACTTGGCGTAAGCCGCGATGCCGCTCCACCAGACCGGCGTGGTGGTGCCGTTGGGGGTGTCGCGCCCGTAATCGAAGTTCCACATCAGCGAAAGCTTCGACGTGGGGTTGTAGGTCACCACGGTGTCGAACATCTGCCGGATGTCGCCGTTGTCCATGAACTGTTCCGGCCCCACCATGTAGTTCTGGATGACCGCGATCTTCTTCGTCGGGTTCCAGCCGAACGAGACGCCATAACTCTTTCCTGAATTATTGTCCTGGATATCATTCCAGCCGTTAACGAGGAAGAACGAGGCGTTGTACTTGTCGCTGAAGGCGTAGCTGGAGCGCAGGCCGAAATGGTAGAACGGAATCGCGTAGGTGAACAGGATGCCGCGCGAGTAGTCCCAGTCGGCGTTGGTCTCAATGACTTCGGCGCCGAAGGGCGTCACGAACTTGCCGAAGTCAATCTGCAAGCCCTTGCCCACCGGCGCAAGATAGGAGACGTAACCTTCTTTCAAATACTGGGCAAATCCCAGGCCCGCCGGGTCGGTCGAGTTCACCACGTTCATGGCGTTGCCGTAGCCCATGGTCAGGTTGAATCCCAGCCGGCTGTTACTCGCGTCCGGCGTTTTCGACATGGTCAGCTCGATCATGTTGAGCGAGAGCGAGTCGGTCGGCGCGCTGAAAGCGCGGAAAGGCGTCAGCTCGGTGCCGGAGTTTCCGGCCGGAACACTTGCGGCAACGCCGTGCGGATGCTGGAAGTTATAGCTGTAGTAGCCGTCCACAAAGCCGTTGATGGAAATGGAATCAAAGGGGCTGGAAGTTGCGGGCGACGCGCTGGCCGCGGAAGCCGCCGTGACGGGTGTTGCCGCGGGAGCGGCTGCGGTTGAATCCTCGGCCTTGTCGCCGGCCGAAGCCGCGGGCGCTGCCTGCAATTGTTTCTTCACCTGCTCCAGTTCGGCCTGGAGCTGCCGCACGGTCTCTTCCAGCGCTTCCACTCGCGCGGCCGGGTCGGGCGCGGGAGCCGGTTTAGCCGCGGGCTGGGCGGGCGTTGCCGCGGCCTCAGCGCCCGGGCCGGCGGCCCGCAAAGCCGGCGAAGCGGCAAGCATCAGTCCGGCGACCGTCAAGGCAACAAGTGTCCTGATAGAGTTCTTCATGATGCTGCATGTCTCTTTCTCCCCCCGGAACGATTGCAGATGGTTTGTGTAAGTTTTGCTCTGAGCTTTGACCCCGACATTCGACACTACGGGCAGGTGGACTTTTCGTCAAACAAATAGTTTTTCTGGCGAAGATAAAATCCGCTTGGCCAAATTAAATTTCTAGCGTTGATAAATGTGAAGAGGGGTTTGATATTTGGAAACAACTTTCCAAGAACGTTCAGAAGTGGTTATGACGGGAAAAGCGCCCGCGCTGTAGCGGTCCGTCGGCCGACGGATCTCGCCGCCGGTTTGCCCAGCGCCAAACGTAACCCCTCACCCCTGCCCCTCTCCCCCTGGGAGAGGGGGACCAATCGTACGGAGACTCGCCCCGTCACTACCCGCCCTCTCCCCTCGGGAGAGGGCGGTCACGCGGAGCGTGACCGGGTGAGGGCCGGCTGTAGCGGCGGTGTCTCACCGCCGCCTTAATCGTAGGGGCGATTCATGAATCGCCCCTACCTCACCCCGCCGCCCGTCCGAGACAGGCTCACGGCACAAAACGCGTGCCGAGGCTACCCGCCTGCAATTCGTCTACATGTAAAACCGATAGCTGGGCTGGATCGGATCGCCCTCTGGAACATAGGAAATGATCTCACCAACTTTCCGCGCAAACCGAATGGTTATCGGCTCATTGTCCGTCCCAAAAGCGTTGTTATAGTTCATCTTCGTAAGAGCAAGGATTTCTTGGAACAGCCTTCGAGGCGACGAATCGCCCGAATAGCTGCACAGTTCCCACGGTTCTGGAACGTACGGGCGAGGGTAAGTTCCTAGAAACGGGATGTAACCCAATGTGAACAGGATGTGTTTACTCGAATTCAGTCGGCAGTATGTTCCCCGGAGAGGTGGGTACTTGCCCTCACGGAAAAAGCGAATTCCTAACTGCTGCAGATTCACGAAGGCGTGCTCCCTGACCGAAGCCGAAGTGAGCCCCTCTGTGAATCCCTCGTGCTCGAACGGCCAAAAGGCCGAAGTTTTGTGGATCACTACACGTCGAGGCCTCACGCCTCCAGTGGCTTTCTCGTACTCCGACAATGCCAGAGAAATAAGGTCCGTGGCATCCTCTCGACCAAGGTGTGGCGATCTTTCATAATCATGTTTCCACTGGAACTTCCGGCCGCGTATTACAACAGCGTCCCCCTCACCGCTGAATACCTGGGCCAAACTCGTCTGCATGAGGTGAGATTTGTCGGCCATATTCCGAAAAAATGACACACCGACGAAACAAGTGTCTCTGCTGAGCTTCTCTAGCCTCCAAGGCAGGCCGCCCGCCTTGTAGTACATCGCGACGCAAAAATTCCAGGCCTTGGTGGGAGCATCTTGTCCTCCGGCCGCGTCGCTGAAAAGCCTCGAGGTTACAATTTGGATTGGGCGATTCACGGGCATCGCTCTTGCCTTAAGCGCTCGTCTGAGATTGCGACCTATGAAATCCTCCCCCTTCCCAGGCTCGCAAAAGAGCTTTCGCGCCAAATGCATTTGTCCCGTCGCGAGTTCGATCCGGGCCATCCTCCTGAAGAGTTTCTCCCGCGGGCTCCGCGCAGACGCACGGGAGGTTTCAATAAATTCTGTGCTTGCTTCTGCACAATATTCGACAAGCTCGTCGGGAAGTGCGCACACCACGATGTCGGGTGGGCTTTCCTCACACACGCCCTTTATCTTTTCCGCCAAGAGATCGATGGCTTGCTGGAAGCCCACGGTTTTATCGGCTGAAGTGACTACATTGCTGATCTCGGTTGCAGTCACCTTCGCCTGCGGGCGGTACGTCACCTTAAACTCGGATTCAAACTTAGATTCCAAGCTGAACCCAGGGAACTCCGGCGATTGGCGATCCTTCCCGCTCCGGGGGGGAATAGTTGATCTGAGTCGCTCGAACCACTGAGCCGCTTGATCCATTGTTTGACCGCTACCTACAATGTCAACGAGAATCTCCCGTCGGTGCGCTCCGACGTCAATACCTACAGGCCCTGCTTCTGACAGACCGGCTTTCGGACTTTGTCGGGGGACGCCCTGGTGAAATAGGAGAAGTGGCTCTTCCAGTAGCTCAAGGTCAACCTGAACCCTCGAAGAGAAGGGCACCGCTGGGGTTTTATGTTCGCTCCCGCTCTGGGGTCTCATCAGGCAGGCCTCGCTCGAGTTCTTCCCAGTCGATGTCGGGACTGGCCTCGATTAGTTCCGTCAGTCTTTTTCTGTCCGTAGGGATGCCGAACGACGTTCGACCCCCGACGTAGCTGTTTTCAAACAGGTACCGTTGTTCCGCACATGGAATGGCAATCCAACCTTCGCCTCTATCGAGAAACCATGCCCAGAAAAGTAGATGGTTCAACACCTGTTGATTTCTTTCGTATGATATTTTCTTGGTTGTGAGCCTTCCAACATGCTCTGAGGCCACAAAGGTCGCCCCATCCCTTGTAAAGACGTAGCCCGGTTCCAACTGCAACATCCATTGAGATTGCAGAGCTTTGAACCATACACGGAGGGAATGGTGCACCCAGAAGGCGGTTTGGCCGGTTTTCTTGCTGACGTAGGGATAAGCGACCTTACGTGAGGCTTGGCGGAAAGGGGTTTGCCACGTCATCTCGCGCGCCTTTGGGCCTTCTCCAGGGGGGAAGAAGAACCTGTGTCCTTTTTCTCTCTGAAGTAATCCGCGTGACTGAAGGTCAACGGCCAAAGCCTTGTTAGAAAGCTCCACGATAACTCTTTGACCCCGTTTTTCTCGCAGAAACTCACATACGTCAATGCTCCCGACGGAGGCTTGATCCAGCCATGCCCGAGCGGCGAAGCCCTCGACCAACGGATCTTGAAAGGTGAAGAACACGCCCCCTTCTCCCTTTGAAAACAGCCGGTCTGGGAAGGACACCCCGCTTTCGGAAAGCTCGGAGGCGGCCTTCACTGCAATTGAAAAATGAAAGAGCGTCTTGGGAGTTTCGATAGCAGGCAGAAGGTTAGACCTGAGGGTTTCCTGCACGGAGTCTTTAAGCAGGTCATTAAGCTCGGCCTCCTCCGTTATTACGAGGCTGCACAATTTGACGTACGACCGATCATCAAACACGTCAGAGCGACTAAAGAACCGAATGGCGTGCGGCTTGCTCCATACGGATGGATTAGACCTAATGTACGCTTGCACGTGCCGCCAGTAAAGTTTGCCGACATCAGGGTCGTGAATAACGAGGATGACAGGGACGTTGCACCCGTTCCAGTACTTCAAGTCGGGTTCGCTCGCGTAGTAGTCAAAGCGTCCGAACCTAGCGTTGTGAATATATGATCTGCCGGACTTGCATTGCACCTTTATGAGTTGGTCCGTCGGGGTGTCGCCGATGACAATTTCAACCTCACCGTCGATCCCGTGGTCGTCGTTTGGCGTCGGTCGCCAAAGGCACTTCAATTCCTTGACGATCTCCTGTAGGCAAATCAGGCCGCTCTTCTCTTGCCACACGTTCGGGTTTACCTTCTTAGAACTCCGCATGTCTGACCTGAACCAAAGAGGTCCCACTCGTTAAAGCTATCCCACCTTATCATATTACCTCTGAAAGCGATTTTCAGACCTATTTTGTACGTGTGCAACACACCGCGTTTGCCGATACAAGACCTGGGAATTATAGCGGCAAAGTCGGGCTTGCCAGAGACTCTACGGTTCTTCTCTGCGCCCGATAAATCAACGTCGAAGTGCCGCAGAGTTGAGAACAACTCTGCGCCACGCGGCCAAGCGTCATTCTCGCGGCAAATGAATGACGGCCTTAGTCGCGCCGCGGCGGGGGAACACGCATGGGCACCCTGGTCATCGGGTCCACCTCGCCCGGCAGCCCGCAAACCGTCCAACTTTCGGGCACGGGGCAGGACTTTGTCTCTTGGCCCTGGCGGTGTCCGCGGTCTTGCTCTGGGCGGCTTGCGGCCTAGGCGGCGGGTCCAATAACGTCATCCCTGTGCCCGGCACACCCGCCGGGACGTATTCGCTGACCGTGACCGGGACCATCGGCTCGGGAAGTGCAACCTTGCAGCGGAACTTCTCCCTCACCCTGACCGTCAGGTGGGCTATCGGCCATTAGACTGCCCTCGGATGACATGGCTCCGCATCACTTCGAAGTGATGACCGCAGGTTTCACTGCGCGGGCGGCTTCAAACGGCAGGTTCAGGCCCGTTGGTCCGCCGGGTTTTCGGACATATTCCCCGAAGCAGTCCTGAACGCGCTCGCCGCGCCGTGGCCACCCTCCGGCGGCCGGCTGAACCGGTCGGGCTGCCCTTTGTCTGCAGTAAGCGTGAACACTTTTGGCAAGCACCGCGATAACCGGTCGAATGAGGCGTTGCCTGCAGCGCCCGGTGAGAAAGATACAACCGGCACACCCACGAGGCGTGTTTGGGACATTTTGTCTGGGGTCGGCGGATTGACCTACCGACCGGTCGGTAGGTTTTGGCCGGGAAATCGTCCCGTCCTGATGATACCCGTGATACCGGTGATACAACTGACACGGAATCTTCACCCTGCTCCGCTTCTGGCTCCATCGTAGGCCGCCTCGCGTTTCGGGTGGGCCGCCACTCATCCAATCCGCGCGGCTGTGCTATGTTAGTTGGAGCGAGGATCTGATGGCTGACATTCGAGTCCGCTTCGCGCCCTCGCCCACCGGCTATCTGCACGTAGGCGGCGCGCGCACGGCGCTCTACAACTGGCTCTACGCGCGGCATCACGGCGGCGTCTTCATCCTGCGCATCGAGGATACGGATGTGGATCGCTCGAAGCCTGAGCTCGAGACCGCCATACTCGAGAGCATGCGCTGGCTCGGCCTCGCGTGGGACGAAGGCCCCGAGGTCGGCGGCGCGCATGGGCCCTATCGCCAGTCGGAGCGGCAGGAACGCTATCGCCAAGTGGTGGCGCAGCTTGAAAAATCCGGCGCGGCGTACCCCTGCTTTTGCACAGCGGAAGAATTGCAGGCCCGACGCGCGCACGCCGAAGCCGAGCATCGCGCGTGGAAATACGACGGCGCGTGCCGCCACCTGAGCGCGGACGAAATCGCGCGCCGCCGCAGCGCCGGCCAATCGTATGCGCTGCGCTTCCGCGTGCCGCACTCCGGCACGACGGCGTTTGACGATCAGGTTTTCGGCCGCATCGAAGTCTCGAACGCCGACATCGAGGATTTCGTTCTGGCGCGCTCGGACGGCCATCCCACTTATCATCTCGGCGTGGTCGCCGACGATCTCGACATGCGCGTCACCGACGTCATTCGCGGCGCCGACCATCTTTCGAACACGCCCAAGCAAATCCTCATGTATCGCGCGCTCGGCGCGACGGTGCCACGCTTCGCGCACTTGCCGCTGATTCTCGGCCCCGACAAGCAGCGGCTCTCCAAGCGCCACGGGGCGACCGCGGTCGGCGCGTATCGCGATCAGGGCGTGCTGCCCGAGGCGCTGGTGAATTTCCTCGCGCTGCTCGGATGGACTCCGCCGGGCGGCAAGGAAATCGTGCCGCCCGAAGAAATGGTGCAATCGTTCGAGCTTTCGGCGGTGTCGAAATCGAACGCGGTCTTCGATCTCGAAAAGCTGGCGTGGATGAACGCGGAATATCTGCGGCACCTGCCGCGCGAGAGGCTGTTGCCGCTGGTCGAGGAGGAACTCCGAAAAGAAGGATTCAGGATTCAGGATTCAGGATTCAGTGGCCGGAGGCCGGAGGCCGGAAGACAGGATCCAGGATTCAGGATTCAGGATTCGGAAGGCGGAAATCAGAAATTAGAAATCAGAAATCAGAAGCCAGAAGTTCGAGACGAAATTGCAGAAGTGCGGCGGCAGCATGCGGCAAGCCCTGCGCATGAACGCGAGAAGTTCGAGCGGAGCGTGCTGCTGCTGCAGACGCGCGCGCGCAGCTTGAAAGATTTTGTCCAGTCGGGCCGGGCGTTTTTCTCCGACGAATTCGATTACGATCCGGAAGCGCGCAAAAAGTTTTGGAAAGACGCTGCGCTGGCGGATTATCTCGACGCGCTCGCAGCGCGATTAGAGAAGGCCGAGACCTTCGATGCCGCCGAAACCGAAAAAGTCTTGCGCGGCTTGGCGGAAGAGAGAAACCTGAAGGCAGGACTGCTCATCAACGCTTCGCGGGTGGCGCTGACGGGCCAGGGCGTCGCGCCAGGATTGTTCGAGGTAATGGCCGCGCTTGGCCGCGAGCGTGTGGTCGCGCGCCTTCACCGCGCGGCGGCATTCCTGCGAAATCCGAGCGCGGGCAACAATTGAAATCCGCTCGGCCGCAGAGCGAAGCTCTGCGCCAACCAACCCAACAGATTGCGACCTGGGTAGATAGTGTGATACACTATACCTGTGGCAAAGTTCAGGTTCGCGCAATGGTTGTGGGACTGGTTGTTTGCGCTCGCCGATTTCTCCTTCGACTGGGACGCCGCAAACACCACCAAGAGTCTCCAAAAGCACGGCGTCACCTGCCCCGAAGCGGAAGAAGCCTTCACCGAGCGCCGGTTCATTCCGCTTGGTGAGCAGTACGAACCATCTCCGCTGGAGCCGAGATTTGGCGTCTTGGGAGAAACGGCCAAGGGCAAGTTGCTGTTTGTGGCGTTCACCCTGCGGGACCAAAGGATTCGGGTGATCTCGGCTCGTGCCATGAACGGAAAGGAGAGGAAGTTCTATGCCGCGCTACGTCAAGAATGAGTCCGACTATAAGAAAGTCAGCTTTGAGTCGTCCAAGATTCGAGCGGCCATGAAGAGAGCGCGAACGTCTCGCAAGCAGCCGACCTCTGTGGCTCTCGACCCGCAGTTGGTCGAGGATCTCAAGGCCGAAGCGAAGGCCCGAGGCGTCCCTTACCAAGTCCTTATGCGCATGTTCATTATCGAAGGATTCAAGCGTCTCCGGCGGGCAGGGTGACTTCTGGAGCCGGGATGGTTTGAGGCGGATGCCGTGCTCGGCCGCGCGCGCGTGGTCGCGCGCCTTCGCCGGGCCGCGGCGTTCCTGCGAAATCCGAGCGCGGCCAATCTCTGAGATGCGCTCCAGTGCAGTCCTTCACTCCTCGCCATCCGGCGGAGAGAGGCCGCAGCCCACAGGAAGCGGCGATGAGGACATCGCCGCTACAGGCCGCCGGTCATAGACCGGCGCTACAACTCCGCGAAAGGCCGCCTCAGAACGTGAACCGCGTTTCGAGCTCGATGCGCCGGTTGGCGGTAGCGCCGCCGCGCCAGCCGCCAGCGAGAGCATTGGAGCGGCCGAACAGCGGCGAGCTGAGGTTGCCAACGGGCGGCGCCAGGTTCACATTGTTGAAGATGTTGTGGCAATCGAGCGTGATTTCGAGGTTGTAGCGCTTGTTGCCGGTGGCGTGCGGCGAGAACGGCATCCTGCCCCCGCCGCTCAGGCCGCCGGGACCCAAACCGCCTCCCGGAGGGCCACCCCGGCGGGGACCGCGAGGGCCGCCCCCCGAGGATTCTGGGCCGCCCGAACCTCTCTCGGCGCCAAAACTGAAGAGCTTGGTGAAGTGCGCATTCAAGCTGAACCGGCCGGGTCCGTCGCCGTAGTTGCGCGGGATCATGGCCTGGCCGGGCAAAGGCAGCATGTCGAAAGTCCCATACGCGGTCTCGATCACGCTCGCCCGGCTGAGGTCGGTGGCGAAAGCCGGCCGGTCGTTGAAGAGTGAATCTCCGTTCAGGTCGTAACCGGAGACGATATTGAAGGGCATGCCGGAAGAAATCATGAGGAAGGGGCTGATGCGGAAACCGAGCGGCAGCGAGATGGAGCCGCCGGTCAGGAAGCGATGCCGGACGTCGAAACCGGCGCGACCGTACTCCGAACTCCAGTCGTAGGGGTTGGCGGGAAAGCTGCCCGCGCCGTCGCTGCTGCTGCGCACGCGGTTGAGCATGTAAAAACCGAAGAACGAGAACTTGGGGCTGATCCGCGCGTTGTAGTTGGCGATGAGCTGGTTCTGGTTGTAGATGCCGCTCGATTCGAATTGGTAGATGTTCTCGGTGCCGCCCAGCGGCCGGACGCCGCTCGAGGGCGTGCAGGGCTGGGGGCTGGCATCGGTGCACAGGACGTACGTTCCCGGCAGCGGCGCGTTGAGGTTGCGCGAGCGCAGCATGTGCACGCCGTGCGAATTAGTGTAGGTGATGGCGACGGTGACGTTCCCGGGCAACTGGCGCTCGAGCCCGACGGCCGATTGAATCGTATAGGGGGCACGCAGGCCGGAGGCGATGCGGCGAATGGTCTGCGGCGCGGCGCTCGCCTCGAGATCCGCCAGGAGTGGAATACTGGGGAAGAAATCCGGGGTTGAAACCAGGTACTGCAGTTGGTTGAAACCGTTCAGGCGCAGGGCCTGAAGCGTCAGGTCGGCCCCGAAGCGGTCATAAAAAACCCCTGCGCCGGCGCGCACCACCGTCTTGGGTCGCGCTGTCTTTCCGCGGCCGAGGCCCCAGGCAAGCCCGAAGCGGGGAGCGAAGTCGCCGCGGTCGCTGATCTGGTTCTGCGTCTCATAGCGCAGCCCGAAACTCAGGCTAACGTTGGAACGAACGCGCCAGTCGTCTTGCACGTAGAGGCCGACGTCGAACTGATTGAAGCCGATGGCAGAATCCCCGGCGCCGAGTGCGAACTGGCTGGCGCCGCCGCCCAGGGCGCGAATCTCAGCGGGCGTTGAGCCATTCGCAAGGCCCATCAGCGTGATGCGGTAAGCGTCGAGCGAAGTGAAAGTAAACGCGCCGTTGTAGCCCTCAAGCGATTGGTCCCAGAATTTGACGCCGCGCAGGCGCCCGCCCCACTTGACGAAGTGCTTGCCCGCCGTCATCGAAGTCATGTTCTGGATTTCATAATGGTCGTGATGTGTCCAGCTCGGCCCGCCGGTGATGCCGCCGTCGGTGAAGGCCGCCAGCACTGAAATCGTGGGCAGTGAATTGTCACCGGTCTGGGCAAAGCGCTGGCGCATGTATTGGACCCGCGTCTCATTCACGACGCGGTCGCTGAGCATCACCGTGTCCGTGATTTGCATGCTCTGCCAGGTGCTGCGGTCGTCGTAGCCCTGGGAAGGCAGAGAAAACTCGCCCACGCCGTTGTCATTGGACCCGTTGCGCGCGAAGCTGTACCGCGCCACCAGAGTATTCTTGGGAGACAGTTGATAATCCAGGCGCGGGCTCAACTCGGTGCGCCAGGTGGGATTGAGAACGGCCTGGCTGAAGGGCGTGACGTTGAATGCCTCATCCAGAGTGAGCGCGCTGACGGTGGCAACTTCCCCCACGTCGCGCCGCTCGGCGTCCAGGAAGAAGGAAGCCTTCTTGCCCAGCGGGCCGCCCAGGTTGCCTTCGAACCGCCGCGTCTGGTAAGGCGGCTTGGTGGGCGCAAACGGATTGCGCGAATTGAAAATACTGTCTCCGAATTCGAACGAAGCCTGGCCGTGGAAATTGTCGGTGCCGGGCTTGGTGAAGATCTCGATTCGCCCGAAACCGAGGCGGTCGTATTCCGCGGCGAAGGGGCTCTGGTTGACGCGGATTTCCCGGATCGACTGCTTGGGGGGCATGCGGGCTTCGCTGAAGCCGTCAATGAAAATTTCACCGCCGTTGGGCCCGGCCGCGGGCCCGGCCAGGGCCAGCAGTTCGTCCTGCAAGTCGTCGGGGTTATCGGAAAGGGCGTTCAAATCGGCGCCTTTCAGCACCACCGCGCCCACGGTGCTCGTTGGACTGACGCTGACCTCGGCGCCTTCGCCTTTGACCGTGACCTGTTGTTTTTCCGCGCTCACCACGAGCTGGACGTCCACTGCCTGCGTCTGGCCGGCGGCAATCACCACGTCCGGCTTCTCGACGTCAGCGAAGCCTTTGAGCCGGATGCGCAGGGTGTAGGTTCCAGGCGCGAGGTTGCGGAAAACATAGCGGCCCTCTCGGTTGGTCTGTGCCTCGCGGGCCTTCCCGTCGGGCCCGGTCAAGGTGACCGTGACCGCCGGCACGACCGCGCCGGAAGGGTCGGTGACTTGGCCGCGCAGGCTGAGATCATCCGTCTGCGCAAAGAGCAGGCCGGAAAAGAACATTGAGGTCATCAGGGTGCGGAACACTTTCCCCAGCAATCTAAGCACGCGAGACATTTTCCCTCCCAGTAGTGAGCGCTGAGCTACGCGATTTCAGGCTCGAAGTTGGGAAATCTACACTCTGCGGGGAGCGGGCCCTCTGGAGAGCGGCCGGGCCGCTCGGCGTGGCAGGCCGTGAAGCAGACGCTGCGGCGGGCGATGGACAAAAGCGCTTCTGCGTGCGCGCCGCTTCCGCCCGCGGGACTGCTGAACGCAACATCGCCTTCATCAGGCGCAACCTCCCTCGGCGATAACTTCTGCGAGGGGGAGCCGCGGAGGCATCGAGGTCGGCTCAAGCTCGACGGCTTACGGGGAGAGTTTCCTTCGCCGGGACAGCAACACCACTCATATCACTGCTGCGGGGCGAGGCTAACTCACCTTCGCGAGCCGGCCGCCGGGCTTGAACTAATAGACGGCTGTGGGCTGGAAACGGTTACTTGAATTTGGCCAGACTGGCCATTGGGAGGCTCGAATCCGCTTGGCAAAAACAAGTGGACCGCGGGCGATGCGGGACGAAGGAAAACCGATTCACCGGCTGCCGCTTCCCTGCAGCTTCTCGATCTTTTCGATCACGACGACCGCAACAGCGGCGACAGTGGCTACGATTTCCAGCACGCGTTTGATCTTCTTCAAGCTGGGCACGGCGAGTTCTCCGCACGGCTCGGTGCCGGCCTGAAGGCCGCCGCTAGAGAATCTGCCCGGCGGCGGTGAGGATGCGTCAGCCGACGGACCGCTACAACCGGTGCCGGCCTAAAGGCCGGCGCTACGCTTCCGCGACGGGCAGCCATACTTTTCCCGGCAACTTCTCATTATACCGCTCAAGGCTAAGGATGGCGCCTCGCACGCCGCGTGGGAAAATTTCCAGCACGCCGAGCGAACGCGGCAGCGAAAAGCGCTTGTGGCCGGCGCTGCCCGGATTGAAGAACAGCGTGTGCCCGAGCGTCAGCAGGCAAGGCTGATGGCTGTGGCCGAAGACGACCACCCGCGACTTCGGGTCAAAAGCCTTCAGGAAGGCGTCACGCCGCTCCGGCTGCATTTTGCCCAGCAGCGCGCCGTCGGTCCAGTATTCGAGCTCGGACTGCGGCACGGGAAGCTCGTGGCGGATTTCCACCTGTACGCCTTCGAAGGCTTTGACGAGCGACGGCGGCAGTTCGAGCGACGCCGTGTCCACATTGCCGCGCACGGCGTGGACGGGCGCGATCTTCCCGAGCTCATCCAGCACTTCTTGCGAGCCGACGTCGCCCGCGTGCAGGATGGCTTCCGCGTCCGCCAGGAGTTCCTTCAGGCGCGGTTCAAAAAATCCGTGCGTGTCCGAGACCACCCCAATCTTCATCGGCGCTCCTCGAAGAAAAATCCGCGGCGCGAGGACATCTTAACCGCAGGTTGTCGCTTCAACAAGGCGAAAAGGCGGGCCGATGATGGCTGGTGAGGGGCGCAGACAGAACCGACGCGCGGCGGAACTCAGTCGAACTTGATCCGGTCGAAGATTTC
>JAHEKS010000024.1:21996-27523 GCA_024638215.1 Acidobacteriota bacterium | reverse complement strand
CCCCACCAATCACAATTAAGTTGTTGTAAATCAGTTGATTGGGAGAGGTTTGAAGAACGTCAGGCTACAAAGGTGGTAACGGTCCGAGCCACGCACGTGAACCACCCTCGCCTTTACGCTGCGGGGTTTCGCCGCTTCCTTCGGAAAAGGCGGAGGCGGAATCTCCAATGAAACGTTAGCATCATTGGGCAGATAACGGCGACTTGCCAGCAATGCCCCGCCTGCGCTGATGGTGATGGCGGTGCCGAAGTCCAAGTACTTCTTCCCCTGTCCATCTACCCCTCGAATGAACACGGGAACCGGAACGGTCAATCGAGGCCAGTGACGCCTCTCAGCACCCGATATCGGCTTGGTCAACGGCAATTCCTCCGATTGGGCCACAACCCAAAGCATCCTTCGGGCCAATTTCCCTTCCATTAATGGTTTTTGTGGCAACCTGTAATCGTCATCAAAATCAATAGATTACAGTCAAACCGGGAAGAGCACTCAGACGTGACCATCAGGCGACAGGTTTACTTCTCGGCCCTTATATCGCAAGCTTTTGCTCCGCATTTGCAAACTTTTTACACCCGTCCCGCTGTTGACGGGTCTCGCAATCGCATGTAAAATCCTCTCGATTTCTCCTTCAAGGCTCGGCCGAACCGGAGAGGGATGCGCGGAATTGCGCGAGATGGGGACCCCGCCATGCCGTCCGTCAAATCAAGAAAGAATAACGCGTTGAAACACCCTCGGAATAAAAAGAGTCGGAAGCTCGTTGCCGCGATTCAAGAACATGTCTCGCCGCGCCCGCCTGACCAGCCGGGAGTCTTGCCTTCTTCCGATTCCGCCGTTCTTCCTCCTCTCTACAAAGAAATGCTGGAAGCGTTCGCGCGCCTCCAGGAACAGATCCACCGGCGAACGGTGGCCTTGGCATCTGCTGCGCACGAACTGAAGACTCCGCTTTCCATCATCACCGGGTACAACGAACTGCTCCTGAGCGGGAGACCGGGTCCGTTGAACGAGACTCAACGCCAGGCGCTGCAGGATTCTCAAGTCAATTGCAATCGCCTGCAGCGCTTTATCCAGGAATTCTTGACCTACGCAGCCCTCGAAACCGGCAAGCTGACCATGAAAGTGGAGCTTGGCGACCTTCGCACCTGCCTGACGGAGGTTCACGAGATTTGGGTTCCCCTTTTCCACGAAAAAAGGGTAGCGCTTTACCTACTCTGTGCGGACAACCTCGAACCCATTCCCTTCGATTACTACAAAATCCAGCAGGTCGTCTCAAACCTTCTGGAGAACGCCTTGAAGTTCACGCCGAGGGGCGGAACCGTGTGGATATCGGCCGAAATGTATTTCTGGGAACGGCGCGGGGGCCAGGGTGGGCACTCTTCGGGCGGGTACCGGCCGGCAGCGAGCGGTGAACAGAACTCCGTTCGCGTTACCGTCGCCGATACCGGCCAGGGGATTCCGCCGGAATACCTTCAGGAGATTTTCGACGATTTTGTCCAGGTGCCGCGGGATAAGGAGGGTAAACCACGAGGCGCAGGATTGGGGCTTGCTATTGCCCGCCGTCTGATTCATGCTCACGGGGGCAAGATCTGGGCCGAAAGTGAAGCGGGCGGCGGGAGCAAGTTTTCATTTCTCCTGCGCTTGAGCGGCCCCTGATCTCTGCACGGTGATGGAGCTTTTCTCTCTATGAACGAAAAGGCAAGAATCTTAGTGGTGGACGACGAGCCGAGCATGCTCCGGTATTTGCAGACCGTGCTGGAGGCGGAATCCTATCACGTCCAGGCGGTGCGATCGGGGATTGAGGCGGTGGCCCGCATCCGCAAGGGACCGGCGCCGGACCTGGTCTTGCTCGACGTTCTGATGCCCGAGGTGGATGGGCTGCAAACGCTGGAGTTGCTTCAGAAAGCCCGCCCGGGCATCAAGGTCGTCATGCTCTCGTGCACTACCGAACCGCGAAAAGTCGTGCAGGCCATTCGGCTGGGCGCGGTGGATTATCTCACCAAGCCTTTCCAAATCCAGGATCTGGAGAAGGTTCTGGTCCATTCTCTGAGCTCCGGAGTTTCTGCTGGCGAACCTGCGGAGGCCGGCCAGTCCATCGAGGAATTGGACGACGAGTTGTGCTTTGTATGTGCCAGCCCGGCGATGCGGAAGATCCGCGCCCAGGTGGAACAAGTCGCAAGCGTTAACGTCCCTGTGCTGTTGTTAGGAGAGAGCGGGTCCGGGAAGGAAGTTGTAGCGCGTCTCATCCACAAACTCTCGCCGCGTTCTTCACGGATTTTTCTCAAGGTCAATTGTGCCGCGCTCCCCGGCGAGCTCCTCGAGAGCGAACTCTTTGGATACGAGGTCGGCGCCTTCACGGGGGCCTCGCGGCCCAAACCGGGGAAGTTTGAACTGTGCGACAACGGAACAATTCTGCTGGATGAAATCGGCGAACTTCCCGGCGGGCTGCAAGCCAAACTCCTGCACGTCCTGCAAGACCAGGAATTCTCGCGTTTGGGCAGCCGCTCCACGATCAGAGTGGACGTACGAATTTTGGCGGCGACGAATGTGGACATCCGCGCCGCCATGGCCGAGAAGAGGTTTCGAGAGGACCTGTTCTACCGCCTGAACGCGTTCACGCTCGACCTTCCTCCACTGAGAGAACGGCGCGAGGAAATCCCGCTGCTGCTGCGACAATTCATGGCGCGTTACGCCGGCCGGTACGCCCGGACGCAACTTCCGTTGTCGCCGGGCTTGGTGGATGCCTGCGCTCGATACTCGTGGCCCGGAAATCTTCGCGAACTGGAAAACTTCGTCAAGCGGTACCTGATCCTTGGCGATGAGTCCCTCGTGCGCGGGGAATTGGAATCGAAGACAGAAGAGCAGCAGACGAGCACGGACGCGTCGAGAGTCTCTACGGGTTCGCCGTCGCGAGGACTCAAGTCGCTCGTCCGCAGCATCAAGGACGAAACCGAAATGGAAGCCATCAGCCGAGCCCTGGAAGAAACCAAATGGAATCGCAAACGCGCAGCGGCGCTCCTAAACATAAGTTACAAGGCGCTGCTCTATAAAATACGTCAATATGGAATCGAGCGATGACGGGGCGATGCGCGGTTCTGCCTTCCGGACTCCCTTCCCATACTCGCAGAAAGGTCACTCCTTGGCATTACAGCAATTCTCGCATGCCCGGTCGAGTTCGGGGTAAGGGAAAATGTTTTCTCACGCATGAAACTATTTTCACATTTTAGCCGCGATCAGGGCAACATACGATGATCTGGGTGTTCTTCCAATGATCCGTCACCCCAACTGCCACCATCTAACATATTTTAAATAAACGAGTTAATTAATAGTCTAAGGGAACGCGCATCGGAGTCAAAGTGCAAGAGATTGGCACCGGATGTGCAATAATGTGTGCTGCGTCCGATGCCGAAGTGAAATCTGGAGGGTGAAATGGAAACCGCCTCGAGCGCCTCAAGACCGTCCGTGTCCGCTGATGTGTTGTCTCTGCCGCCGGAGGAGATCATCTTTGGCCAGTCCAAGCACATGCATGATCTCCGTCAAAAGATCGAGAAGGTGGCTTGCGCCGACATTCCTGTGTTGATTCAGGGCGAAAGCGGCACGGGCAAAGAGGTCGTGGCCAAGCTCATTCACTCGCATTCCACGTGGGCGGGCGGACCCTTTGTGAAGGTCAATTGCCCCGCCATACCCGGCACCTTGATTGAAAGTGAGCTCTTTGGTTATGAGCGAGGCGCTTTCACGGGCGCCTATGGTTCCAAGCCGGGGCGAATGGAGCTTGCCAATCAAGGCACGCTTTTCCTGGATGAAATCTCCGAGCTCGATATCGGCCTGCAAGCGAAGCTGCTGCAATTCCTTCAGGAAGGCCGTTTTTGCCGCATCGGCGGCAAGGAAGACACGCGAGTGGAAGCGCGCGTGGTTTGCGCCACCAACCGCGAACTGGAACACGAGGTTGAGGCAGGCACCTTTCGGGAGGACCTTTTCTATCGCATCAACGTGGTCAAGATTCAGATCCCCCGCCTGGCGCAGCGAAAAGAAGACATTCCTCTGCTGACCAAGTATTTTCTGGATTTTTACGGCGAGAAATTCAACCGCCCGGCACGGCAGCTTTCTCCTCAAGTTTCTCAGGTATTGAACAACTATGACTGGCCGGGGAACGTGCGGCAACTCGAGAATTTGATCAAGCGATACGTGGTCCTGGGGTCAGAGGATTCAATCATCAATGAATTGAGCGTGGGCAGCCGGCCAGTGGCGAATCCCCAGGTTGAAATCATGGCAGGCGGCTCCATCTCTCTCAAGAAAGTGACGCGTGAGGCCACGCAGGTGCTCGAGCGCGAAATCATTTTGAAGGCTTTGCAGGCGCACCATTGGAACCGCAAGCGGACAGCGCGGGCACTGAATATTTCCTACCGTGCGCTCCTGTATAAGATTCGCCAGGCCGACTTGCCGGCCGCCAAGAAGCGCACTCACACCCTGGGTGGACCGGCTTCGGCACCTACAGACTCGTAGGATTCTGCGCGGCTTCTCAGCCAGCGAGCAGCCTTCCGCGATGAGCGATCGGACAGGTGTCGTGCACAAATCCTGACGTAAATGCCACGTCGGCCCAAACTTCCGTCAAGAGCTCCCAATCCTCTGCCCCCGGACTTGTAAGGCCAAGGGGATCCTGGAAGCCTTCCGAGCGGGCTCAGCGTTGACATCGAAGGTTACTATGATGTGGAAGCCTTTGCCAACCACACCCGGCCAGAGGATTGGTCTCAGTACCCGCGGCGCGTAGCCGACAACACGCGGCGGGTCCTAGAGCTGTTCGGCCGATTCAATGCTAAAGCGACATTCTTCGCGCTTGGTTGCGTAGCCAAGAAGGAGCCTGCGTTGGTGCGCGAGATCGCGGCCGCCGGCCACGAGGTGGCGTGCCACAGCCACATGCACCGCCGGGTCTTTACCATGAGCCCACAGGAATTCCGCGAAGATCTTCGCCGGGCGCCGGCCGCGATCGAGGATGCGACCGCCGTGAAAGTGAAGGGCTATCGAGCGCCGACCTTTTCCATTTTGGACAAATCACTCTGGGCGATCGAAATCTTGGCTGAGGAAGGGTTCGTGTACGATTCGAGCGTGTTGCCCGTGAAACATGACCCCTACGGCATGCCGCAGGCGCCAAGGTTCCTCTATCGATGGTCGTGCCGCAGCGACAAGATACTCTACGAGATCCCGCCGCTTACGGTTCGCTTCGCGGGCCGCAACCTTCCCGTTGCGGGCAGCAGTTATTTGAGGATCCTCCCGATGTGGTACACGCGGTGGGCGCTGGGACGCATCAGGCGAAGGGACGGAAGGCCTTCCGTCGTCTATTTCCACCCGTGGGAGGTTGGCCCTTGCCAGCCATGAATCGTCAGCAGCCTCAAATCGAGACTCCGCCATTATTCCAACCTGGGACGTATGGAAGCCCGGATCAACGAACTCTTGGCCCGCGTGAAGTTTACCTCGCTTAAGTCCTTCCTGGAGAATCACCTCGCTGCCGGGCTCGTGACGACAGCGATGCGCCCTTGAG
>JAHEKS010000024.1:19750-21942 GCA_024638215.1 Acidobacteriota bacterium | reverse complement strand
TCTGAACTAAGTGCCCAAACAGCACCGTCGGCAGGCTGTGTGCTACGCAATCCGTGTGGTGCTATCAGGGAGAATTAGACTCGCTACCAGCTCCGCAGAGCCACGAGGAATCATTAACCCTTTTGTATTCACCAGATGTTTGTGTACCAACGTATAAGGAACAAGTGCAGCCCAATATATGCAAAGATTTGTCCATCACACCTGTCTGGGGGGTAGCCGGCGGATCTAACTTGCTGAAATAAATGGACAATACTTCTGTCGGGCAATGGCCATCGAGGTGCTATACGTCCAGCGAAGAGAGATAGCACCACAAGAGCGAAGCGTTTTGTTTAAGCAGTAGGTCTCTATACGGAGTTGCACTAACAACAGACCTTAGGGTCTAGAACAGACAGTC
Source organism: Acidobacteriota bacterium (assembly GCA_024638215.1). Classification (GTDB taxonomy): domain Bacteria; phylum Acidobacteriota; class Terriglobia; order UBA7540; family UBA7540; genus JAHEKS01. Next base: position 21,548 of record JAHEKS010000024.1, on the reverse strand, counting down.
TCGGGAGGGTTAGGATAATGAAGAAGTTCAGTTTGCTCGTGGCGGTTCTCGTTTGCATGGCCCTTGTGCCGGTGGCGGGCTTGGCGGATCAATTTGATTTTTCCACTACCGGAGGCGGGACAGGCAACTATTGGACGTATAACGGGACGACCGTGAGTGCCAGTTCTGGCACCAACGGGATTGGTGGTTCATGCTGGTTGACGAATAGTTGCACCCCGACGGTGAGTCTGTGGGTCAATGGCACGGACCTGGGAGGTACGGACTACTTGGGCGGGTCCGTAGTTAACTTCAACTTCACTGTCGGCGGCACCGGCACGATTGAGGTTACTGACGACGGCTATGCGGACTGCGGAGGCGCGGACTGCTTCACGGGAACGATCGTCAGTGCGACCCTGTCTCCCATCACAGGTGGCTGGCTTTTCTCTGCCAGTTACGTTAACGGCACGATTTCCGAGGGACTGATTAACACGTTGATCGTGACTGGCAACATTACAGGCATCACCGGCCCAATTGACTCGACGGGCACCTTCAGCGTGAACCTGGTGAACGGAACGAATAATTCATGCGGAGTTGTGGCTGATCCGACCTGCTGGATTAGCGGCGATTTGTACCAGAATACCGTTCCCGAGCCAGGCTCTCTGATGTTGTTCGGCACGGGCCTCCTGGGCATGGCTGGGTTCCTTCGCCGCAAGATATTCAGAGGATAAGTCAAGGCGCTGGAGAACATTACTCCTCCCTCCATCGAAGCCCTGCTCGTTTGTCGAGCGGGGCTTTGCTTTCTGCGAGTCCACTTTCAGTTTCCTATCAATTTGGTCGGCACGGCGTGTCGCGGCCCTGGCGTTGAAGTCGTGAACCCGGCTCACGGGATGCCCGCGCCTCACCTCATGCCACGGCTGGCCGCCCCGTCAGCCCCGCCGGACGATCTTCCAATCCGTTGAAGTTATGGTAGTTATGCGAATGACAAGGCTCCCCGCTTGGCTCGGAGGACCGCCACCGTCCATGACCGTCCCTTCTGGCCTAGCCATGTAAACAATCCTCTTGACAGACGCATCCGAAATAGGCACACTACGCGCCAGGGATAGTTCACGCCAGGTTAGGTCTCGTCGTTTAGCCCCCTTTGTAAGCCCCCGCGAGATCTCTCAGCGCCACAAGTCGGGAGGTTCCTTATGAAGCGCATGGGCGCAGTGTCAGCCCTTGTCGTCGTCATGGTGGTGGGGTTTTCGACAAGCGAATCCGGTTCTCCTACACCGGCACCGCTTCCTCTTGATCCGCCGGCGGCGTTCAAGACCCGCCTGCCGCGCATCTCCGGAATGGTGGGCCTGGGCAAGATCACTTCGCGGAATTGGGCTGGGAACACCGTCACGCTGACAACCACGTTCCCGGAGGCGGAAGAATTCATCGCGCTCTATCCAGCGAACCCCAACAATTCCGTGGCGGTCATCAGCGACTTCTCATTGCGAGCGGGTTCCAACACAACGAAGTACGCCGTCTCCTTCAACAACGGCGCCGCGGGGACTTGGTTTGAAAACTTCGTTCCGCTCGTGAACCAGCGGCCGGCCACCAGCGACGACAGAACCTGGGAATTCAACAGCAACCCGGTGGTGGCGATTGACAAGCAGGGGTACGTGTACGTCTCGAGCCTTTATTTCAACATGAGCGACCTGGCCAATGGTATATACGCCTGCGTCGGCCGGCTGACCACGCCGAACCTTGGCTTCAGCTCTCAAACCACAGTCCCGATCGTCACCAACCTCTCACCCACTTCCACATTCAATGAGGACAAGCCGTGGCTGGCGGT
>JAHEKS010000024.1:0-19740 GCA_024638215.1 Acidobacteriota bacterium | reverse complement strand
ACAACAGCGACGCACCTTCGAGCGGCAACGTTTACGTCTCCTGGACACGCTTTTTTGAGACGCCTAACGGCGAGCGGAGCACCATCCTGTTTACCCGCTCGGTCGACCATGGCGCGGCCTGGTCCGCGCCCGTTCGAATCAGCGCACCGCAGCAGGACGGCGCCATCCAGGGCTCCCAAGTGGCCGTGGGGCCGAACGGCGAGGTCTATGTTGTTTATGAGGTCTTCTATCAAGGCAACAAGCGCCAGCAATTCCTGGCCAGGTCCACGGATGCGGGCCAAACCTTCGGCCTGGCGGCCGCAATCACGCCGGTGTTCAACGAGCTGACCTTTCCTTCGACCTACCGCAAGAACAGCTTCGCCTCGATCGCCGTCAGCCCAACCAACGGACACGTGTATGTGGTTTACGCGGACGAGCCGAGCACAGATGCCGGCTCCGAGGTGGAATTCATTGAGTCGCGAGACGGCGGGGCGACGTTCAGCGCGCCCGCGCCCGTCAACAAGCCCGCACAAGGCCACCAGTTCATGCCCGCGCTGACCGTGGATAACGCCGGAGTGATCCACGTGAGCTGGTACGACACGCGCAACAGCTCGCAGGGGACTTCCGCCTACGACATCTACGCCACCAGTTGCGCCAACGACGAGGGCCCGTTTGCCCCCAATAAGCGCGTGACCGCCGCCACGATTGATGCCGGCACGGCAAGCTTCATCGGAGACTACGGCGGCATTGCGGCCAGCAGCGGGTTCGCCCACCCTGTGTGGACGAGCGGCGGCTTTAATAACGGCATGCTTCAGACCGCGACGCTGCAGTAGCGCGGTTGTCCCCAGGAAGCTGGCTTACTTCCGCACCAGCCAAGCCATGCTGTGGCGGGACCGGATCGGCAACGTGGTCAGGAGGCCAACTGGGCCAGGACCTTGCGGATTTCATCCGCCTTGGCGTAATTGGGGTCAAGCTGCAGGGCGCGCTCAAGGTGTTCTTTGGCACGAGCGCCGTCTTTGAGGCCGTCGTACGCCATGCCCAGATGATATTGAAAACTGGGATCCTTGGGATTCTTTTTGACGGCATCTTCCAACAAGTCAATCGCCATGCGGTAAGAGCCTTTCTTGTAATACGCCCAGGCGAGGGTGTCCGCCGCCTCGATGTTGTCCGGCATGCCGCGCCTTGCCAACTGTGCGTAGCTGAGCGCCACATCCGTGTTGCCTCCGTGCTCGAGCAGGAGGTATGCAAGGTTGTTGGCGGCCAGGGGATAATCCGGCTCCAACTGCATGGCTTTTTGATAGAGGCCTTCCGCCTTCTGCCAGTCCCCCCGTGATTCTTTCACCATCGCCAGCAGCACGACCGGGCGGACGTCCCGAGGGTGCTCCTGCATCATGACCTGGTAGCTGGCCTCGGCCTCGGCCGCCGAGCCACGCAGCAACTGGACACGGGCGAGGAGAAGGAAAGCGCCGAGGTTGTTCTTGTCCAGCGCGATGGCTTTCTGGAGGGCGGTTTCCGCCTGATCGGGCTGCTTGCTGTCAGCGAGAAGCTCCCCAAGCAAGGTGTAGAACGCGCTGTTGTCGGGCGATTTTGCAATCTGGGTTTTGACACGCTCCAATGCCTTGGGAAGCTGTCTCTGCAGCACGTAAAGGGAAACCAAGTCTTGCATGGCCTCGGCGAGATTCGGATTGCGGTCCAGAGCCTGGTCAAAGAGCTTCTCTGCCTCGCCATACCGTTTTTGCATAACCCTCATGACGCCCAAGCGCGCGTAAGGAGTGGGATCCTGAGGCGCCAGCTCCATCGCCCGCTTCAGATCAGCTTCGGCACCGGGGAGATCGTTCTTGGCTAGGCGAGCGGACGCCCGCAAGACATAGCCTTGGGGAGAGCCGGGCGCGACATCAACGATCTTTCCAGCCGTCTGCTCCGACAAATCCAGGTTCCCCTCCCGGGCCTCTGCCTCTGCTAAGGCCGCGAGCGCACCTGTCATAAAGGGGCGCAAACGTACAGCCTGCTGCCATTCTTTCTCGGCCTGTCCCACATCGCCTGTCTGGCTGAAGGCCAAGCCCAATTGGTAGTGCCCGACCGCGTTGTTCGGGTCATTCTTCAAGGCCCCCTGGAATACCAGGATGGCGTCACCGACGTGTCCCTGGCGGGCTAGAATCTCTCCATGATAGACCTGGGCATCGGCATCCTTGGGGCTGGCTTTCAGGATTTCATTGTCAAGTTTGGCAGCCTCATCCAACCGGTTCGTTATCACCAGGATCTGGACATAATTCTTCTTCACCTGGAGGTCCTTGGGGTGCGCTTGATAGAGCGAAGCATACTCGGCGAGGGACTTATCCACTTGGCCCGTGCTGAGATAAAAGTCACCCAGCATTCGATACGCCTCGGAGTTGTCGGGCATCTTGTTCTTGGCATCTTTCAGCACTTGCTCGGCCTTCTGCCGCTCTCCTTCCAGGGCATAAGTCCGCGCCAGGGCCAGGTAGGGTGTGGGATTCTTGGGATCGAGTTCCAATGCGTGTTTGAACTGTTGCTCGGCCTCCGCCAAGCGCCGCTCGGTGATGTAAAAGGCTCCAAGCTCCATGACCGCTTTGGCTGATTTTGGATCGAGCTGGATGGCTTTCTTCAGGCTTTGCTCCGCCGCCGAACCCTCCTTGGCGCCGGCCTGCAACATTCCCATGTTCATATACGACTTGGCATTGTTGGGGTCGAGCTGGATGGCAGTCTGCATTTGCTCGAACGAATCCTTTATCTTCCCTTGGGCGGCGAGGGCCTTGGACAGCAGCACATGCGCATCAACGTTATTGGGTTCAGCGTTGAGCACCATCGTGGCCTCTTGTTGGGCTTTGTCGAACTGTCTGGCCTTGAGCTGAAGACTCCCCAAATCAAGGTGCGCTTTCCAATTCTCCGCCTCAAGCTCGATGGTGCGGTGCAACTCCTGATAGGCCCCATCCCAGATCTGCAATTTCGCATAACAACGTGAGAGCTCGTAGTGAGCCGCGGCGTATCTCGGGTCTATCTTGATGGCATTCTGATACTCGATGGCCGCCTCGCGGTATTTTTCCTGCTGGAAGTAGCGCGTGCCACTCTCGAAGTAGGCGTGCTTTTTGGCAACCGGGTCCGCCCTGCACCCCGCCAGGATCCCGGCCACCAGAAAAGTGACCATCAGGGCCGTCGCCGTTCGGGCGAGCTTTCGTGCAATGTGCGAGTGAGTGAACTGGCTATCGCCTGTGAGGCAGAGCCCTACCCTCTGCTGGCTCGTTGGGACTGTGTGCCGCCTGCTCATATTGCCACCCCCCGGAAAGTGCTTCGCTTTCTCCGCGACGCGCACATTCTCGGCATAGAGATGCCCGCAAAAGACTACCAGAATTACACGCCAATAAGAAGGGCCACCCGGGCGAGAAGACTGTCGGCCTGTCCTTCCAGCATGCACACGCCGGACCCGCGCTGAAAACAGAAAGCCCCGGCGCCGTCCAACGGGCAACCGGGGCTTTGATAGGGGTGGGTTGTTTGTGGTTGTCCTCAGCTCAGGAGCCTGCTGACTCCTCGTGTTCCTCCCCCTGTGAGGGCGCACCGAGAATCAACCAAGTTTTAGCCAAGCAGCCTGCGCCGCAGGAAGCCAGCCATCCCAAGCAGGCCAGTTCCGAACAGCATCAAGCTTGACGGCTCCGGAACAGCGGGCGGGGGATTCGCCGTGTTGATGAGGAAGAACTCCTCCGAGCCGTCAGTGGCATTGTAGTACGACAGCTTGAAGTAAACCGTGTCGCCGGCGTTAGGCGCTACAAACCCTGTGATCAGATCGTCGGCCCAGCCGTTGCCGTTGTTGGCGATGGTCAGCGCCGTCCCTCCGGTTCCGGCCCCCGCCGTCCCGTAGCTGGCAACCTGCACGCCGTTAATGAATTCGGCAATGTAGGTGAGATACGGATCGTTCGTGGGGTTCACTTGGCCCGCCTGGTTCACATCCACCCCAATGATAAAGTTGTAGCTGCCGATCGCGGCAAAGATCTGGCTTCCCGTGAGAGTGATACTCTGGAACGCAGTCGGTATCCCGATTGTATGCACGCTTCCACCGACCGCGATGTCTCCAGGCCCACCATTCGTGATGTCCCATCCCGTGGGCTGTTTGCAGGAAGGGTCACCAAACACACATGGGCTATTTAGCGTTTGCTGATACTGCTGATTGACAGGCGCCGGGTTGTACGTGGTGACATCCAGCGACGTGGCGAACGCTGACGCCGTTAGCGTCAACACCGCTGCGACCAAACTGAGAAACTTCAATTTCATCGGAATCTCCTCCACCCCTTCATTTTGCCTGGGCCCGTTCGTCTGGGCCTTGGCGCTCTTTGAAGCCAGATGCTCCTTAACGAGCTTCGGTGACTCTTTGCGCTATGAATGACCTCGTGTCCGGTGCCTTTCACAGCAATTGAGGAGCCAAAGGGTAATAGTTGGGATACTTGTGTAAGAGTCTTTTCTTCAGCAAGTTGCAAATATGATTTCTGAGAGAGCAACTCGGTCACTTCCTCCATGTGCAAAATGTTGCCGAAAGTTGCCCCCCAAACTTACCACCCTGCCAGGGATGCTCACTGCAGGGAACGCGGCCCTCGAACGGCTCTCTGGGCCTTGTGGGTCTGTCGAGCACGGGGCTTGCCTTCGCAAACGATTGGCCGGGACGATACTGCCGGCGGGACCGCGGGGAGCGGCAGTCTGCGATTGCCGCGGGAGGCTTGGGGGCGCATCGAGCTGGCGGGACATTTCCACTTCCTTCCAGCAAAATGGAATGGAGTTACGCCTTCGGGAAAAAAATGGAAAAGCCGCAACACCGAAGGGCGGGTGTTGCGGCACAAAGTATAGAAAAAACAAAAAGGCCACCTGTCCGCCTGCGCGGGCTAGCGGCCTTTTGACTTGCACTCGGAGAGGAGGTCTTATTCCGAATCCGTGTCCCAGTCGGATTCAGAACTGTCTGGGTTGCGGTACCACGTCTTTCCTCAGCAATCCGGTGCCTGCAATCCGGACTGCCAGTGTACTTGGCCAGCCTCGGTGATCGGTGGACAGCTCGCTTCTTCTCGCCATCCGGCCAATCCGCAGACTACGACACCAGCTTGCGCCGCAGGAAGCCGGCCAAGCCGATGAGGCCCGTTCCAAACAGCATCAGCGAGCCGGGTTCGGGAACGGTCGCATATCCGGTAGCGGGGTTGGCGACGCTTGCGTCGCATGTTGTGGCACCGCCAGGGCCACACACGAAAATATGCGCAGCGGCCGGGTAACCGTCCGTATTGTTCGCAAGGACGTCAGACGCGCCGGACCATGTGCCGCTAAGGTCCGTTAGGACGAAGCTTATCGTGGTGGCGCTGTCCTTGTTGCCGTCAAAGTTGTCGATCGTGAGATTAAAACTCCCGAACCCATCTACATTTCCGCTTCCCAACCAGCTATCAGAGTGTGGGGTTTGCTTCAGCGTCGGCGTATAACCTGTAGCCCAAGGGGCGCTGGCATCTTCAGTGGGCGTTCCCACCGAAAACGACGCGGCATTTACGTTCACGTCAACTGCCTGCGCTCCTCCGATTGTGTAGCCCTCATACGCCGCAAACGTGATCGTGGCGCTCGTGGCAGTTGTCAAGTCTACTGTGACCTGGGCGTAAGGCCCTGCATACCCGTTGAGGCCCGAGTTGCCGAGGGTCAAGTCAAAGCTGATCTCGTCGGCTTTCGCAACCGAGCCCATGGCGAGCACCAGAGCAGTTGCTACTAGAACGGGAAGACACAACCTTGTGAGCTTGTGCGCGCTCTTCATCTTCTCACTCTCCTCCGTCGGAAAATCAGAAACCCCCGCTTGAGGCGAGCAATCTTGAGTCCATTGACAAGAATTGAACGTTCGTTCATACATCTAATCTTTGCAAGTGGTTATGATGGCCCAAGAATGCCCGCGTCGGTGCATGGCCCGGGAATGTGCAAGCATTTGCGAATTGTTGATGGTAAAGTGCTGATACCAAATAAGCTAGTCACATTTTGTCGTGCAACGTGTGTCATGATGGAGAGGGCAAAAATACCACTGGCCAGACTGGCAGGCTTTCGAGAATCCCGTCAGGACTCTTGGCGTACTGAACAAGCAGTACTCCATCCGGCCCGGTTTGTCGGCACAGACTCAACTGAAATCATCGGGGGATGTAGTGGTCGAGAAGCGGAAAGACCTCATTTATCAAAGCTCGGGCCCGTTGCTCCGCGCTAACCTCAGTATCGTTCTCGGCGATCGGTGTCGTGATGCGGACCAACGCGCCGTCGCTACGATTCAAGCGAATGGAATCTTCCACCAGATAGAACTTCGCCCAGTAATCACTCGCGATGGTCCGACCGTGCGACTGATACCAGTAATAAACCAGCACGCGGTCGAGCCCCTTGGAAAGGATGTAGCGGTTCACTTGAACACTCCTGCCGCTCGATAAAGCCAGCCTTATTCTGGCATCCCCGGCCGGCACCCATCCTGAACCCGGCAGGCAATTCTGAGGGGAGTGAGGCGCGCTCCCCATTCGCTCGCTGGGGTAATAAGCGACAAGCAGATCCACGGAGGGCTTGTTGGATGCGCGGGAATACACGCGTTCCGCAAATTCTCCTGCCCCCAGCACGTCCAGCGCCCATCGCGGAATGGGGACGACGGTCCCGTGCCAGCTTCCAAGCTGGCTTGGGAAGGCGCTCAGAGGCTCCCGTGGGGGAAAAACCTCCGCGTTTCCCCGCCAATGGAGAAGCAAGGCAGTGCTGGCGAGGAGAAGGATCACCAAGCCGGCGCGTAATGCGCCGCTCGTTTGTCGATTCATGCTTTCGCTCTCCAGGCACTCGTGGCCATCTTCCAAACACGCCGTATCACGGCATGAATGGCAAAAAGCAACAGCAACGACGCGACGAAGATCACCCAACCGGAGAACTCGTGGAAGAAGCCCTCCGCTTTATCGGGATTCCAGTAATATCCCAGCATCCCCGTTCCCATGATTCGCAGGGCATTGGCCGCGATGGCGACGGGGATCGCCGAAAGTCCCAGCAGGACCCTGGGGATAGTTCGCTTCTCAAGAAAATATCCGTAAATGACCGCCAGCGCTCCGAGCGACATCAAGGAACGAATCCCGCTGCAGGCTTCAGCCACCTCTAGGGTCAAAGTCGGCAAAACGAGGATATTCCCTTCGCGAAGAACGGGAATTCCCCAAAGAGTTAGAAGGGAGCTTGCCAGTTTCGCAGCCATGAACTGTAGTGGAAAAGCAATTTGGTTGAAGATGATGACCGGGATGGGAACCATGAAGAATAGGAATGCCCATGCAAACAGCATAGCTCGGAAATGCCGCCAACCGAGAAAGCTCAGGACAAGGCCGGCCAAAAGGAAGAGCAGCGACACACGGGAGAGGAAGAACTCCGCCCCAAGCTCCCCCACAATCAGAGTCGCCATGGCCCCGGCGACAACCACGATTCCGAACCATGTCGGTTTCCGGTCGAGGACCCATATTCGTTTTCGGTTCTGCCAGACCAAGAAAGCAGAAAAGAGAGGGACCAAGAATCCATGAGAGAAATTCGGATTGTTCCACCATTCCAATACCAAGCGGCCCAAAATGTCGTAATACAGAGCGCAGATTAAAGCCGCTACGAGGCCGATTTGGAGCCAACCAGTCCTTTCCCGAAACGCCTTCCCGGAGACGGAAGGCTGAGTTTCGCTCGCCTCAACATGGTTCATCGGTGTCATCTAGCGCCCAGAGTACTCCACTTGGACGATAACAGCAATCAGGCTTCCTAAATCACTTTCCGAGGTCAAATGATCGCCCGGGTCTTCATGGTTTAACCATGAAATCCCAGGTGGGCCGCCTGGGCAAGCTCCCGTAACACGGCAAGGAAAAGCAACATAGAGGAGCAAAGACGTAATTGAGGGACAACAAAGGACATCCATCAAGTGATTCTGAAATAGGCTCTCCACGAGGAACGATGACGTGTGCAAATGGGAAAGATACTTCCACTAAGTGGAAAATAATTGGACTTCCGGTGGAGTTGGGGGCATAATCAGGGCAGCCGCTTGATTCTTAATCTGTTGAAAGAAGGACCCTTATGGCAGTATTTCGCCCAGCGTTGCGCGCCGGCCTTGTGTGGCCCCAGCCGTGCTAATTCATTCGCCGCGACTGCGAGATTAGGCGAAATCGGTACTAATTAGAGCAAGCAAGGTTCGAGGATTTGTCAATGGATTGGACGTCGGCACTTGCCCAGGAAAGAGCGGTCGTTTGGTCCAAATGGGAAGATGATCACTACGTCCTATCGGCCAGCCCTACAGTGCGGGCCGTCGAAGAAATCATCCTTAACGTTGCCGCCACGGATTTTCCTCTCCTTGTTATGGGAGAGAGCGGGTCGGGAAAAGAGGCGCTCGCGCTGCGCATTCATCGCCGCTCCTTACGCAGCAACGATCCCTTTGTGAAAGTTGTCTGTGGCGCTCTGAGTGCGGCGTTTTTCGAGACGCTGCGGCATGACTCGGAAGCAGGAAACGGGCACAGCGTGTCCTCGAGGATTGGAACTCTTTTCCTCGACGAGATCGTCGAACTCACACCTTCAAGCCAGGCCAGTCTTCTGCAGGCTTTTCCGGACGGAGAAGTGATTGCGCAGGGCCAGTTCCTGGACGCCCGGATCATTTCTGCCACCTGCCGCACGCCCGAAGAACTGGAACAAGCGCTTGACCGCGGGGAACTGCGAAAGGACCTTTTCTATCGCCTCAACGGCATGTGCCTTCGCCTTCCACCGCTGCGTGAGCGCAAGGAAGACCTTCCGGCCCTGGTTGAATTTTTCTTGAAGAAGAACTCCCTGGCGCTTGGTCGTCCCCAACCTGCGGTAAGCCCGCGTGCTCTTCAGGTCATGCAGCTTCACGCCTGGCCGGGAAATATCCGCGAGCTGGAGAATGTGGCCAGGCGGATGGTGGCGCTCGGGAATGATTCGCCTGTTTCGGATCTGGGTCCTCTTACTAACGGCGAACGCACGTCGCAAGCAAACGGCGAAAAGCTTTCCCTGAAACAGACCGCGCGCGAAGCCTCACGCCTTGCGCAAAAAGAACTGATTTTGAAAGTTCTCTCAAGGACCCATTGGAATCGGAAGCGGGCGGCGCAGCAGCTTCAAATCAGTTACAAGGCCCTGCTTTACAAGCTGAGGCAAATGGGTCTGGACGGTTCCGAAACGTTGTAGCAAGGGGAGGAAACGACGAATGAAAAGAATCTTGATCGTGGGTGGCCTCGTCATACTGGCCGGATCAATGGTTTCGGGAGCAGTCGCGAACGCAGGGGAGGAGCAAAAATCCGAAGCCGCCAAATCTCAACCCACGGCGGCCACAACAGATGCAACTTATGTGATCGGCCCCGAGGACGTACTCAGCATCGATGTGTGGAAAGAGAAAGAGATTTCCAGCACCGTGCCCGTTCGGCCGGACGGGAAAATCTCTCTGCCCCTGGTGAACGACGTCCAGGCGGCAGGGCTCACGCCGATGCAACTCCAGAATGCCATTCGGGACGGGCTGAAGAAGTTCATTTCGGACCCCCAGGTCACGGTTATCGTCACGCAAATTAACAGCCGCAAGATTTTCGTCTTGGGCGAGGTCGCCCGACCCGGGACTTTTTCGATGCTCCCTCATATGACCGTCCTGCAGGCGATCTCCACCGCCGGGGGATTTTCTCAGTTTGCCAAGGAAAGCGGCGTTTATGTGCTGCGAACGGAGAACGGGCGGCAGATCACTCTGCCGTTCAATTACAAAGAAGTTGTTAAAGGGAAAAGGCCGGACCAGAACATCGAGCTCAAACCCGGTGACACCATCGTTGTCCCGTAGGGATGAAACCTTATGCGAATTCGCGGTTGGATTTGGATTGTGATGATCGCCGCCGTGCTTTCTTTGGCTAGGCTGGTCGCCGGCCAAGACACGGGCGTGACCGGCCCGCAGGGCCCAGCTGGCGCGCCCGCCTCAACCGGCCAAGAAGCGCCGTCCGCGGAGGAGAGCCAGCCTCCCACCCCCCCGTCCGACTCGCGCTCGTTTCTGGGGGCGGAGGAGTTCTCGCCCGGCCGTTTGAGCCGGATGCACAGTTATTTCCTCCCAAGCTTCATGTTCTCGGAGATGGCGGATTCCAATTATCAGATCGCGCCCGGGCAACAGCGGTGGGAAACCATCAACTCGATCGTCGGCCGACTTACTCTCGGCAAGACGGGGAAGCACTCGGACATTTCGATGGATTATTTCGGAGGTGTGCAGGTCTACAACCACCGGTCAGACCTAAACTCAACCATCCACCAATTTGGCATTACCGGATCCTACCACGGCCGCCGGTGGAGTTTCCTGGTGGATGATCGCGCGAGTTATCTGCCGGAATCAATCTACGGTTTTGGTGGTTTCGGGTACTCGGGAGGGTTGGGACTCAGTTTGGGCGGAGCCACGGGTTCGAATCTGGCCAATCTCAACCCGGCTTTTGACAGATCCGGCGCATTCCTGACCGGTCGCGGATCGCGGCTTTTGAACACATCCGTCGTACAAGTCCAATATGCCACCAGCCGGCGATCCTCGATATCCCTGGCGGGTTCTTTTTCACTTATGCACTTCCGGGAGCCCGGCTTCTATAACACGAAATCGGCGACCATTTACGCCGCATACAGCCACAAGTTCACGCCGCGGGATTTCGTGGGTGTGGATTACGGCCTCTCGCTCTTCAAATTGGGGAGCTCTGTTGCGGCGTTCCGGTCCCATATTCTTCAAATAAGTTATGGCCATCAGATTTCGGGAAGGCTGGCCATGCAGGTTGGGGCCGGTCCCCTGATCAACGAATTTACCAATCCTGTGACTGGCTCTTCGACTTTGATTTCCTGGTCAACTATCGGTTCCTTGCAGTATCGCGCTCATCGTGGAAACCTCGGCCTTTCTTACAGCCATTACACCACGGCGGGCGGAGGCGTGCTGGCCGGCGCCTCGACGGACTGGGTTTACGCCAACTGGGGGATGCGGCTGAGCCGAAAGTGGTCAGCATCGCTCGGCCCGGGATTTTCGCATAACCGAAGTCTGCCCCAGACGACAACCGCCAACACGCAGAGGACCTACGATTCGTTTTATGGACGGGCGAGCCTGAGCCGGAGCCTGGGCCGTCACGCAACGATGTTTTTCTCGTACGAATACCAGGCTCAGCGCGACGATTTCACTCCTTGCTCAACCGGCGCCTGTGGAGGGAGCTTGCTGAGGCACATGGTGAGCTTCGGGTTCGACTTTCATCCGCGGCAGCTGGTGTTCGATTAACTGAAGATGGGCTCGAACGGGAGGTAGGAAAACTCAATGCTTGGCCACCGACAATTGGAACCTCATGATTACATCGAAATCCTCCGCCGGCGCTGGTGGATCATTCTTGTTCCGGCGGTTGTCGGATGCGTAGGCGTCTATTTGGCCTCGCTTCTGCTGCATGACCAGTACACCTCGACGACCCTCGTTCTTGTTGAAGGGCAAAAGGTTCCGGAAAACTACGTCAAGTCCGTGGTCACGCAGGATATTGGGGAGCAGTTGGGGACCATGCAGCAGCAAATCATGAGCCGCACTCGCCTGCAGCCCATTGTTGAGAAGTTTGACCTGTACAAGAGCGATAAAGGCGACCTTACCATGGAGGACCGCATTGACCGCCTTCGCAAGGCAATCTCCGTCGATCCTGTCAAGTCGCTTATTTCCAGCGGCAAGGATCAGCTCCCGGGGTTCACGATCAGCTTCACCGCTGATGACCCGCGTCAGGCCCAGCAGGTCTGCTCGGAGATCACCTCCATGTTCATTGAGGAGAATCTTAAACTGCGCGAGCAAAGCGCAACAGGTACGACCGATTTTCTAAGGACCCAACTGGACGATGCCAAGAAGAGACTGGACGAGCAAGACTCCCGCCTGGCCGATTTCAAGCGCAAATACATGGGTTCACTCCCCGGTAACGAGCAAACGGACATGAACTTGATGACGTCGTACGGGAGCCAGCTCAATGCTGTGACGAGTGAGTTGACGCGGGCTCAGCAGGACAAGGCCTACGCAGAATCGCTCCTGGCCCAGCAGCTCTCCGCTTGGCAGAACTCGCAGAAAAGCGTGGAGGTGGGCCAGGATTCCCTGGAAAAGCAACTCGGAGACCTTCAGGCACAACTGGTTTCTATGCGCGCCCATTACACGGAGGACTACCCGGACGTCGTCAAGCTGAAGCAAGATATCGCGGCCTTGCAGAAGAAGATCGCTGACAATAAAGCTCATTCCGAACAGGAAACCTCTCCAACGCAGGCGGCTTCGCATCGGCCGGAGCCTCCCCAAATTCAACAGTTGCGCCTGCAGGTTCATAACATGGATATTTTTGTCAAACAAAAGACGCAGGATCAGGCGCGACTCCGGCAATTGCTCGCTTCCTATCAACGGAGACTCTCGATGAGCCCCGCAGTAGAGGAAGAGTACAAAGCGATCACCCGGGATCACCAGACGGCATTGCAGTTTTACAACGACCTGCTCGCCAAAACCGACCAGTCCGAAATGGCGCGAGATTTGGAGCGGCGCCAGCAAGGCGAACAGTTCCGCCTGATGGACCCCGCGGACTTGCCGGAGAAGCCCTCGTTTCCCAATCGGCCTCTCTTCGCTGGCGCGGGTCTGGGAGTGGGCTTCGCCTTGGGAATTGGGATCTGCTTGCTTCTCGAACTCTTGGACAAGTCGTTGCGCACGGAAAACGATGTCGAGCTGATGCTGGGCTTGCCTACCCTGGCCATGGTGCCGGTCATTGACTCGCGGCGAAAGAACAGGAAGCAAGCCGCCTGACCGGGCGGCCCTCGAAGGTTTGGGTTTTCAGGGGACTTGGAGAGACACAGGACGATGTACAAGAAATTCTTCGGATTGAAAGAAAATCCGTTCAACGTCAACCCGGACCCGCGTTACCTGTTCCTGACTCAGCACACTCAGGAGGCGCTGGCTTGCTTGACATACGGAATCCAGTGCCGGCGCGGCTTCCTCCTCCTGACCGGCGAAGTCGGAACCGGGAAGACTACCCTCCTGAACAAGTTGCTAATTTGGCTCAAGCGGCAGCACGTGGCGACCTCGTTCGTCTTCAATCCCAACCTGGACCCGCCCCAGTTTTTTGATTACATGCTGGCCGATTTCGGCCTGAACTTGGACGCCAGGCAGAAGAGCCAGATGCTCCTGCGCCTCAACAAGTGGCTGCTGGAGCGCTATTTGAAGGGCGGGACGGCGGTCCTGATTGTGGACGAAGCCCAGAACCTTTCACCCGAGGTTCTCGAAGAGATCCGTCTCCTGACCAACCTCGAGACGTCGAACGACAAGCTTCTGCAGATCGTTCTTTCCGGCCAGCCGGAGCTTGAAGAGAAACTGAACCGGCCGGAGCTTCGCCAATTGCGCCAGCGGATTACTCTGCGCAGCAAGACTCAACCGCTCACCGCCGAGGAAACGCACCAGTACATCCAGGCCCGGCTGCGCGTCGCGGGCTCTAACGGAAGCCCGCTGTTTACCCGCGAAGCAGTTGAAGTCGTACAGCAATACTCGGAAGGTATTCCGCGGCTGATCAATCTGCTTTGCGAGCAGGGTTTGATCAGTGCGTACGCGGAACAGATGAAGCCTGTCCCGGCCGAGGTTATTCGCGAGGCCGCGCGGGAATTCAAGTTGGACCTTGTCAGTGCTCCGACCTCGGCCCCGAACGGTGATGACGCGGCGCGTTTGGTTGAAGCCTTTCAGACCTTGGCGACGCTGATGGATAAGATGCGAAAGCGCGGATAGCAGGCGGCGCGCAAGCAAAAGGAGACTATGAGCCGAATTCACGATGCGTTGAAGAAGGCCGAGCAAGAAAGAGCGAGGCAGTCTTTCACATCGCTGGAAGCCGAGAGTGCTGAACTCGCCGGCATGGGAGCGGGCGGGCAGAAGGCAGTTTTTCGCCCGCCCACGGATGAGTCTGAGGTGTCTATCGGTGCCGAACTTGGCGAGAGCCTTGAACCCTTAGCGGTCGAGGCCTTGAACTCCCATGTCCGGCGGAGCAAGTGGAATCCTGATCCCAAGACAATGCTCTTCTTCGGAGATGAATCCTATGCCCCCGGGACCGAAGAATTCCGCACCCTGCGCACGCGCCTTTACGGCATGCGTGACTTGCAGCCGCTGCGGACTGTGTTGATTACCAGCGCCTCCCCTCGGGAAGGGAAATCGTTCATCTCAGCGAATCTTGCGCAAATCATGGTCCAGCAACCTAATCGCCGGGTTCTGCTGATAGACGGCGACCTCCGCTGGTCCAGGCTGCACATGTCGCTTGGGACCTCAGTTGTCCCCGGCCTTACCGATTACCTGACGGGGGAAGCTGGCGAACTGGCAATCCTGCAGCGCGGGTCTATGGACAACCTGTAT
This sequence comes from Acidobacteriota bacterium, assembly GCA_024638215.1. GTDB lineage: Bacteria > Acidobacteriota > Terriglobia > UBA7540 > UBA7540 > JAHEKS01. The sequence continues at coordinate 5,390 of JAHEKS010000024.1, read as the reverse complement.
TTCATTCCTGGCGGGAAGCACGCGGCGAACCCGGCCGAACTGCTTGCCAACGGTAGACTGGGTCAGTTGTTGCAGCGGCTAGCGCCACTTTTCGACTGGGTCATTATTGACTCCCCTCCCGCGATGGCAGTCTCAGATCCCAGGCTGATGGCTGGCGTGTGTGACGGCGTCTTGATCGTGGTCGCTGCTGGGCTGGAACCCTTTGACGTGGTTCAGAAAACCACCCGGCAGTTCAAGGACAAGCGCCTTCTCGGAGTTATTTTGAACCGCTCGGCGGCCAGGAATACGTACAGCTACAAGTACTACGGGTACTACCGCGATCCTGAAAAGGATCGCAAGAAGAAGAGAAAGGGAAAATAGTCTCTTGGTCCGCCTGTTTAACGTTTATTACCCGACGCGAATACTGGTCCTTGTCACTGGTGAGGGATTGATTGTCTGCGCATCGTTTCTCCTCGCCACGCTACTCATGCTGGGCCAGGATTCTGTTTTGGTCTTGAATTACGAACACGGCTTCCAAAAGATTCTCGGGATTACGGTCCTGGCGTTACTCTGTTCGCACTATTTTGACCTGTATAACCTCCAAAGAGTCGCCTCACGAGGAGAGATGTGGTTCCGGCTGCTGATGGTCTTGGGCGTTCTTTCCTTCCTCCTCGCTGGCATTGTTTATATGTTCCCTGAATTCGGAATGGGCGGGAATACACTCCTGGTCGGCCTTTCCATTTTGACGGTCGCCTTGCTCGGATGGCGTTCAGCATACGGTTGGCTGATTCGCCAGCCGTACCTGCGCGAGCGTGTGTACGTTTTGGGCTCGGGCGATCGAGCAGCGAAGTTGGTAGAGATCATGAGGTCCCAGCCGGAACTTGGGATGGAAGTGGTGGGATGGGCCGGAGCCATCGCAAGTGACTCGTTAACGCGCGAGTCTCTGGGGGACGGGTTGACGGATCAGGTCAAGAAGCGTGAAGTGGACCGCGTCATTGTGGCACTGGAGGATCGTCGCGGCACCATGCCTGTGCGGGAATTGCTCGATCTCAAGCTCCACGGGATCAAGGTTGAGGACGCGGCGGGGATCATTGAAAAGATCTCCGGGAAGATCGAGGTGGAGAGTCTATATCCCAGCTGGCTAATTTTTTCGCAGGGGTTCCGCTTGAACCCGGCGTTTATGTTCGTCCGTCGCCTAGTCTCTTTTGGAGTTGCCTTGGTATGCTTCCTGATTTTCTTGCCGTTTTTGCCTGTGATCGCTCTACTAATTAAGTTCACGTCTCACGGTCCAGTGTTTTATCGCCAAAAGCGGGTGGGCAAAAATGGCAAGGTTTTTGTGTGCTACAAGCTTCGGACGATGCGGGCGGATGCGGAGGCAGACAAGGGACCTACCTGGGCCGACGATGACGACCCTCGAATTACGCCTGTGGGCCGTTTGCTTCGCTACTCGCGCTTAGACGAACTCCCCCAGCTTTGGAACGTCCTCCGTGGCGACATGGGATTTGTCGGTCCCCGGCCCGAGCGTCCAGAATTTGTCGAATGGCTTAGCCGCGAAATCCCTTACTACAACCTCCGCCACGTCATTCGTCCCGGCGTCACGGGCTGGGCTCAAGTTCGCTACCAGTATGGCGCGTCGGTGGAGGAGTCCCAGGAAAAGCTAAAGTACGATCTCTACTATATCAAGCATATGTCTTTGAGCCTCGACCTGCTGATCTTTCTGGAAACCGCAAAAATCATTCTGCTCGGCCGGGGTGCAAGATAAAGTTCAATCTTGAGGAATCGATCGCGTTTATCCCAGGTGGGTTCGTTGGGTTTTTCCCCTTCGGGGTGGGAAGCGAGGCGGAAGAACCTCTGTGCAACTAGCAAGCGCGTTTCGTTTCTCACGCATCCGCTTTGCTTCGCCCACGAGGAGAGGGTTTTTCTTGCAAAATGCATGAGTCCACGACAAGTGATTTCTCCCAGGAAGGGTGCGGAGTCTCTCGGATTTTGGAAGGCCTTGAAAGTGACCGGATAGAACGATGCACAGCACTCTGTATAGGCTGTATACTAAGTTGGCATCGGCCATAACGCCAGATCTCCGCTTCTCTCAGTCTATCTATGAGGATGTCTTGCGATCGACGGTAACACCTTCGAGCGTTTGGTTGGATCTCGGCTGCGGACATCAGTTGCTTCCCTCGTGGCGAAGCGAGGAAGAAAAACAGATCGTGCAAAAGTGCAAGTCGGTCGTCGGCTTGGATCCCGACCTGTCCTCTTTGAAGAGACATGCGACAATTATCCGCAAGGTGGCGGGCGATATCTCCGCGCTGCCCTTCCCAGATGCCTTTTTTGATATGGTCACGGCGAATATGGTTGTAGAACACTTGAAATATCCGGAAAATCAATTCAGTGAAGTCCGCCGGGTCCTTAAGCCCGGCGGAGTCTTCGTCTTTCATACACCAAACGCGTTCGGGTACCCTGTGTTAATGGCCCGGCTGGTACCGCGGACTTTGAGGCGGAAGCTCGCTCACTTACTAGATGGGAGGGCGGAAGAAGATGTCTTCGAAACGTACTACCGGGCGAACTCACGCAAGGAGATCCGTCGAATAGCCTCCCGTTCCAGCTTTGAGGTGCAGGAAATTCGGATGATTGCGAGCTCGGCCGTGTTTTCTATGATTCCCCCCGTGGTTGTTTTTGAACTTCTGTTCATTCGGTTTCTTATGACAAGTCTAGGCGAACCGCTGCGAACGGACATGATCGCGATCCTGCGAAAGAAGGGTTAATGGACGCACTCGGCGCGACGAGAGATCGAGCTCGACCGGGACGCAAGAACTTTATGTCGGGGGTATTCATATGGCTGCTCGTCTTCTTTGTGGTGTACTGCGCCCGACCTGAAGACATTTTTCATATCAGTTCAGTTCCACTCGCCAAAATTGCGGGCGTCTTGGCGGTTGGGTCTTTCATCCTGGTCGTGGTCACACGCCCTCAGCTCCTGAAAGTGGGCCCGGAAATGAAAATGTTGATCTTACTAGTTGCTTGGCTCGGATTGGGAGTCCCGTTCTCTTCTGTATGGCCGCTCGGCGCCTTGCATAAGACACTGAGCTTTGCAAAAGTCATTCCGATCACGCTGTTGATTACGACTGTGGTCAACAGTCTGCAGCGATTGCGCCGGCTTATTTTTGTGCAAACGGCCTCAGCGATTGTCGTGGTTTTGGCGACTCTGACCCAATACGACTTCCATGCGTCAGAGCAGAGCAGGTTAACCGGGGTGTTAGGAAACTTCTACGGGAATCCCAATTCGCTGGCTTTTACTCTTGTTCTAATCATGCCATTCTGTATGATGTTTATAATTCGTAGTAGGAATGTATTAGGTAAGATATTATGGACGGCAATAATGTCGACGGTAGGGTTCGCAATACTTATGACTTACTCCCGAGGGGGGTTTCTGGCCTTGCTGGTTTCGGGCGCAGTAGCCCTCTGGCAGCTTGGCTGGAAGCCAAGACGTTTCGGGCTAATTTTCATGGCGGGGGTTCTCGCGACATGCCTTGTAGTTGTCGCTGGGCCCGCAGGATATTCCAAGCGGGTAGCGTCGATCATTAACCCGTCGGTGGACGTTGCTGGCGACAAGGGGTCCTGGCAGGCTCGCAAGGAGATGCTCAGTAGGAGTGTTGAGGTAACAGCTGAGCACCCAATCTTCGGCGTGGGCGCTGGGAACTTTATTGTACTTTCAGGGACCTGGCATGTAACCCATAATACATACACGCAGCTGAGCGCCGAAGGAGGGATTCCCGCACTTATTTTCTATCTGCTGATTCTCTGGAAGACATGGACCAACCTTGGAGAATCGGGGAAGATTTCAAGGGGCCAGCTCGAAGTCCAGCTCCTCCGGGGAGCTTTGTTGGCTTCGTTCGCTGGCTTTCTGGTGGGGTCCTTTTTTGACAGCGTCAGCTACGATTTCTTCCCCTACTTTTTGGTCGGCTATTCGGGTGCGTTGCTGCAAATCGCACAACGGACAGCGAGCCCGGAGTTGGTGGATGACGCGTCGAGCACAGAATTCGGAGAGCTGTCAGGATTTGAGTTGAACGACTTGGTGGAAAAACGCCACCAAGATTCTTGAGGCGCAAACCGATATTCCAGATCTCAAAGACTTAAGCGAACCTGCAGGAGCTGATGAATTGACTTTCAAAAACGCCGGCGAACCGGTACGGAACGTCCGCACGCAGGAGCAACTGCGTGAACACTACCTCATCGAGCGAGAGTTGGCGGACAAGCTGCGGGCCGCCAGTCGCGAAGAACGACGAACCCTTTATCGCTCTGTTTACGACGAACTTTTCAAACGCGTTCCACTTCATCCCGGACTCACTCGCAAAGCATCCCCAGAAGCCACCCAAGTCGCCGTTTCTAACCAATTGCGGTTTCTCCGTCGCTTTCTCCGGCGGGATCATACGTTCTTGGAAGTGGGGCCAGGCGATTGTGCGCTGTCGTTTGCCGTGGCTAAAATGGTCCAGAAAGTTTACGCGGTGGATGTGTCGTCTGCCATCGCCGAAAATCCTTCAACCCCCGCCAACTTTGAATTGATTATTTCCGACGGTTCGAGCATAAATGTCCTGCCGAACAGTATCGACTTGGCGTATAGCAACCAGCTTTTGGAGCACCTGCATCCTGACGATGCTTTGGAGCAGTTGCAGAATGTTCATCGGGCGCTGAAGCCAGGGGGCAAGTACGTTTGCATTACGCCAAACCGGCTGGACGGGCCTCACGATATCTCGCGTTATTTCACGGAAACCGCGACTGGGTTCCACCTGCGCGAGTATACAATCGGAGAGGGGAGCGACCTGTTTCGTCGAGCGGGGTTTGCAAGGGTCAGCGCCTTTTTCGGGGTAAAGGGCAGGTTCATCCGATTGCCCGTCCGGTTCTTCGGGTCTTTCGAGACTCTGCTTGGGACACTTCCGAGCTCCTTCCGAAGACTGGTTGCGAGCAATTTGCCATTTCGATTGCTCTTGCCGGTTCGTCTTGTAGCTACAAAATAAGAATTGTCCCGCGGGCACTCCCTGAATGCGGCCGGCTTATACCAGTCTGCTTGCGACGCCGCACTTCGACAGGAGCGTGCCCCTATACGGGAAGCCGGTCCCCGAGCCATTGGGGCCGTCCTTAACGGGAGGCGATGGAAGATCGCTCTGCAGCCCTCAGGCAGTTCTCTTGGCTTCCACGACCGATTCATATAATGGGAGGTAATCTGCTGTCACCGTCTGCCATGTCCGCCTCTCGGTCACGAACTGATGCCCAGCTCGAGAAAGCTTGGCAAGCAGATCGGGCTCCTCGGCCGCTCGACAAAGCGTCTTTACCAAAGCATCGGTCTTGCCTGGCTCAAACAGGAGACCGGTGCGGTTGTGCTCTATTAATTCCCGATGGCCTCCGATGTCGCTTGCCAACAC
>JAHEKS010000255.1 GCA_024638215.1 Acidobacteriota bacterium | reverse complement strand
CACAGGCGCCCGTCGCGCCCGCGAACCTGGCCCCATACGATGGCGGAAACGGAACCCCGTAATGCATATATCTAGCCTAGCATATTAGGCTGCCAATGTCAAGCCCCCGGCGCCCCAAGCCGTGCCGCGGAGTATTCGTTAACTCCCCGCGCCGGCCGGGACAGCCGGATACAGACGCGCCGGGTAACGCAGAACCAGCAGGCGGTCTGGTTTGCCGGTGGCGGGATCCACCAGTTGGAGTTTCCACTTGCAAGGCGCTTGTATCTTTTCCGCAAGCTCGATTTCCAGACGATAGCAGGCGTTCATGTCTCGCGCCATCACCTCCAACGGCGCAAAGAAATCCTCGCGAAATCCTTGGGCCTTTTCAGGGTGCTTACGCGCCCACTCCCCGTCAAGCCAATCCATGTTCCCTTGGTCAAATTCCACCATTGTCCCACCCGTGTGATCGCTCAGGCTGGCAAGGAGATCGAGGCCGGAAGCCTCCTCCGGTGTGCGCCCCCGGATGGGCAGCGGGTCCGAGATTAAAATGCTGAAGATCCTCATCCCAGAAGAAAAAGCTGATCGCTTCGCCAGCGACTCGCGCACCTTGCTGGCGTTGTCCCCGCCGTCCGAAATGATGCAGAGAGCGTCGCCCGGTTGTGGTGGATCGAGCATCCCCAGACCTTCCACCAGTGCGTCAAGCAGTGCAGTTTTGCGGGTTGACTTAGCTCCCTTTATCATCGGAGGCGGTTCCAACCCTTCCAGCGCCACTCTCAGGACCAGACGATTAGTGCCGAAGGGCAATCGATTGGAGACCGTCGTGGCGAAGGACAGAAGCGCCACAGGGCTCGCAGGGTTTATCTGGGACAGCAGTGTCTCGGCAACTTTCCTCTCGAGGCCCAGGTTGTCCGTCATACTTCCGCTCACATCGAGTAGCAGCACCACGCGGTGGGGCGAAGTGTCGTACCTGGCCGAAAGGATTTGTACGGAATTCCCATCCACCTTGGCGCGGAAGTGCGAAGCGTCCAGCCCATTCACCTGCTGGCCCTTTTGGGTGTGGACGCTCACCACGACGGTTCGTGTTTCGCCCGTCTCCTGTGCCGCTGCCGGCTGCACCGCAGCAGCCCCCAAAAAACACGGAAGCAGGGCGACAGGGAGCGCGCCCGTCCAAAACCGAGTTATTGGCCGGTACATACCTGGCCCAGTATGCCACTCCTTGGAATCAGAGACTCAGTAATTTTAATCAGACACGACCGCGGCGTGGACTTATTGTCCCCGCGTGGGTAGTCTGGCTCGGCACGGGTCACTCGCCGCTTATCAATCGTCATTATCTTCGCCAATCACCGTATGTCGCGGCTTGGGCCTGGGCACGTTGCCCTTGCGGTCGCGCCAGAGGACTGCGTTGAGTTGCTGGGCGTTGGCGGCGTCGGCGTGGCTGAAGTCCATACGCAGGGAGGCAGCGGCGCCCGGATTGCCCGCAGGATTCATTTGATAGAGCAGCCCGTTTTCCAGATTGCTTTTGTCGGCGGTGAAGGGCGGCTGGTCGCCCGGGCCGGAAAATGGCGCGGCCATCACCGGCGCGCGCGCGTCGTTATTGTTCATGGGAGGCAGGCCCAGCAATTCTTCCATGGTGTGGATCATGTTGACGGTCGTATAGAAATTGTGGTCCACGAACGGGTGGTCCGGCGAGCCGGGCGAATATTTGCTGATCGCCAGCGCCGTCGAGCGGTGCGCGTCCACGTGGTCGGCGCCGTCCTGCGCGTCGTCCTCGAGGATCAGAATGGCGGTATCGTCCCAATACGGGCTGTGCGAGACCGCTTCCACCACGTGCCCTACTGCCAGGTCGTTGTCAGCCACGAGCGCCGCGGGAGTCGGCATGTTGGGCGTTGTCCCGTAAGTGTGGTCGTTGGGCAGGCGCAAAATCACGAACTGCGGCAGTTCCGTTCCGCTCCCCTTTTCGCGCGCCTGCACGAAGCCGCGGAATTCATTCAGGAATTCATCCACGCGCAACTGGTCGGGATAATCGAGGCGAAAATCCGCGAAGCGGGAATCGTAATGCCCTTCCAGTTCCGGCTTGGTGGCCTGGTCGCGCGCAATCATAGGGACGGGCCACGGCCAGGGGCTGGGCTCACCGTGTGGCTGGCCGACGTTGGGCGGCAGCGGCTCGCCCTTGCGGACAAACGCCTTGGGGCACGATTCGCCGGCGGGCAGCGGCGTGCCGAGTTGGGGTGAGGCGTTTTTCGGCGTTTCGTCGCACCAGTGCGTGGCCACGAACTCGCCGTAATTGCGGTGCGTCAGGTTGTGCCGCGCCACGTTGGCCCAGATGTACCCGGTGCCGGGCTCATCCACGTCCGGCACGTCCTGCTCGAGCGGGAAGCCGTGCATCACTTCGCCCTCGAAATCGTAGGTGCGCTCGTTGCCGCGATAGGCGATCTGCCAGGTCTTTTCGTTGTAGTCGCTGGTAATGGCCGCGGTGGACCACACGTGGCCGTCACCGGAGACTTCCCCGCTGCAATAGAAATTGTCCAGAATCCCGAACTGGCGCGCCAGCGCGTGTTCGTTGGGCGTGATTCGCTCGCCGTACATCACCAGCGACGGGTCGCCGTTCCCCTCCGGGATATCCCCGAAGATCTGGTCGTAGGTGCGGTTTTCTTTGATGATATAAATAATATGATGAATGGGATTCGGGCCGCGGGCAAAGCGGATTTCGCCCGGCGAGCCGGTCATCAGATTGCTTTCTTCCACCTCGCGCGTCAGCGCCGGCAGGTTCGATTCCGCCTCCTGAATGCTCAACCGCGCCACCGAGCCGTGCAGCAGCGTGGCGATGTAAGGATGATGCTGGCCGCTCTCACCCGCTTCCTCGATGCGCCTTGAATTCGGCCCCGTGCCTTCGCCCTTCCCGGTGATGATCAACAGGTCTCCTCCTTGGACCGCCAGGGCCGTCGGATACCAGTCCGTGGGGATGAATCCCATCGCTCGGGAGGGAGAATCCGCCGTGCCCAGCGCCGCAGAAGTGTCGAACACAGCGACAGCGTTGGCGGAAGCGTCGGCCACGAAGAGCCTTCCCCCGTCACCCCTTAAAGCGAGCGCCATGGGAAAGCTGCCGCCGTACTTTTGGCCGGGCAGTTCTGTGGACAACTCGCCGTCAACCTGGCCTGTCACGGTGTCCACCACGGCCACGCGGTCGCTGTTGGTCAGCGTAACGTACAAGGTCTTTTCATCCGGGCCGAGGAGCATCGCCGTGGGATGCGATCCGGCGGCGATGGGGGACTTCGGGCTGTCGAGCGAGATGCGGCGCGTCACGCGGCCGGTCGCGAGGTTCAGTTCGGCGACTGCGGACGCATTCCACAGGCTGCAATAACCTTTCTTGCCATCACGCGTCGCGACAACTCCGTACGGATAAGCGGCAGGAACCACCGGCGAATCGCTAAGCGGGAAGCGGTGCAGGATGCGGCCGCTCGCGGCGTCTATCAGGATGGCGTCGTCCGCCAGGTTTTCCGCCACCAGCAGCTTGGGCACTCCGCCTCCAACAACGGCGATCCCGGCGGGAAAAGGCAGAGCCGTTCCGCGCGGCAAGGCGTTCGACGCCTTGGAGGGTTTCTTCCCGCGGCCGAGCGGGGCCAAGGGGAGCTTCAGAAACGATTCGGGTGTGACTTGCCCATTTTCAAACTTGTAAACAGCGATGCCGTTTCCTGTCGAGCCGGGATTGGCACCGGTGGGATCGCTCATCGAGCCCATCGAGGCGTAGAGTTTCGAGCCGTCGGCGCTGAACGCCAGCCCGAGGAAGTAAGTCTGCCGAGCATGATGTCCGAGCCGCGGGTCGGGAAAGTCGGTGACCGTATGGGTCGCGAGGTCGAGCACCGCGATGGATTGCCGCCTTTCCGATTCCAACGTTCCGTAACCGTTATTGAGGATAGCAAGGTATTTTCCGTCCGGGCTGACGGCCGCCGCGGTCGGGAAACTATTGGTCTCCTGCGGCTTGCCCGGCACGGGAAGCATCAGGATTTTGCTCGTCGAAAGGTTGACCCTTTTGCGGCCTTCTTGCGCGTGCTTGATGGCCGGGCTAAGGGCAAATATGAGGACAAGCGCTGCATACGCGACGAACCGCCGGGTGCGAGTTTTCATTCCGATGAACCCTCCTCAGTCTCATGTTGAGTGCTGGGCTGCCTCGGCCCATGGGCGAGGCCTCTCCAGGAATGCGGGTCTAGATCGTTGGAGCCCGCTAGAAGAAATACCGTTCTTTTTTCCGCGCGGCTTCGAAATCCTTGCGGGCAGAGCGCACGGTTTCCATTTCTGAGACTTCCGCGATGGGGACGTCCCACCACGATTCATAGCCCGGCACGCGCGCGTTGATGTCGGTTTCGACCACCACCACGGAAGTACGGTCCGCGTTCCGCATTTCCTGCAGGGCTTCAGCGAATTCCTCGCGGGTGCGAGCCCGCACCGCCCGCGCGCCGAGGCTCGAGGCATTGGCCACGAAATCCACGGCGAGAAATTCGCCCTGCAATTGCCCATCGCGGCGGGCGCGATACTCGGTGCCGAACCCGCCGCTGCCACAAACGCGGCTCAAGCCGCCAATGCTCGAGAAGCCGTGGTTGTCGAGGACCACGATGTTCAGCTTGTAGCCTTCCTGAATGGAGGTGAGGATTTCCTGCGCCATCATCAGGTAGGAACCGTCTCCGACCAGAACGTAGACTTCGCGCTCGGGGTCAGCCATCTTCACGCCCAGGCCGCCGGCGATTTCATATCCCATGGTGGAATAGCCGTATTCAAGGTGATATCCCTTGGGGTCGCGCGTCCGCCACAGCTTGTGCAGGTCGCCCGGGGCGCTGCCCGCCGCGTTGAGGACCACGTCGCGCGGGCCGGATATTCGATTCAACACGCCGATGACTTCACCCTGGCTGATCGGAGGCCCGTGGCGAAGATTGTAAATCCGGTCCACTTCTTTCTCCCACTCGGCGCGAAACGTGTCAATCCTTTCGCTGTAGGCCTTTTCGACGTGATCGTCGCCGACCGCCCCGGCGAGCTCATGCAGCGCCATGCGCGCGTCGGCCACAACCGGCAGCGCTGCATGCTTGAAGGCGTCGAACTCCGCCACGTTGATATTGATGAAGCGCACGGCGGGATTCTGAAATGCAGTTTTCGAAGCGGTGGTGAAATCGCTGTAGCGCGTGCCGACCCCGATCACCAGGTCCGCTTCCCGCGCCAGGATATTCGCGCCGGGCGTCCCCGTCACGCCCATGGCACCGACTTCCTGCGGATGATCGAAGCAGAGCGAGCCCTTGCCGGCCTGCGTTTCGGCCACGGGAATTCCCGTCTGGGCGGCCAAGCGCGAAAGGGCTTCCGTCGCCTCGGAATAAATTGTTCCTCCCCCGGAAATGATCAAGGGGCGGCGCGCCGCACGAATCCATTCCGCCGCGCGGCGGACGGATTCGGCATCGCCGCGCGGGCGCTGGATGACCCAGGTGCGCTTTTCTAGAAACGCTTCTGGAAAATCAAAGGCTTCAGCCTGGACGTCTTGCGGCATCGCCAGCGTTACGACGCCGGTATGGGAAGGCGACGCCAGCACCCGCATCGCTTCCGGGAGCGCGGTCAGAATCTGTTCCGGACGCTCGATGCGATCCCAGTATCGCGACACCGGCTTGAAACAATCGTTGACCGAAATACTCTGGCTGCGCCACGATTCCAGTTGCTGAAGCACGGGCGCGACATTGCGCCGCGCAAAGATGTCGCCGGGAAGAAGCAGCACGGGCACGCGGTTCACCGTGGCGGCGGCGGCGCCGGTGATCATGTTGGTCGCCCCCGGGCCAATCGAACTGGTGCACACCATCGTCCGCAGGCGATTGCTCATCTTGGCAAAGGCGGCCGCGGTGTGGACCATGGCCTGCTCGTTGCGGCACAAGTAATATGGGAAATCGAGATTCTGCTGCAGGGCTTGTCCGAGGCCGGCCACGTTGCCGTGCCCGAAGATGCCGAAGCATCCGGCGAAGAACTGGCGTTCTTGGCCGTCGCGCGAGACAAACTGATTCTTCAAGAATCCGATGACCGCTTGAGCCGTGGTCAGTTTCCGAACCATGCGAGCGCCCCCTGAATTGATTTCTTCACTTCCGCTCCTTATACCACAATTTTATTTAAGCAGCCCCGCGGAGGAGAGGCGTGCATGAGGTAAGGGGAAAGATTCCGCAGAGATAATTTAACCTCCGCATCATTAGGTTTTCACACTGGTTTAATGTGAGGCGCTTAGGCTTTCAACTTCCCGGGATGATTGAAAATACATGGCGGAAATAAGCGTATAGCCCAATGCATGTCAGTGAGCGCCTTTGCAAAGATTCCAGGGGGTCATTCTGTCCTTCCCCCTCAATGAAGAAAGGCACTTGGAACGGCTGAAAAAACGCTTGACAGTGCCCTGAGATTATGTGATAAAGGCGGCGCGTCGGGTGTTGGGTCCTCGAGTCTAAGCGGTTATGTGGAGGTGAAGATGAGTAAGTCATATCGTAAAGTGGTTGCGTTGCTTTTCACCTGTGTGATGGCTTCCGGGCTGCTGATGGCGCAGTCGGACCTGGGGACGATTTCGGGTTATGTGAAAGACCCATCGGGCGCCGTGGTCCCCAACGCCCAAGTCACGATCAGCAACAGGACGGGAATCCAACGCCGAGCCACAACCAACGAATCCGGGTTCTATGCTGTCACCAACCTGCCGCCCGCTTTTTACACGGTGACGGTGGAGGCGCCGGGCTTCCAGAAATATCAATCCACAGAGAATAAGCTCGACCCAAGCGCGCACCTGAATGTGGACGCCGCGCTCCAGGTGGGTACGACCACCCAAACGGTCGAGGTCAAAGCCTTGGCGGCACAGCTGCAGACGGAGTCCGCGGCGGTGCAAAAGAACGTCACCCGGCAACAGATTGACGCATTGGAATTGAACGGCCGCAACCCCATCTACATGGCGCAGCTAGTACCGGGGGTGCGGGGCGGCACGCTCGCCAGCCTTAACTTCGGAATGACCCTGGGTCCGGGCAACATTAACGGCCAGCGCAATCAGATGAGCCTGATTACGTATGATGGCGCA
>JAHEKS010000254.1 GCA_024638215.1 Acidobacteriota bacterium | reverse complement strand
GTGCCCGTGGGGCAGGAGGTGGCCGAGGTTCCGTTATCCACCGTCGGGGAATCGCCGGTCGTGAAGTTCAAGCTCTCGGGCATGGCCGTGAAGGGCGGAATGGTCACCATCTTGCCGTTGCCCGCATCCTGCAACGCCGTGAGGGTGATGGTGGCCGCGGTGGCGTCGCCAGCGACCGTTCCCGCCGTGGCGTTGCTCGTCGTGGTGACTTGCCCCACGATGTTGGCGGGCGTGCTGGTGGTTGTGGTGGTGCCGACTTGTAGAGGCTCGGCAACCATGGGAATGTTGCCGAGCGCCGTGCCCACCGGCACGCCGAGCGTCACCGTGGCATTGTAAGTGACGGGCGTGGCGCCGCCGGTCATCGCGGTCACCACAACGTCATACGTTGCGCCGGCTTCGAGCGGGCAAAAGGAAAAGTTGCCGCTCGCATCCGTCTCCATGCTGTTCATCACGATATCCATATTGGAATTGGAGGGATCGGGCTGCTCGAGCCAAACCACAGCGCCCTCGATCGCGGCGTGGGTGCCGGAATCAACCACCGTCCCGCTGAGCGCATTGTTGGTGGTCTCGACCTCGCCGGCGTGGAGAACCGGCTTCAGCCGCCACTGGCCGTCGCCCTGGTGAACGAGCGAACTGGCCGTGTTGAATGTAATGTTCAGGTCCACGGCTTGTCCCGCGCCTACGGTCAAACCGCCGCTGGTGATTTGCGAAGACGGAATCTTGATGCCGGTTTGGGCTTCGCTGCTCAGGAGCAGCAGTTGCGGCGGCAGGTCATTCCCCGATTGGTCCTTCGCGACGACGCAGTTGAATCCTCCGACGCTGCTGCAAGCGTTGTTGGCGGGACCGTTGGAGGCGTTGTTGGCCAGGAGATAGAGACGAATCTGCTGATATTTGCCGGCGGGCAATGTCGTTGACCCGAGCGAGGACAGCAGGCAGGTCATGCCGGGCTCCAGGCTGGGCAGGTCTACCTGCTTGGGCGAGCTGGTCAAATCCACCAGCGTTTGCCAGCCGCTGTCACCAGCGCCCGCATTGGAATTCACGTTTGCGGTGATTTTGGTGATGGTGACGTAAACGTGGTCAAATTCGGTGGTGAAGTTGGGCGGAGGCGGATCGCTCAGGCTGGTGGTCACGGTTCCTGTGGTTGAAGTCGTCTTGGTGCTTGAGCCGCCGCCGCAGCTCAGCACCAACGCCATACTCGTCAGAAGTCCCAGGAAAACTGCGCAGGAAGTATAAAATTTGGATCTTGGGCTCCCCATGGATTGCCTCCAGATGTCACATAATCAGCCAATGCTGTCGTCCCATCTCTGCTTCCGCAGAGTCCATGTTGTTCGGGCCTGCCCCGGCGCTTGAAAGACGTTCCATTGCCCGCGACCGCAAGGAGCCGGATGAGGACAAGTTCCTTACACTGTCGGTCGAGGCATCCGTAATTTAATGCACGCAACCCTCCATTCTATCACTTCTCCTAAGTAATAGGCACCATGAGAGATGGCTGGGGGTTGCGTTTCTTTTCCGCCATTCCAGACCAGAGAAAGTGTAAATTCTTCCCTTAATTGTGAAGGAAACGTCCCTGCGTTTCAGTCCACTCTTCAGTGCACTTTTCCGAGCTTAGGCGCTGGGTTGTGTTAAGGTATGGGCCGTTTGAGCCATTGCTCGGGACTGCAAGCTCGCCGGGCAATGCTGTGGACGAGTGAGGAGTTCTTCAGGGAGCGCGTAATTATGAAACCACTTCTGACCCTATTCACGGCGTTGTTTCTGTTCGGATCGTTTCCCATTTCATCCGCCGGGGCGCAAGCAGGCTGGGTGCGGCTGTTCAACGGCCGGAATCTGAACGGCTGGAAAGCGTACGGAGACGAAACCTGGAAGGTCGAGAACGGAACCATCCTGGGTGAAAGCTCCGCCGGGAAGTACGGTTACCTGGTGACCGATCAGCAATTCCGCGACTTCGACCTGCGTGTGCGCTTCAAAGGAGAGGCGAACGGCAACAGTGGCTTGTTCTTTCGTTCTCACATCACCGGAACGTCCGCGACCGGGCCGGACATTCAAGGCGTCCAGGCGGAGGTGGACCCGACGCCGGGGCATCACACGGGAGGGCTCTATGAGAGCGGTGGACGCGGCTGGCTGATTCAACCCACCGCCGCCGGCGAGAAAGCGCTCAAGGCGGGTGAATGGAACGGGCTGGAAGTCTCCGCACACGGAAATCACATCATCACTCGGCTGAACGGCGTGACAATCGCTGACTATCATGATCCCGCCCCCAAATTCACCGAGGGCGCGATCGCGCTGCAGATTCACACCGGCGGAGGTGTAAAAGTGCGCTGGAAAGATATAGAGATTCGCGGTAAGGCACTTTCCAAGTAATACGCGCGCATGCAATTGCGCTGGGTTGCCGTGGCATCGCCCACGGCGGCCGGAGAGGCAGAGAGGAGTGAGCAAATGAAAACCACAGGAAAACTGGGACGCCGGGAGTTCATCGGCGCGGCGACGGCGGCGGGATTCATGATTATGAAACCCGGCATGGTGCGCGGCACGGCAGCCAATTCCGCAGTTCGGGTCGGCCTGCTCGGCTGTGGCGGACGCGGCACCGAAGACGCGAGCAATTTGGTGGATACGGGCGCGGCGCGCGTCGTGGCGCTGGCGGATTTGTTTCAAGACCAGCTCGAAAAGGCGAAGGACCACTTCGACCAGCTCGCGCAGTCGAAGGGCGCAAGCGCGGTGGACAAGCGCCTGATGTTTCGCGGCCCGCACGCCTTCGAGGAAATCGCCAGCTCGAAGGAAGTGGACGCCATCGTCATCGCTACGCCTCCTTATTTTCACCCCCAGCACCTGGAAGCCGTGGTCGCCGCCGGCAAGCACGTCTATTGCGAGAAACCCGTGGCGGTGGACGTGGCGGGAGCGAAGCGCGTGATGGAAATCGGCAAGAAGGCGCACGGGCGCCTGAGCCTGGACGTGGGCTTCCAGATTCGCAACGCGCCGCCCTTCGTCGAACTGGTCAAGCGCGTTCACGCCGGGGCGCTGGGACGCGTCGCCTGCGGCGAAGCCTACTATTACGGCACCTTTATCAACCGTCCGGATTGGCCCGGCGCCTCGCCCGCCGAGCGGCGGCTGCGCAACTGGGTTTACGACCGCATCCTTTCCGGTGATATTATCGTCGAGCAGAATATCCATGCCATTGACGTTTGCAACTGGTTGCTGGATACGCATCCGGTCAAAGCGGTGGCGACGGGCGCCCGGTCGGTGCGCACCGATCCCGGCGACGTCTACGGGAACTACAGCGTTGTCTTCTACTATCCCAACGACGTCAGCCTCAGCTTCAGCTCGACGCAATTCGACAAGGGCTGGTGGGACGTCAACGAGCGGTTCTTCGGGAGCAAGGGCGTTTGCGAGTCCCACTACTCAGGCCCGGTGGCGATTTACGGCGATGAAGCCTGGAGCTGGAACACCGCGGCTTCGCCCGAGAAGCCGGAATCGAAACAATTTTCGGCTACGGGAAAATTCAGCGATAACCTGGCGCAGGCCGACCCGGAAAAGAAAAAGGCATTCGTCGAGAGCATTACCAGCGGCCGGTTTCACGACCAGGCCGAGCAGGGCGCCATCGCGGCGCTGAGCTGCATGATGGCGCGCCAGTCCGCTTACAGCGGCCAGCCGATGACCTGGGACGAGTTGCTCAACTCCAACCTGGAATGGGATTCGGCGTTGGACCTCAACCAATTTGCCTGAGTCGGGTGCGATGCGAGACCAGGACGAGCGGAGAGGCCGCTCGCAGAAGGAGGGAACGAGATGCGAATGCGATCAACGCGGCGAGAATTTTTGAAAGGCGCCACTGCCGTCGCGGCGGGCGCGGCTTTGAGTCCGCAGAACGCAACCTTTGGCGATGCCCCTGCCGCACCGGCGGGCGGGACACTGCCCATCCGCAAGGGCGTCCTGCTTGATATGCTGCCCAAGAAAATGAGCTACGCGGACAGGTTCAAGATGGCTCGCGACGTGGGTTTTGAGGTGGTTCAGGCGCCCACCACGCCCGACCAGCGCGAGGCGGAAGAAATCAAGAAAGCCGCCGATGGCGCCGGTATCGCGATTGATTCCGTCATGAACATGGACCATTGGAAGTATCCGCTGTCTTCCGGCGACCCGGCCGTGGTTGAAAAAAGCATGCAGGGCATGCGGACCTCGCTCGACAACGCCAAGCTCTGGGGAGCGGACGCGGTGCTCCTGGTGCCCGCGGTGGTGAATGCGCAGACGAGTTATCGCGACGCGTGGACGCGCTCGCAGGAACAGATTCGCAAGCTGCTGCCGCTGGCGGAGGAGCTGCGCGTCGAGATTTCCATCGAGGAAGTGTGGAACAAATTTCTGCTGAGCCCGCTCGAATTTGCGACATACGTGGATGAATTCAAGAGCCCTTGGGTGAAAGCCTGGTTCGATGTGGGCAACGTGGTGCTTTACGGCTACCCGCAAGACTGGATTCGCACGCTGGGCAAGCGGATTGACAAGCTGCATCTCAAAGACTTCAAGCGCCGCCAAAGTTCGTTCGAATGGGTCAACCTGGGCGACGGCGACGTTGATTGGGCCGCCGTTCGCAGCGCCCTGGCCGAAATCGGATTCTCAGGCTCCGCCACGGTCGAGTTGGAGAGCGTGGACGATTCCATTGCCGAAGGCTATCTGCGCGACGTCAGCCAGCGCGTGGACAAGCTGGTGCTCGGCAAGGAGTGACTTCCACTTCCATTCTCTTTCGATTGCCAGGTTGAGTCTCAAGCGCCAAAACGCAGGGGCTACGGCAGGGCTACTGCGCGCTGTGTGCCTCAGATGGTTTCGCCGGTGCCGGCGTCAGCGAACGCTTCCCGCAGCAGATCCTCGAGCTCCAACTTCTCAGCCCATTTCCGCAGGTAGGCAAGGTCCAGCAGGCCGCGCTGGACTTTCAGAATGCCCAGCACGTCACGCCATTGCTGGTCGGAGATGCCACCGCCTTGGCGATACCATCGGAGCTTCGCGAGGATCGTATCTTCTGGGGTTTGGACATAAGGAGAGAATCCCGCCTCGGGGTTGAGCAATCTCGGTGAGCGCCTGCCGAACGCTTCTTGGTCAAAAGCGCCTTCCGTCAGCATGAACAAATCTACTTTGAAGGCAGACTTGACGTGGATGATGTTGAACGAGGATCCACGGCCGATGGCCGCTTCGACTTGGCTGCGATCGATATAGAAGTCCGGCGAAAAGATTTGAACCAAGTCCTCCACCGAGCCTCGTTGGAGGTTCACAACGATGTCCGCGTCCTGGGTATAGCGTAGTTCCCCAAAGACGGTGCTGGCAAATGATCCTGCGACCATATAATGGAACGCTAGTTTCTCCAGCCGCTCGACAACGATTTGGAGGATTTCGAGAGGGTTCATCGAGCTACCCCAAGCTCGAGGGCGGCGGTTCGGGGCCGTAAACCTTTTCTTCGAGTTCTTCACCGAGGACCAGCGCGGCGAATCGCCGCCGCAATTCCTCCTCACCGGCTGCCGGATGCCGTGTTCGCACTCCCGCCATGGCCAGGGTGCGGCCTGCTTCGATCATGCCGATGAGGAGCGTCATCTTCTGTGCGGGCGACATGGCGCGCAGTCCTTCGATCTGGACTCTCTCAGCCTCGGCGTGCGTGTCTGAGATTTTCGGGAGCATCTTGGGCTTACTTTACCACACGCGGTGGCGGAGTTCACCAAGCCGCAGGCCGGCGGCGCGGGGAGTTGGCAGGAGTGAAGCCCGCCGGATGAATCAAAAGATTATCGTTCAGGCCTGAGGACGACCACGCCGAGCGGCGGCAAGGTCAGCTCCAGCGAGCAGGGCTGGCTCTGCCAGGGTTGAGGTGCGGCCCCAATTCCCGGGTAATTGGTGATGCCGCTGCCGCCGTACTGCGCGGCGTCGGTGTTCAGGATTTCGCGGTGAAAGCACGCCTCAGGGACGCCGATGCGGTAATGCTCTTGCGGCACCGGAGTGAAATTGCAGACGACCACCAGATACTGGCTACGGTTCCTGGCGCGACGAACGAACGCGATGATGGAATGGTCCGCGTCGTGGAAATCAATCCAGTCGAAGCCGGTGTACTCGAAATCGACTTCGTGCAGGGCCGGTTCAGCGCGGTAGATAGCGTTCAGGTCCGACACCAGTTGTTTGATCTGGCGATGGGGCTCGTAGTCGAGCAGGTCCCAGTCCAAGCTCTTGGTCGCATTCCATTCGATCCACTGGCCGAATTCGCCTCCCATGAAGAGGAGTTTCTTTCCGGGGTGCGTAAAAAGATAAGCGTAAAGCGAGCGCAGGTTGGCGAACATCTGCCACACGTCGCCCGGCATCTTGGAAAGCAGCGCTTTCTTGCCGTGCACCACCTCATCGTGCGAGAGAACGAGCTCGAAGTTTTCGTTAAACGCGTAAAGCAGCGAGAAGGTGAGATCGTTCTGGTGGTACTTGCGGTGGACGGGGTCTTTGGAGAAATAGAGCAGCGTGTCGTGCATCCAGCCCATGTTCCATTTCAGGCTGAAGCCGAGGCCGCCGACGTAGGTGGGGCGCGAGACGCCCGGCCAGGCGGTGGATTCTTCGGCGATGGTCAGCAAGCCGGGATGTCGCTCGTGCGCGAGTTCGTTGAAGCGCTTGACGAAGCTGATGGCGTCCAGGTCTTCGTTGCCACCGTACTGGTTGGGAATCCACTCGCCCGGCTGCCGTGAATAATCGAGGTAGAGCATGGAGGCGACAGCGTCCACGCGCAGGCCGTCCACGTGGTATTTCTCCAGCCAAAACAGCGCACTGGTCCAGAGGAAATTGCGGACTTCGTTGCGCCCGAAATTGAAAATGTGCGTCCCCCAGTCTTTATGCTCGCCGCGGCGCGGGTCGGCGTGCTCGTACAAGTGCGTGCCGTCGAAAAACGCCAGGCCGTGCGCGTCGGCGGGAAAGTGCGCCGGCACCCAGTCGAGAATCACACCGATGCCGTTCTGGTGGAGATAATCCATGAAGTACATGAAATCTTCCGGCGAGCCGTGCCGGCTGGTGGGCGCGAAGAACCCTGTCACCTGGTATCCCCACGATTCATCCAGCGGATGTTCCAT
>JAHEKS010000023.1 GCA_024638215.1 Acidobacteriota bacterium | reverse complement strand
GTCGTAGATCTCGAGCCGCGGCCCGAGATCTACGACGTGGGAGGCGATGTCAGGTGGCCTAAGATCCTCGAAGAGCCCGAGGACCAATACACGGAAAAGGCGAGGGTGGTGGGGCTGAAAGGCACCGTCGTGCTGGCGGTGGTGATCAGCGCGCAGGGAGACGTCGAGGAAGAGCGCGTGGTCAGGCCGCTGGGGCTGGGATTGGATGAGCTCGCGCTCCGCATGGTGCGGTCCGTGAAGTTCAAGCCCGCCCGGCGCCAGGGAGTGCGCGTCGCCGCGCGCTTGCTGATCAACGTCGGGTTTAAGCCTCCCGAAGGAGAGAAGGCCCGGCTGGGAAAAGGCGAGCAATGAAATCCAAAATCCGGGTGGGAACTTCGGGCTGGCATTACGAGCATTGGCGCGGGAATTTCTATCCCGAAGACATGCGCGCCTCGGGAATGCTCGATTTCTACGCGCAGCGCTTTGCGACGGTCGAGATCAACAACTCGTTTTACCATCTTCCCAGCGTCGAAACGTTTCGCGGCTGGAAGGAACAGACGCCCGCGGGCTTCACCTTCGCCGTCAAGGCCAACCGCTACATCACGCACATGAAAAAGCTGAAGGACCCGGCAGCTTCGATCGCCAGGTTTTTTGCGGCCGTCGAGACGCTCGAAGAAAAGCTCGGACCAATTCTTTTCCAACTCCCCCCGCACTGGCATCGCGACGCCGAGAGGTTGGAAGAATTCTTGCGCGCCCTGCCGCGTGAGCATCGCCGCGCGTTCGAGTTTCGTGATCCGACCTGGTTCCACGAGGAAGTCTGGTCGCTGCTTCGCCAACACAAGGCTGCCTGGTGCGTTTACGACCTGGCGGAGGCACAATCGCCCGAGCGGCTGACCTGCGATTTCAGCTACCTGCGGCTGCACGGCCCCGCGCCGCAAAAATACTCGGGCCGGTACACGCGCGCGCAGTTGCGCCGCTGGCTCGACAAGTGCCGGCAGTGGCTCGAGGAAGGCGCGACACAAGTCTATATCTATTTCGATAACGACCAGTCCGGTTATGCCGCGCAAAATGCCGCCGAACTGCGCGAGCTGGCCGATTCGGCCAGGACTTGATTCGCGCTCCAGCCCCCACGAAACTGCGGCTCAACTTAGCTGCAGGAGGCTGGTCAACGCGCGCTCAGGAATGTTCGTCGTCCTGCGCGGGGCCTGACGCGCCGGGGCCAGGCCCTCCCGCAATCCTTCCCCACGCGCTGGTGCGCCAATTGTCCGCCGAAGACCGGGCTGTCACCCAGGCGGGCAGCGGCATCAGCAATCGCTCCGAAAACCCGCAGAGAAAGGGCTCGTACATCTGGCGCAGTTGGCGGAGGGTTTCGTCCGCCTGGCGGGCCTTGCACAACGGCGCACCGCACGCGCCCAGAATTTGCCGCAACTCGGCGAGCGAGGCGGGATCGAACCTGTCGGCCGCCATCGCCCGCGGCGGAATGAACAGCGCCTGCGCCAAGTCCACCAGTGCGTGGCGCGCAATCGCGAAGGTCAGCTCCGCCTGCCAGCGCAGCGCTCCTTCCGTGTGCGCCACCAGCAGCGCGCAGGTGTCGAGAATCGTCGCCAGCGCCGAAACCCACGACTGGTTGTTGTGCTGCGAGCGGAAGTAGCAGAGCACCGGGTACGACAGGTGGCTCTCCATCAGCTCCGCCGCCCAGGTTTCCCAGGCGCGCAGGTATTCCGCGAGCGATTCCAGATTTTGCTGGCGTGCGTGACGCCGTAAGAGTTCCGCTGCGGTGGGCGGCGAGCCGGCGCGCGCGTCGAGCAGCGAGATGTTCACCTCGCGGCGCGAGAACGCTCCGTAGAGCACCGGCAGATAGGAAATCACGACGGCCAGAAACCCGAAGCCGGTTCCGGATTCGAGTACGGTGATAAAACGCGCCAGCGGCGTGTGCGGCGCCACGTCGCCCAGACCGAGCGTGAAGAACGATGTGCCGCTGAAATAAAGTTCGGCTCGAAAGGCTTGCAATTCCACGCGGCCTTCCAGAAACGACGCGCCCGCCCATTGCACCATCGCGAAGGCTAGAATCAATCCGCCCGCCCAAACGCCAAACAGCGCCAGGATGGAAAGCGGCCCGAAAACTCCCAGGAAACCTTCGCGGCGCCGGCCTGGCTTCATGTGCCGTGCCGCCAGCAGCCACGGCGCGCTGGTGTAGCGGTAAAACGCGCCCGTCAGCCGGAACCGGCGCGTCACCCGCCGCGGCAGGATGATGGTTTCGAATGCGTCCCAAAGGATGACCGCGAGCAGCACTACGCCCAGCGCGCCGATGAAACCAGCCATGATGGACCTTTCCGTCCTCGCTGAAGTACCCTGAAGTTCACCACTTTAGGGGCAGGCCCGCAAGAAAGCAAGCCGCCGCGGCTCGGTAACCTGAAAAAGCGACAAAACGTCTGGTATACTTCCAGTCCACCACTGAGAGGAGCGCGCATGACCAAGAAGTGCAGGGGAATCCTTATACCTGTTGCGGCTCTGACGCTGGCGCTGATCCCGGCGGCAGCGCTCGCCCAGGCGCCCGCAGGCGGCGCGGCCCAGCCGGAGCCGAAGAAAGCGGAGGAAGTCTTCAAGAACATACAGGTGCTGAAAGGCGTTCCCGCCGACCAGATTATTCCCGCGATGCAATTCATAGCAGCATCGCTGGGCGTGGAATGCACCTACTGCCACGTTGAGCACGCCTTCGACAAGGACGACAAGGAGACCAAGAAGACCGCGCGCAAGATGATGGAAATGATGTTCGCGATTGATAAGGACAACTTCAGCGGCCGGCAGGATGTGACCTGCTATTCCTGCCATCACGGCGTCGCCAAGCCCGCCGCCATTCCGGAAATCGCCGCGGCCATGCCCGCACCTCAGCCCGCGCATGGCGAAGGAATGGGCGGCCGCATGGAAGGCGGAGAGAAGGCTCCGGCCTCCATGGCCAACCTGCCCACCGCGCAGCAAGTCCTCGAGAAGTACGTTCAAGCTCTGGGCGGAGCGGAAGCGTTGGACAAGATCTCGAGCCGCGTGGAAAAGGGCACGCTCTCCGGCTTCGGCGGAAAGACTTTCCCGGTGGAGATTTATGCCAAGGCGCCGGAAAAACGCATCTCCATCGTGCACATGCCGGACAATGAGATGTACACGGCGTTCGACGGCCAGTCGGGCTGGCTCACGGGCTTTGGCGGCCGCATCCAGGACATGGAGGGTGCGGACCTCTACGCCGCGCGCCTCGACGCCGATTTTCGTTGCCTTTCCGACGCACGCAAAGTTTTTCGCCAGGTGCGCATGGCCAAGCCGGAAAAAGTTGACGACCGCGGAGCCTGGGTGCTGCTCGGCATCACGCCCGGCCAGCCGCCCGTCAAGCTCTACTTCGACAAGGAATCCGGCCTGCTCCTGCGCGAAATGCGCTACGCGCAAACGCCGGTCGGCCGCTATCCCACGCAGGTGGATTACGCCGACTTTCGGGAAGCGGACGGCGTCAAAGGGCCTTTCCGCTGGACCATCGCACGACCGGGAAACAGCTTCACAATTCAGGTGAGCGAGATCCAGCAGAACGTTCCGGTGGACGACTCGAAGTTTGCCAAGCCCGCCGCGCCGCCGGAACAAAAGCCGGCGACGCCGTAGCGCGGGCGTCTCGCCCGCGCCGGCTCACGGCCAGGATGGCCGTGCTACTTCTGAATTCTCACGGCCCCTCGCGCGGCGCTGTCCCTTCGCTCCGCGCAGGGCAAGCCCTCAGAGGGGGAAAGCGCCGGTGGGGACACCGGCGCTACAGTTTTTTTGACGGCGTTGACTTGCAGCCGCCGCTCGTCCTAGAATTTGGCCTGATCTATTCCCTTGAAGGAAACGAAGCGGTTGGAGGTTCAGAGTGGCGGAATGGGAGTACGCACAAACCGACCGGGAAGAGGAGCTGGCGGAGCTGCGTTTCTTCTCTATGAAGAAGAAGCAGCCCGGCGGAGACGTCACCTTCCGCGTTACGGTGAAGGAGTACGCCTCGCCGCCGCTGGGCCAGCACCTGCGCTTTTTCGCGGAAGCGGATAAGCAGGTCAATCAGAAGACCGCTCCGTTCCTGCCTTCCGGCTGGGGCAGCTCGGTGCTGAAGGCACTGGCCGACTGCATGCGGTTGATCCGGCAGTTTCCTTACGAGGGCGAGGATCGGGACTGAACCATTTTCCCGGCCGCCGGCGCCGGCAAGCCACGGCTTGCCGGGGCTTTTCCTTACGGCGGCACGGAGATTCATGGGGAAGGGTGAAAGGATTCCGTGAACCTTAAAAGAAGAGATATCGAAGGCGGAATTGTGGTGCTGGAAATGTCCGGCAACATCCGCATGGGCCCGGACTGCCAGCGCATTTTTCAGGAAGTGGATCAGCTCGCGGGGAAGAACCAGAACCGGCTCATCTTCGATTTCTCGGCGGTGGATTACCTGGACAGCGCCGGCATCGGGACCCTGGTGAGCTGCCTGACCAAAATAAAGAATTCGGGCGGCGAAATGCGCCTGGCGGGCCTCAAGCCCATGGTGGCGGGCGTTTTCAAACTTACTAAGATTGACACCATTATCGGAATCTTCCCTACTGTTGCGGAAGCCTTGCGGAATTTCTCTTCACCTCCGCGCGCATAGCGGAGGCGGCCTTCGCGTTGCTCCCAAACCCCTTCGCAAGTTGTCTGCCTGATTCGTCTTTGTGCTCTCTGCTGCCCGAAAGGCCCTGACACAAAGACCGCAGAGGCCCTCTGTGCTCTCTGTGTGAAATCTTTCCTGTCGCCCGAGCCGGGAAGCGCGTTTGGCTTGCGGCGAAGGCAGCGCGGGAGTAGAGTGTGCCTTACCCGAGAATCTGGACCGCGGAAAGGAGAATGTTATGCCGAAGTTTCTCATCCAAGCGAGTTACACCACGGAAGGGCTCAAAGGGTTGGTCAAGGACAAGGCTTCGGGCCGCAAGGCGGCGATTGAAAAGGCGCTCAAAAGCGTCGGGGCGAAGATGGAATGCTTTTACTACTCCTTTGGCGACCACGACGTCGTCCTGGTTGTGGACGGCCCTGACAATATCAGTGCCGCGGCGATGGGTGGTGCGCTAAAACTGCGTTGCTATGGCGGCGGCCTAGCCAAGCACGGAATGGGAATGAGAGAAATCCTGGGCGAACATTGACCTGGATTGAGAGGCAGGGGAAAATCTCCGGATGCTACGCGCTCTGTTCTTCTGGTTTCACTCGCTTCCATCATGGATTAAGCCTCTCATCGTCGGCGCTGTCCTCACTGCGGCGACAGGAGGTGTCCGAATGCTTCTAAGGCACCTCTATGCCCAAATTCTTATTGACCTTGAAGATGCGCACGCCAAGCTGGCTGCCAAGAGCGGATCGGCTAAGTCGCCAGGATTTGTCCTCATACCTGAAGAAGAAGTCTCTAAACATGTTTTCTGGCCCTATTGGCTTGTAAAAAGAGCCAAGAACTACGAAAGAAGGCGATCAAAACTTAAAAAGCTGTAAGTAGTTCCTCAATCTTCCAGATATGGTCAGTAATTCCCGCTTCCATTGCGGGAGTCGAGCGAAGCGAACGATGAACACGGCAGAAATTGTAAAACGCGAAGTAGAGCGCGAGAGCGGCTTTGAGATTCTCCCACTTCTTAGAGAAAGCATTGGTCAGCCGCGTCAATCTGCGAATCCCCATTCTCATGGTCAGGTTTTGTCGTTCGACGTGAGAGGTACAAATCCTCTTGAGGCTAGGCCGTCCCCATTTTGGGAGAGGGATTGTTCCAATGACTTCCGAAGGCGAGTACCGCGTCTCGGACTCTCGCGGGCTTCGGTAAACTTTTATCAGTTGCGCGAAATCAACGCGAGTGCCAAGGCTGTAGTGAACGGCCTCAACGTAGGGCTTGAATCCATCAGTGGTGATCTGGAAGCGGCCCTGTGTCGCTTCGCTGACTTTATCTGTGAAAGCCTGCGTGTCGCGTGCCGTGCGGCGCCCAAGGTGCCACGCCAGAATCAGCTTTGTGTTTCGTTCAATGGCGACGAAGGTGTAGGCATCCCCGCGCGTGGGATCGCCGCTCGCATTGTTTTTTTCTTTGCAGCCGACAAAGCCCCACAGTTCGTCACATTGAACGTCAGACACAGGGACGTTGCAGACTCGACTTTCCAGAAGCCGCTCGCACTTCTCGCCAATCAGAACGAGCAACGAAAGAATTGTTGTGTGGTGGAGTCCAGTCAGGCGTTCGACCGAACTGACCGAGCACCCTTCAACAAGAAGCTCAATCGCCTTGGCAGCCTTCTCCAAAGGCGTGTACATGCTGCCAAGCGGCGTGGCATGGTCCTCGGTAAACGTCTTGCGGCACTGATTACAGCGGAAACGCTGAAGGCCGTTGCGGTGTTTTCCAAATTTCTTACAGCGAGAATTGCAGTTGTGACAGGTCATTTCGGCTTGCCTTTCTGCGGGAGCAAGCCGATAATGTTTTTGGGATCGGCATTGCGGCTCACCCCGCGTGCTGATTTGGCCCCGCTCTCAGGTCGCACTGAGGGCGGGGCTTTTTACTCACTACTCCTTAAGTCTAGGAAATCTTCTCAACATAGTTCGATAGCGTTCGTCAAAGAAGTATACGGGCTGGCCGTCAGGTCCAGTCTTTTTCAGAAATCCGCTTCCAGGTCTCACAGTCCTTCCCAGAACGGTGTGGAGCATGGCCAAAGGATTTGCAAAGGGGCTGATATCCACACCACGCAAGGCAAGTTGCTGCATAACATCTGCGGCTCGAAAGGCCGCGCCCGGCTGCGACATCAGAATTTGACGGCACAACTCTGGAAGTGCTGCCGTAGGAGCAACTCCGGCTTCATTGGCAAGCGGCTCAAGCGTTCTAATCGTTTCTTCGAGTTGACCGATCCTCTGCGTAACAAATGCCAGTTCAGCACGCCTTTCCTCAAGTTCTCTTATAGCGGCCAAGTAGCTCGATTTATAAGGATTGACGTATACGTATGTCATTTCAAGGGGAGAATCTCATGAAACGTGTAAAATGTCAAGACAAATATTTACACAGGAAACGTACTGATAATACGGAGTTTGCATGGGATTGCCTTATAATTGCTGCCGAAAGTGAGAGGCAGAGGATTCTAGACAGGGAAAAGAAACTGGCCGAAGCCATTGAAACTTTCAAGCGGAAAAAAAACAAGGAGAGCCATGCATCTCTTCAAAAATATCGGCAACGCAAAATTAGCGCACTACCCGGCGATGGCATTCGCCGTATGCGCGACGGGGCTGGCTCGCACCAACACAACCCCGCTGCTCACTATCGAGGAAACCGACAAGGCGCTGCAAAAATCCGTCGCTTACACCGGGCCGGGAAAGTAGAAACGACCTTTCGCGTTTTTCTGAGAAACTGGCTGTGGCGGCGATGTCTCCGGCGGCGAAAAGCGCTGGTGGGGAGACCGACGCTACGGCAACAGGGCGCGCGCCGCGCGCCCCTACGGCCGATGAACGTCTGGGTCTTCAAAATCAACACCGAGCGCGGCTGGGAATTCGACCAGTACTTTCGCTCGCGCGCCCGCGGCATTGTCGAGATGGGCGACGAAGGCTGGATTCGGAGCGCCTCGAGCCTGCGTTACCTGCGCCAGGAAGTCCAGCGCGGCGACCTGTTTCTCTGCTACGAGGTGGACCGCAAGCAAATGGTCGGCGTGGCGCGCGCCGCCTCCGACGGCCGCGACGTGGGCCTGGGGTCCCTGATTGATTTCTGCCCGCCGCGCCGGGCGGTGCGATTTCAGAATCCCCTCGTGCGCCGCCCCGACCTCGACCATATCCTCGCCTTCACCCCGCAGCGCGGGCGCGGCACCGTGCAGAGAATTGACCGCGATGAGTTCGCCCGGCTCCGCCGCATCATGCTGCGCAAGAACCCCGCGCAGGCCGTGGCCCTCGGAAAGCTGTTTGCGGCGCGTTAACCTTCCGCGGAGGTAGCACGGCCATCTTGGCGGTGCCCACGGGCGGGACGCCCGTGCTACATCGTGCCCGCGCCCGGGACGCCCGTGCTACGGGCCGCTTGAAATCCTGGTCTGGAAAGTGAATGATGTTCCGCAAGCATCAGCCCCGCAGATTCCACAAACTCCGCCTCGCCTGAGCACCTCACGCTCGCCGCGCGATGCGCCCGATTCTTCCAGCTCGAAGCCCACGCGACCACGGTGCGCCGCGAAGCCCTCGGCGGCGTGACCACTTTCATGGCCATGTCGTACATCATCTTTGTGCAGCCGGGGGTTTTGTCGCAGGCAGGGATGGATTTCCGCGCGGTGATGGCCGCCACGTGCCTTTCCGCCGCGCTCGCCACTTTCCTGATGGGCCTGGTGGCCAACTACCCCGTGGCTCTCGCGCCCGGCATGGGCGAGAACTTCTTCTTTGTTTACACCCTGTGTGCGGCGGCGCCGTTCGGCTTCGGCCTGACGTGGCAGCAGGCGCTGGCCGCGGTGCTGGTGGCGGGAATCTTCTTCATCCTGCTGACAGTCTCAGGCCTACGCTCGAAGATCATTGATTCCATTCCTCACTCGCTCAAGGTCGGCATCGCCGCCGGCATTGGCCTCTTCATCACGCTGATTGGGCTCGAATACGCCGGCCTGGTGGTGGCCAGCCCGGCCACACTGGTTCGGCTGGGAGACCTCCGCCACCCAGTGGCGCTGGTGAGCGTGGCCGGCCTGCTAGTGGTGATTGTCCTGGTGTCGTTCCGGGTGCGCGGAGCGATTCTGCTGGGCATTCTTTCGACCACCGCGCTTGCCGCAGCTTTGGGCTTGGTCCATTACCGAGGCGTCTTTTCCGCCGACCTGCACCTCTCGCCCACATTCTGGAAATTCGACCTGCGCGGCCTCCTGAGCGTCAACCCGGCGACTTTGGCGTCGGCGGTTTTCGTGCTGCTCTATCTGGCGCTGTTCGATACGGTCGGGACGCTGGTCGGCGTGGGCCAGCAGGCAGGCCTGCTGCGCGATGGCAAGCTGCCGCGCTCCGGCCAGGCGCTCTTTTCTGACGCCGTCGGAACCACGGCGGGCGCGGCGCTGGGAACTTCAACCATCACTTGTTACATCGAATCGGCGGCGGGTGTTTCCGACGGCGCGCGAACCGGTTTGGCCAACATGGTGACTGGCGCTCTGCTGCTGGGGGCCGTGTTCTTCAGCCCTTTGGCCTCGATGGTCGGGGGCGGGGTCATCGTCGGAAACGACGCGAATCATAACCCCATCGTCCGCTATCCGACGCTCGCACCGGCGCTGATTGTGGTCGGGGCGATGATGCTCAAGGCAGTGCGCGAACTTGAATGGGACGACCCCACCGAGTACCTGCCGGCGTTCCTCACCCTGGTGGGGATTCCTCTGACGTTTTCGATTGCCGACGGGATTGCTTTTGGGCTGATCTCGTACTCGGCGGCGAAACTCCTGACGGGGCGCGGGCGCGAGTGTCCCGCGCTGACCTACATTTTCGCCGCGCTCTTCGTTCTGCAGTTCGTGATTCTCTAGATCGCGCACCGGCGGCTCGCTCTGTGAACCCAGAAGCGAGAATGTCTACGGGACGAAAGCTGCCACATGGACATTTTGTCTCTACCGCGGGAATGTGTGGCGTGATAAGGTCCTGGCAGACTTTTTGCTCGCGTTTTTTGAGAGGGAGACGTAGTTGGCGTTGGCTTGGGATTCTGACCGTGCCCCCGCTCCTGCGACCGGTCCAGTCAAATCCAATACAAATCGCGCCCCGTCACCTGCCAGGCCGCGGGTCTTGCTCACGAGCATTTGCCGGCCCATCGGCGCGGCCCACGGCGATGCGACCAGTGTCAGCTACGAAGTTCTCCACGGGCAGGTCACGCGCGCGCAGGGGGTTTTCAGTCCGCGTTCGACGAACTACACCTTCGCGCTCGACTACATTGCCGCGAACCTGGACGCACCCGCGACCGTCCTTCACTATCCCTCGCACCGAGAGCTCATCCGCGAGCTGCGCAAGGGCCCGACGCATGTGGGGATCTCGTTCAATCTTTCCACCTTCCAGCGGATGAAAGAGGCCGTCGAGCTGGTCCGCCGGCACGCGCCGCAAGCAAAGGTGGTTCTGGGCGGCTACGGCACGGTGGTGGACGACGCCATGCTCGCGCCCCTCGGCGATCACGTTTGCCGGGGAGAGGGGGTGAGCTTTTTCCGCGAGCTTCTGGGTGAGCCGCCCCGGCCAATGCCCTACGATCACCCTCTGGTGGTCCACAATCTGCGCGTCTTCTCGGTTCCGGTGCAGCGCACAGGCATGATTTTCGCGGGCCTGGGTTGCCCACACGGCTGCGATTTCTGCTGCACATCTCATTTCTTCAAGCGGCACCACGTGCGGCTGCTTCCCACCGGCGACGATATCTATCGTGTCATCGAGCGCTACCAGGAAATGGAACCCGGGATGGGCATGGCGATCATTGATGAGGATTTCCTGATCGCCCGGGACCGCGCCGTCCGGCTGCGGGAACTGGTCCTCGAGCATGGCCGGCCGCTCTCCATCTTCGCCTTCGCCACCGTGAAAGCGATCAGCCGCATGACGCCGCGCGAGCTTCTGGAGACCGGAATTGACGGTGTCTGGGTGGGGTACGAAGGCAAGCGCTCCGGCTTCGCGAAACAGCAGGGCCGGCCGGTGGAGGAGCTGATTCCGGAGTTGCGTTCGCACGGAATCACGGTGCTCTCCTCGATGATCGTCGGCTTCGACTACCAGACGCCGGAAGTGGTCCGCGAAGAACTGGCTGAGTTTCTCGCCCTCAAGCCCACCTACGCCCAGTTCCTGATTTATGGACCCACGCCGGGGACCCCTTTTTTTGAGCGCGTGTTGCGGGAAGGGCGGCTGCATCGCGCCTTGACGGAAAACCCCGAGGCTTACTACCGGAAATGCGACGGGTTCACCTCGATGGTTCGCCATCCCAGCATGAGCGCGGCCCAAATCGAGGCCTTGCAGCGCGAGTGCTTTGAAACCGACTTCCGCACGCTGGGTCCGTCGCTGATCCGCTCCGTCGAGACCTGGTTCGCCGGCTGGAAGCGATACCACGATTCGGATTCCCCTTTCTTGCGCGCCAAGGCGGTGTATTGGGCGGAGGAGATTCACAAGGCTTACCCGCTCTTCCCGGTAGCCAAGCGTTCCGGGCCTACGCCCGAAGCCGCGGCCGAACTCGAAGCGGAGGTTAAAGCGGCGCTGGGCCCGCCCGACCTGAAGCGGCGCTGCCTTTCCATGCTGGCGCCCGCGGCGGCGGCCTGGACGAGCTTCACGCTGCGTTACGACCATTTCCAGCATCCTAAACTTCGGCGCGTGGCGTTTCGCAGTTCGCCCTGGGCCCTGCGGTCGGGCCACTTGGGATCTCTTCGCGTGGATATCGAACGGGCCCTGCGCAGCACCCGAATCAAGCTGGAAGGAGCGTTCGACCAGACGAGCGCGCGACGCTTTGCCCAAGGAACCCTCAGCTACCTGCATGACAACGATGCACAAGTCCGCGTGGTTATCGCCGAAGGAACGCAGGCCACGCGCAAGCACCTGCGCATCCTCGGAAAGATGCTCGCCCGGCAGCGGCATCGCATTTCGGTAACGATTCCTTCCGCTCCCGACACCTGGACTCAACTGGCTCAGTGGCTGGACGTGGTGCCGGCTACACCTTGAACGAAAGCAGGCGCCAAACCGCCTTCCCGCAACCGAGCATCTTGATTTTCGTCGGAATTCCCCTGGTGCTGCGACAGCCTGCCGCAAGCAAAGAGCCTCCCGCGAGTCCAATTCGGCGGAGGCGGGCAGCACATGAGGCGGTCTGAGTGAGGCGTAAGGCGATTGGAGTCCGCCAGGGCGGGACGCCTGCCAAAGACCGTCCTGTCCGTCGCGCCTAATGATTGACCGCAGGTTGAGGAGCGGAGGCCGGCGCCGCCGCTTTGACCGATTCGCCCAGCGGCTCTTCGGGCATCACGATCCAGGCGATGATATAGGCCAGCAGTCCAGTCCCGGCGAAGAAAAGCGCAATCAGCCAGACCAACCGAATCAAGGTTGGGTCCACATCGAGGTACTCGCCAAGCCCGCCACAAACCCCCGCGATTTTGTGGTTCGTGCGTGAGCGCTGGAGTTTCTTCCCCGATCGGACTGGTGTAAACATGGCCGCGCCGCACTGGCAGCAAAAATTGACTTGGTCAGCGTATTCTTTCCCGCATTTCGGACAAAACATCGGCACACCTCCACTTCCTCTTGCCACTGAGCATTATACGTCTCAGGAAGTGAGAAAGTTCAGTGAAAGGATGCTCCATGGGGGTCAGAGCGAGATGCGTACGGCGGGCAGAATTCTTCGTCCAGCCAGCCGACTTATCCCCTCCGCCTGGATGAGGAAATCTTTTCACGGCGCGGGTTTTTGCGGTAATATTCGGGTCTTAGCACTTGCCGACAAGGCTGCGGATGGCGTCGGGGAAGTACATACTAGCCGGAGGGTCTGACGCATGGCGTGGCGAGTCCGAAAACCTTTACGTGTCTTCACGCGCGGAGTGTCGCTCAGACGGCGCGTAGCTTATAGCTTGGCCATCGTGCGCCTTATCCTGGTGCCAGTCATCCTTCTGGCCGTTTATTACCTCTTCCGAATGGGCTGGATTGTGGACCGAATCGTCAGCGTGGACGCCCCGGTAGCGACGCTGGCCGAGCGAGTGACCATCCAAATGCTGGATGCGCGGCGCTCGGAGCGTAATTACTTTCTCCTCCATGACCCCGAGGACCTCGAAGCCAACCGGCAGGCGGTCGCGGAAGTGCAGCAACTTATTGACACCATCAGCCAGCTTCAACCCGACGAAAAACCCGCCGCGCAAAAGATGCAGCAGGAAATCAAGCTCTACCAATCCCGTCTGGAGGAAGCTACCGAGCATCTGGGCCAGCC
The DNA here is from genome assembly GCA_024638215.1 of Acidobacteriota bacterium. Taxonomy (GTDB): domain Bacteria; phylum Acidobacteriota; class Terriglobia; order UBA7540; family UBA7540; genus JAHEKS01. Next base: position 15,013 of record JAHEKS010000023.1, on the reverse strand, counting down.
CTCGGGCGGACCGGTGGGGCGGATCAGGGAAGTGGTGCGGGGCTACGAGAGAAACCTGGACGAGGTGCTGAGGCAGGCCGGCCGGAAGAGCCGGAGCCAACTGGTCCAGGAACTCCAGGACCAAATTGGCTCCCTGGACTCCCAGATCACCGCCACTCTGGTGGCCGAAGACCCCGCCTTAGCCCAGATTACCGATGACCTGCAAACTTCTAGCGACAAGATCCTGAAGCAGGCTCCCGAGCTCGAAACGCGGAGCTGGAATCGCGTCATGCGCGACCACCAGCAAGCCCGGCTGCTCGTGCATCGGGCGGAATGGGTGCTGGGCATTGTCTCGGCCTTGGTCGTGCTGCTGAGTGTCTGGATGAGTTTTGTGCTGCCTCGTGAAGCCGTCAGGCCGCTTTCCGACCTGAAAGAGGCGGTGGACCACGCCGCGGCCGGCAACTACGAGGTCGAGTTCAACGTGCAAGGCGAAGGTGAGGTTGTCCAACTCGCTCACAGCATTCACAACCTGATCGAGCACATCCGCGAGAAGATGGAAACGGAAGTGACCGGCCACCGCCGCTGAGTGGCAAAGCTCAAGCCAGAAATCAGTTCCCCGCATTTCTTCTTCGTGCGCGTTGTCTTGTGGAACAATGCGCCGATTTCGGTTAATCTGGTCCGTATAGGAGATCACTGACTATGAAGGGTAAAGCGGAAGTTTTGGAAGTCTTGCAGAAGGCGCTCTCGGAAGAGTTGCAGGCCATCAGCCAGTATTTTCTCCACGGCGAGATGCAGAGCAACTGGGGCTACAAGCGCCTTTACGCCGAAGTCAAGAAGCAGTCCCTCGGCGAGATGAAACACGCCGAAGAGTTGATCGAACGAATCCTGTTCCTGGAAGGGATGCCGGACCTGAACAGCATCCCGAAATTGAAGATTGGCAAGACCGTCGAGCAGCAACTACAGAACGACCTGGACCTTGAGAAAGGCGCCGTGGCCGAGTACAACCAGTACATCGCCGTGGCGCGCAAGGCCGGAGACAACGCCTCCGCCGACTTGTTTGAAGCGCTGCTTAAGGATGAGGAAGAGCACGTGGACTTCCTCGAAGCGCAACTCGGCATGATCAAGGAACTGGGTCTCGGCAATTACCTCGCCCAGCAGATGCGCGCTTAAGAACTCGCGGTGGGAGGAACCGGTGCGCGGCCGCGTGCTCAGGATGATCGTTCTGCTCTGGCTGGGATGGTATCTTTCCGGCCCCCTGGCTGCGACTGTGGATAGCTGGGACGGACCACGCCAGGAGTTCCGCGATATTCAGTTTAACGCGGGCGGAGGCGTCGTCGTGGTCGCGGCCGTCTTCTGCTTCTCGATTCTCCTAGCGGAAAAATTCCGCCAGCGGCTCCTTTCGCCCTTTCAAAATATCCGGCAGGCCATTACCCCCGTGGAGACTAGGAGCCGGCCACAGGAATTAATGCGCGCTGTTTTCGGCTCCAACCACTCGCCTCCTTTTTCCCTCCGCATTTAGCCTTCCTAGCCCGAACCTGCAAGCTGCTCCATGCGGCGTTGCTTTGTGCGTTCGTGTCTGCCGTTTACCCGTTCGCTCACACAAGGCAGCCCACCTGAGAAGCTTCCTGCGGTTTCAGGGACGCTTGGCTCCTGAATCCGCCTGGCACCGAATGCAACTGGCTCCGATCCCAGGGTGGCAAACCATGCGAGTGCAAAAGTCCGCAACGACCGGCCTCTTCGCCGCGATCCTGATGTTCTCAGCCTGCGCGCCGGTCAAACGCTATCACCCCGCACCCATCGTCCCTGCGCAGACGGCGGCGCAGCTCGAAAGCCGCACGCTCTCCGACACCGGCTTGAAGCAGTTTATGGAAAAATCCCTCGGCCATCCGCTCGCCGCCTGGCCGATCGCTTTTTGGACCCCGAACGAACTGGCGCGGGCTGCTTATTACTTCAATCCCCAGGTGCAGATCGCCGAAGCTCAGGCGGAGGCCGCTCAGGCCGCGGTCATCACGGCCGGCGCCCGGCCAAATCCCTCGCTCAGTCTTGCGCCCGGAATTCCCAGCCCTTACCTGTTCGACCTGGTGATGAGTTTTCCCTTTATCACGGCGGGAAAACGGAGAATCCAAGTCCAACGGGCAGAAGCGCTGAGCGAGGCGGCGCGCTTCAATCTCGCCGCCGCGGCGTGGCAGGTGCACAGCGGTCTGCGAGCCGCCGCCCTCAATTACTTTCTTGCACAGAGGCGCCTCAGGATCGCTGAAACCGAGGAGACGCTCCGTTCGCGGCAAGTGGAATGGCTGAAGGCGCGGTTCGCCGTCGGAGAAACGGCGAAGCCAGAAGTCGATGCCGCCCAGCTGCAATTGCTGAACGCCCGTGTGGCCCTGCGCACAGCCCAAGGGCGGATTTCCGAGGCACGTGCAGCGCTTGCCGCCTCCATCGGCGTTCCGGTCGCGGCGATCGAGAATATCCATTACTCCTGGACGTCGCTCGATAACCCGCCGGACCCGAGCCGGTTTTCCGCCGCCGAGATCCGGCGGGAGGCGGCTCTCAATCGCCTCGATATCCGGCAAAGTTTGGCCCAATACGAGGCCGCACAGGCGGCGCTTCAGCTCGAAATTGTCCGCCAGCATCCGGACTTTTCTCTTGGGCCGGGTTATCAATTTGAGGAAGGCAACAACTTCTTCACGCTGGCTTTCTCAACCGTTCTCCCGGTTTTCAATCGCAACCAGGGACCGATCGCCGAGGCGGAGGCCCGCCGCAAGGAGGCTGGCGCGCGGTTTTTGGCCACGCAGGCCAGGGCCATCGCCCAAAGCGAAGAGGCTTTCGCTCGATACCGCGCCGCATTCGCGGAACTCGAGGAAGCCAAGAAGACCCTCGGGCAGATGCAAAACGTCCAGGAGCCCGCCGCGCGCCAAGCCATGAATGCAGGAGAAGAGGATCACCTGTTCTATAGCGGCGTCTTGCTGCAAAGCGCCGCCGTCACGACCTCTTATCTCAGCGTGCTGGAGCGGGTGCAGGTGGCGCTTGGGCGGCTTGAAGACGCGGTTGAGCGCCCCCTTGAGCCCGGCGAGCTTCCACCACTATCCCTGAATCCCAAAATGCAAGGGAAGGAGCATCCATGAAAAGCAAACGCATGAGGCTGGCACTGACTCTGGCTTTCGCTCTCATCTCGGGGATCGTCCTGCTTTGCGCGTTTGCTCAAACGCACCGAGATTCGCCCGATCAGGACGACGAGGAAGAATCCGTCCAGGCACCCGCGCGGGTAACTGTTCAGAACGGCCAAACATTCATCCATCTCAGCCGCCAAGGCCAGTCGCGAGCCGGGATCGAAGTGATGAAGCTTGAGCCGGCTCACACGCAAAGGCACGTCACCGCTCCCGCTTTGGTGCTTGACGTCCGGGATTTGGTAACGTTCTCGGCAAATTACGCCGCGGCTCAGGCGAATCTGCGCAAAGCGGAAAATAATTTGGGCGTCTCGCAAAAGGAATACGGCCGTCTGAAGACCCTTTATTCAACGCAGCAAAACGTTTCCGCCAAGACCTTCCAATCCGCGGAGGGAACGTTCCTCAACGATCAAACCGACGTTCAGACGGCGCGGCAGAACCTTGAATTCGCGGTGACGGCGCTGCGGCAGAGTTGGGGAGACGAAATCGCGAAATGGGCGCTCGAGGGCTCTCCGATTTTCCAGCGCATTCTCAGCCGCCACGACATTCTGGTCCAGGTCACGCTGCCGGCGGACGGGCCCGCAAACGCTCCTCCTGAAATCTCGCTTGAACTTCCTGGCCATGGACGCGCAGCCGCCCGCTGGGTTTGTCGCTTTCCGCGGGTTGATCCTCGCATCCAGGGCGCCAGCTTCCTTTACCGGACGCCGGAGCGCGGCGGGCTCGCCCCCGGACTCAACCTTGTCGCCGACCTCGTGGTCGGGCCGCACCTCCAGGGCGTCGTCGTGCCCTCCTCCGCGATCGTGTGGTGGCGGGGAGAAGCGTGGGTATACAAGCAAGTCGCTGCCGGCAAGTTCACGCGGCAGAGAGTTTCCACGGACAACCCCGCGGGTGACGGGCTTTTCGTGTCCGCCGGCCTATCGCCGGGCGAATCGATTGTCAGGGCCGGCGCACAGGCGTTGCTCTCGGAAGAATTGCGCTCGCAGATTCAGCCGGAGGGCTGAGCGTCTCTAGTCATGCTTAAAGCCATTGTCCGATTCTCGCTGCGGTTTCGTGGTGTCGTGATTGCTCTCGCGTCCGCGCTGCTGGTGTACGGAGCCTATTCCCTCACTCGGGCGCGCTATGACATCTTCCCGGAGTTTTCACCCCCCGAGGTCTCCATCCAGACGGAGGCGCCCGGCCTCGCCCCGGAGCAAGTGGAACTCCTGGTCACGCTTCCCATTGAGAGAGCGATCATCGGCGCTCCTGGCGTTGACACGGTCCGCTCGGGCTCCATCCAGGGGCTCTCCGTGGTCACCGTGGTCTTTCGAACCAGCAGCGATATCTATCTCGACCGCCAATTCGTCGGCGAGCGGCTGGCGACACTGGCTGGACGCTTGCCGGCCGGAGTCCGCCCGCCGATCATGACGCCGCTCACCTCTTCCGCCAGCACCGTCCTCGAAGTCGGGCTGACCTGGCCCGGCCATTCACTGATGCAGCTCTCGACCGTCGCCGATTGGACCGTCAAGCCCAGCCTTCTGGCCGTTCCCGGCGTGGCAAAGGTGGCCGTGTACGGAGACGAACCGCAACAGATCCAGATTCAGTTCCAGCCCGAGCGGCTCGTCCAGTACGGAGTGGCCGTGAATGATGTCGTTCGTGCGGCTGAGCAGGCCACCGGTATTCGTGGCGCGGGTTTTATTGACACGCCCAACCAGCGCATCGTCCTGGCGAGCCGGGGACAGTCTCTCACGCCGGAAGAGATTGCGCGCACGGTACTTTTCCACCGCAACGGCGCGAACGTCACGTTGCGAGACGTCGCGAGAGTTCTGGACGCCCCGGCTCCGGCTGTGGGAGGCGCCACGATTCGAGGTGAGCGCGGCTTGGTGCTCGTCATTTCATCTCAGTACGGCGCGAACACCTTGGAGGTGACGCGCTTGCTCGATCGTGCGATCGAGTCGCTTCGCCCGGCTCTCGAGCGGCAGGGAATCACACTTCATACTCAAATCTTCCGGCCAGCGGACTTCATTGAGACGGCGCTCGGAAACGTCCGGTCATCACTGCTGATCGGCGCCGTGCTCGTCGTGGTCGTTCTTTTCCTTTTCCTTTTCAATTTCCGGACGGCAGCCATCTCCTGCACGGCGATTCCGCTGTCCCTGCTTTCCGCCGTAATCGTGCTGGAAAAGCTGGGCATGAGCATTAACACCATGACACTGGGGGGCCTCGCCATCGCCATCGGCGAGGTGGTGGATGACGCGGTGATTGACGTGGAGAATATCTATCGCCGCCTGCGCGAGAACCGTTCGCTCCCCGAGCCGCGCCCAATCTTCAGGGTGATTTTCGATGCCTCGATTGAGGTGCGCAGCGCGGTCGTCTATGCAACCTTTGCGGTGATCCTGGTCTTTTTCCCCGTCCTCACGCTCTCGGGACTTGCGGGACGCATCTTCGCCCCGCTGGGCTTGGCGTACATTGGGGCGATTCTGGCTTCGCTTGTCGTCGCTCTCACGGTGACGCCAGCACTCTGTTTTCTTCTCCTGGGAGGACGCGATCTTCCGCCGCAGGAACCGCCCGTCGTGCGCTGGGGCAAGGCGGGCTATCGAAAGTTGTTGACGTTAGTTGAGAAAGCGCCTTTCGCCGTCATGATTGCTGTGGCCGCCGTCATCGTTCTGGGCCTCGCCATCCTGCCCCATTTAGAGGGCGAATTCCTGCCTCACCTTCACGAGGGCGATGTCACCGTCCACATGACCCTCGTTCCGGGAACTTCTCTTCAAGAGTCCTTGCGGCTGGGAGACCAAGTCACACAAGCGCTGCTGAAAATCCCTTATGTGAGTTCGGTCGCCCAGCGCACCGGCCGCGCTGAGCTGGGAGACGACACCAACGGAACGCACAGCACCGAGTTTGACGTCAGCTTCCGGCGCCTGAACGGCGAAGAAACCGAGAGGGCGCAGGAGGAGATTCGCAGGACGCTGGCAAAGTTTGCCGGTGCCGCTTTTTCCGTCAATAGCTTCTTGACCGAGCGCATCAACGAAACCCTTTCCGGCTACACCGCCGGGATTGTGGTGAACGTTTTCGGAAACGATCTCGACCAACTGGATGAGGAGGCGAGCGCCGTGGCGCGCGCGCTGGCCCGGGTTCCGGGGGCGCGGGAGATTCAGCTGCAATCGCCTCCGGGAATGCCCCAACTTGTCGTGCGGTTGCGTCCGCACGCCCTGGCGCGCTGGGGCTTTGATCCCGTCCAAGTGCTCGACGCCGTCCAAACCGCTTACAGCGGGGACATAGTTGGCCAGGCATACCAAGACAATCGAGTCTTCGATGTGGCAGTAATCCTGCCTGACTCCGAGCGGCAAAGGGTGGATGAAGTCTCCAAGCTGCCGCTCCGCAGCCCGGATGGGAATTATGTCTCCCTCGGCCAGCTTGCCGATATTTACGAAACCTCAGGCCGGTACATCATCCGGCACGAGGCCGCGCGACGCGTGGACACCATAACCTGCAACGTGCAGGGGCGCGACCTCACTTCATTCATCCGTGACGCGCGCGAGCGCATCGCCCGGCCTTCGTTGCCTGCGGGGAACTACGTGGAGTTCGGCGGCACCGCCGCCGAGCAGGCGCGGTCACGGAGAGATTTGTTGGTCCACGCCTTTCTGGCCGCGCTCGGAATCCTTCTGCTGCTTTCCGTGGTGATGCGGAATTATCGCAACCTGCTGCTGGTCCTGCTGAATCTTCCTTTCGCACTGGTGGGAGGAGTTCTGGCCGCGTGGATTACGGGAGGCAATCTGACGCTCGGTTCGCTTGTCGGGTTTGTCACACTGTTTGGCATCACGCTCCGCAATTCGATCATGATGATCTCGCATTACGAGCACCTGGTGGAGGCGGAGGGCATGGAATGGGACCTGGATGCGGCACTGCGCGGCGCGGCAGAGCGGCTGGCGCCGATCCTGATGACCGCGCTGGTGACGGGGCTGGGACTTCTGCCGCTGGCGCTGGGGAGCGGCGACCCCGGCCGAGAAATCGAAGGGCCGATGGCTATCGTCATTCTGGGAGGCCTCGCGACTTCAACTGCGCTGAACCTGCTGGTGCTGCCGACGCTCGCGTTGCGTTATGGCAGGTTTGAAAAGGCTGCGGATGATTTTGAATCCAACGCAGTCTAGAACAAGGTATTGCACACTTTAGGGATAAGGCCATGAGAGGGCGAACGGGGAATAGGTCGCGCCTGCTGCTTCTCTATATTCTGGTTTTCCCGGCTGCGGCCTTTGGCCAGTCGCGCGCCCCCGGCATTGAACCTGCGCCGCCTATTTTTCCTTTCACGACCTGTGCGGCAATCCCGTCAACGCCAGTCATAGGGCTGCTTGGTTCCACCCCATTCGGAGTCCCCCTCGTGGAGCGGAAAGCATCTTGCCTGCCCGGCCCTTCGCCTGGGCAATCGTTTCCCTCATGCGCGGGCCAGGCGGGCGCGCCCGGCGGCGCGCACGGAGCGTCCCTTGGTTCGCCGAAGTTGTTTGCCGGCGATATCGTCCACGACCAAGGGCGGATTTGGGTGTTCCCCTGGCAAGTTGCGCATGGCCGTCATTGGAAGCCGGCGCTGGCTTTCACGCTTGCCACCGCCGGCCTGGTCGAACTCGACCCGCGCGACACTCCCTATTTCCGCCGCACGCAGAGTTTTGCCGGTTTCAACAACTCTTTCAGCTCGCTGAAGACGGGGTTGGGCGAAGGGCTCTTCCCAGTGGGATTCTTCTTAGTCGGGCGCGTGCGCGGGGACTCCTATGCGGAAAAGACCGCGCTGCTGGCTGGCGAGGCGCTGGCTGACGCCGAGATTGTGTCTGAAGTGATGAAGAACGTGGACCGCCGCCTTCGCCCGCGTGAGATTTCGAACGGAGACTTTGCCGACACCTGGTTCAAAGCGGGGGGCGGAATTCTGATAGACCGCGGCAGCTTTCCTTCGGGACACGCGATCGGAGCTTTCGCCATGGCAACCGTCGTTGCCGAGCGTTACCGCCAACATCGGTGGGTTCCCTGGGTGGCGTATGGACTCGCGAGTGCGGTCGGATTCTCGCGAATCACCCTGCAAGCTCACTTCCCGTCCGACATCTTTGCGGGAGCAGTTCTGGGCTACGCCATCAGCCATTACGTCATTCTCCGGAAGCAGTAGCCGAGTTCCTGGTCAGGTAATAGTAAATCGCGGGTGTGACCATTAAGGATAAGACTGTGGCGATGAGCAGGCCGCCGATGACCGCGATGGCCAGCGGTTGCAGCATCTGCGACCCCGTGCCGATCCCCAAAGCCAGAGGCAGCATCCCCGCGGCTGCCGCCAGCGCGGTCATCAGAATCGGGCGCAGGCGGCGCCGGCCCGCCTGGGCGATGGATTCCAGGGGCGAAAAACCGGCGGCGCGAAATTTCACGTCCGCATCCAGCAGAAGAATGCCGTTCTTGGCCACCAGGCCGATCACCATGATGACGCCCATGAAGGACGAAATGTTGAAAGTTATTCCGGTGACAAAAAGCGCAATGAAAGAGCCCGAGATGGCTAGCGCTGCGGCGGTCAATATGGCGACCGGGGCCGAAAAGCTCTTGAACTCGAAAAGCAGGACGAGAAAGACAAAGACCACCGCCAGGATCAACACCAGGACAAGATCGTGGAAGGACTCCTTCTGAGTCTGGTACAAGCCGCCGTATTCGACTCGAATCGAGGAAGGAAGATGGAGATTCGCCATCGCTTGCTGCACGGCGGCAATCCCATGGCCGAGGTCGAGGCCTTCCAGGCGGGCCGAGACCGCGACATAGCGTTGCTGATTGTCCTGCAGGATTTCGGTCTGGCCCGGGAGTTCGGTGATGGAAGCGAGCGAGCCCAAGTTGGCCGTCTCACCGGAGGGGCCGATCATCAGCGTGTCATCCATTTTTTCGAGCGACGATCGCACGGATCCGGGAAAGCGAACCCGCAGCGTATAAGGCCGGTCATTCACCACCACGGGCTCGGGCGCGGTCACGCCATCGAGCATCGCCGTCGCATCATTCGCGACATCCTGGGGCGAGAATCCGGCATGGGCCGCCTTGGCCGCATCCACGGTGAAGACCATCGCCGGGCCGCTGGTGGTGGAGTCAATCCCGTTGTCAATGTCCACCACCGGATGCTTGCCGCCCACTTCGATTTTGCCGATGGCGTCCGCCACCCGCGGCGCCCAGGAATTAAGCAGGTCGGCATTGGGCGAAAACATTTCGATGACGATCGGCTGTGGCGCGCTGGTGAGGTCGCCGATCATATCCTGGAGCTTCTGAACAAACTGCACATCCACGGCGGGCTCGGCTTGAACGACCTTGCGCCGAATGTCGTCCATGATCGTCCAGATATCGCGGTGGCGGTTGGTCTTGAGAATGACGGAAATGTCGCCGATATTCGCTTCTGTCACCGCCGCGAGTCCCAACTGCAAGCCGGTGCGACGTGAGGTTGCCTCGACCTCCGGTGTGGAGCGCACGATCTGCACGATGTGCGAAAGCATGCGATTCGATTCTTCCAGTGAGCTGCCCGGTGGCGTCACGTAGTCCAAAATGAAGCCGCCCTCATCCATCTCCGGCAACAAGTCGGAGCCAATATGTTGGTAGCAGAGAAAGGCGGCGACGACCAGGATGACCGCAACCAGCGGCATCCAGAGCGGCTTTTCCAGGCTGTGCCGGAACCAGCGGTCGTACACCTGAAGAATGCGGCCAAAAACGCCTCCCGTGAGGTGTTCCTCCACCACCATCAGCCGGCGAATTTCCGTCTGCATGTGCTCTTCCGGCGTGGCGGAGGGGATTTCGGTTGGATTTTCGCCCGCGGGCGGAACGACGCCCTCGGATTTGCCGCGCAGGAAGTGGATGCAGAGGTTGGGTGTCCAGGTCAGCGCCAGGGCCAGCGAGGTCAGCAAGGCGACGCTGATCGTCAGGGCCAGGGCGCGGAAGAACACACCGGTCACTCCCGTAATCGCCACCAGGGGTACGAAGACCACAATCGGCGTCAGAGTTGAACCGACCAGAGCGGCGGTCAGCTCCTTCAAAGTGAGCTCCACCGCTTCCAGCCGGCCTTCGCCGGCCTGCCGGTGAAGAACGACGTTTTCCACCACCACAATGGCATCGTCAATGATCAAACCGACCGCCGCGGAGATCCCGCCCAGCGTCATCAGATTGAAACTCTGCCCGAGAACTTTCAGCGCGATGAAGGTGACCAGGATGGTGATGGGAATGACCAGTCCCGCGACAAAGGAGGTGCCCCAGTCGCGCAGGAAAAGCACCAGGACGGCGGAGGCAAGCAGCAAGCCGAGAATCACGGCATCGCGAACGCTTTTGATGGACTCTCCGACAATCCAAGATTGGTCGTAGAAGGTTTTGACCTGGACGGCGGAAGGCAAGGTGCGCTCGATGGCGTGCATTTCCGCACCGACTTGGGTGGCTACCTGCATGGTGTTGCTGGCGCGCTGGCGGTTTACGTTGATGAGAACGGCAGGCTGTTCATCGGCTGTCACGATGGTGTATTTCGGCTCGACCGAGGGCGAGACCGCGGCCACGTCGCGAACGTAAACCGGGTTGCCGCCCGGATTCTTCTTCAGGAAGATGTTGCCGATCTCCGACGGGTCGTGCACCTGGCCGCTGATCAGCCCCAGGTACAACTGGTGGTTGCGCGGGAAGAGGCCCGGGGACTGAATCAGGTTGGCGTTGTTCACCGCGCTGAGGATGTCGGAGACGGTCACGTGCGTCACCAGCAGCTTCGCCGGGTCGGGAGCAATCTGGAATTCGGGCACGTGGTCGCCTTGGATCAGGATGGTCCCGACTCCGGGCACGCTGTTCAACCGCGGCTTGATGTCGTAGGTGGCCATCTCCCAGAGCTGTGTTTGCGGAATCGTTTTCGAGGTGAGGCTGTAGCCCAAGATGGGGAAACTGGAAAACTCCAGGCGGTTCGTCTCAATCTTGGCCGTGGGGGGAAGTTCCGGCTGGACGCGCGCAATCGCGGCGTTCACCCGCTGGAGCGTCTCAAACATATCCACATGCCAGTCGAAGAAGAGGTCAATTTCCGCCGACCCGCGACTGGTGATGGATTTCACATCCTGAATGCCCAGGACGCCGCTCACCGCTTCTTCAATCGGCCGGGTGATCGTCACCAACATCTGGTCAATGGGCATGACCCCGTTGTCCACGCCGATGATGATGCGAGGGAAGTTGGTGGTCGGGAAAACGGCAATGGGAATGGTGAAGGCGAGATAGCCGCCAACCAGCGCCAGCGTGACGATCAGAAAAACGATAGACTTCGATTCGCGCGCGAACCAGTAGGCGGACGCGTCCTTCTCGCGCGGACGGCCTCGGGCCGGGGTTTGAGGAGTTGGCTCAGTCGGATCGCTCATGGACGGCCCTGAACTCTGTAAGCGAGCGGATTCTTCCCCATCTAGTACTTTACCTTTGTGCCGTCCGGCAGGCCGTAGGCGCCTTCGCTGACCACCTTGTCGCCTGCCTTAAGACTTCGGGTGATCTGGATTTCATTGCCCTGATGAATTCCCGTCTCGACGTCAGTTTGGTGAGCATGGTTGTCGGAACTTATGACCATGACCGAAGCTGTACCGTCGGCGCCCGTGACCACGGCGGAAGCGGGAACCACCAGCGCCTTTTCGATGGTCTCCACTACCATGGCGACCTGGACGGTTGATCCCACCTGCAGCTTCCCATGAGGATTGGGGGCTTCCACCCAAACTTGCGCCGTGGTGCTGTTGGGATCCAGCGCCGGGCTGACGACTGTCACTTTGCCTTTTGCCTCCAAACCCGGCTCTCCTGGCACGCGAATCGTCGCCGCATCACCAACCTTAACGAGCGCCGACTGCACAGCGGGGATGTAAGTCCGCGCCACCACGCGCGACAAATCCATGATGGTCATCAGCGGCATCCCGGCCGTGGCCATGTCGCCGGGATAAAGCGGACGGTCCGTGACCACGCCGTCGATGGGGCTGCGGATTTCGGAGTAGTTCAGCTGGGCCTGCGCGGCCAGATAACGCCCCTTCGCCTGGGTCAGTTGTCCCTCGGCGTTCTGGAGCAAATCGTTGCGAGTTTGCTTCAGCGCCTGAAGATGCTTCCGGGCGACATCGTACTGGCTCTGCGCCTGCGCCAAGCCCACGCTCGCCTGGTCAAGATCCTTTCGTGCCAGGGCGCCTTCCTGGAAAAGTCTCTTGCGGCTGTCGTAAAGCTGCCTGGCCGCCGCCAAGGCTTCGCGCGCCGATTCCACATCTGTCTCTGACTTTAGCTCCTCCTCGGGGATGTTGGCCTGAGTTGCCGTGTTGTAAGCGGCCTGCGCCTGCTGGTAACCGCCTTCGGCTTCGGTGGCGCTGGCGGCGAGATCGCGGTTCTCAAGCCTTGCCAATAAATCGCCGGCGTGGACTCGGCTTCCCCGGTTGACGTAGAACTTGGCAACCGGAGCACTGATCTTGGGGACGATGGACGCCTGCTGGATGGGATAGAGCACGCCCTGCGCGCTGATGACTCGCTCGAGCCGGGTCACATGCGCGGTGGCAGCCTGAACTGTCACTTCCGCTTCCGGCTCCGATTCGCCGCGCCCTCCGCAGCCGATGGAAAGCGCAGCCAGACCAACGGCGATGACTCCCGCAGATGCCGAAAGGCGTTTGATTCGGTTGCTCATTCTAAAAGCTTCCGGTCAAAGTTTGCAGGGTGGCCAGCGCCATGCGATATCGCTCCAAGCCGGCGGCGTAGGAATTGCGCGCCTGCGTGTAGGTATTCTGCGCATCCACAACGTCCAGCACCGTCGCTTCGCCCGCCCGGTATCGCAAGTTGTTCAAGCGGAGGCTTTCCGCCGCCAAGTCCGCCGCCTGGCGCAGGGAATCCGTCTCCGCATGCGCCGTCTGAGCTTCCCCGTAGAAGCCCGCCAAGTTGCTCAATAACTGCCGCTGCGCGAAAGTCAATTCGACATGAGCCTGCTGGCGGCGATAGTTCGCCTGCCGCAGTTTGCTGCGCAGCGCCCCCCAGTCCCAGACCGGGAAAGAGATTGTAGCAGTAAGAAAGAAACCCATGTTAGGCAATCGTCCGGCCTCGGGGAAAGCGCTGGTGCGGCTGCGCAGGGCCAGCGAATTGGCTTCGATGCCGTAATCCATTTCCAGTCCGAGCGAGGGAAGAAAGGCAAAGCGCGCCAGCGAGACATCCTTGGACGCCTGGCGCAGCGCTTCAACCGCCGCGCGCAGTTGCGGATTGTTATTCTCAGCCATCTGCCGCACTTCGTGGAACGCGGGGAGCGGTGCAGCCTGATCCAAATCGTCCACCACGGTGAAGTTCTGATTGAAATCGGGAAAGAGCAGGACCGCCAGGTTCAGCCGCGCCGTCTCCATGGCGAGACGGGCTTCACGCAAGGCCCGCTCCTGCTGATTGTATTGAAGCTGGAACTTTATCACGTCGCTGTGCGCGACTTCGCCACCGCGCTCGAGGTCCTGGGCGACGGAGAGGAAATGTTTGGCCTGGTCGAGAGCCTGCTGCGCCGTGGCATACCCGCGCTCGGCGACGACCAGGTCGTAGTAGTCCTTGGTGACGGTGACGTTCAGCCCTCGCAGAGCGATTTCCTCCTGGGCTCGCGCCATGGCCGCCGCCGCTTGGGCGCGCTTGAGCCCGTCCAGCGTCAACGTCTCCGCGCCCAGGCTCTGATGCATCACTCCCCACACGCGATAAACATGAACGCCGTCGTTGGTCACGTAGCGCCCCGAAGGCAGCACGCCGTTGCCTTGGGTCAGCAGCAACTGGTTGGTGGAACTGACCGAAGGGAGCAGCGCCGAACGCGCTTGAACAATGTCCTGCCGCGCCACGCGCTCGTTGGTCACATAGGACAGGTACTGCGGATCGTACTTCCGGGCGCGCTCCAGTGCATCCTGGAACGTCAGCGTCAGAGGCGCATTTGCGGCCGATGCGGAAGATGAGGGGGCACCGGCCGAGCTGACTTTCAACGCGCCTTCGGCACTCGCCGATTGTCCCCAGGCAAGCGATGGTCGCAGGCCGACAAGGAGCGGGGCAAGGACAATGCACGCGATTAATTTCAATAATGGCAGACGCCGGAACAATCCGCCGATGCCGAGCGTCATCACGTTGGCAGTGATGTCGCGTCGCGCCAAGATCTCGACCGGGTGGAGTGTAGCTCTGCTCATGCGATCCCCCTTCTTAGGAAGCGTTTGCCATGCACGGAAGCTGGGTTTTTGGATGTTCATTGCACTCTGTAAACGTAAACTTCTCCGGGCGTAGTTTCGCGCGGCGAAATGGTGATATCGAGGCGTAGCAAGGGGCAGCGTTCTCTTCATGTGTGAAGTCCTCACGTGCAGGTCTTGCGCCGGAATTACCCTAGGCAGCATAACGCAGTCAGGGCCAACAATCAGCGATGAGAAAGCCAAATAAACAAAAATTAATCTGATTTTAAGAATGCGTGCGCGTTTACCACAGGTGCCAGACGCTCGAGCGGATGCACAGCGCGCTGCCGCCGACTTTCGTCCAACGGCCGCTTTCCAGGTAGAATTGTGCCGGGAGGTCCAACGTGGACGTCATTGTCATCGGCGCTGGAGTTGCGGGCCTTGCGGCGGCGGAGGACCTTGTCCGGGCAGGCTTACGCATTGTCATCCTCGAGGCGCGGCAACGCCTGGGCGGCCGCATTCACACGCTTCATGATGATTCCGTCGGCGGGCCCGTGGAGCTTGGCGCAGAGTTTCTGCACGGCGTGCACGACGCTCTCTGGACGATTGTAAGACGAGCCCACCTCAGTGTCTCTGAGGTTGAAGGCGACTTCGTGGACGCCGAAGGCTCCTCTGAATTCCCGGGCGAGGGAATGTCGTCGTACGACAAATTGATTTCTTCCGCGGCGCAATTGGAAGGCCGCGACCAATCGTTCAAAGCTTTTCTGGACCAGTCCG
>JAHEKS010000253.1 GCA_024638215.1 Acidobacteriota bacterium | reverse complement strand
GGTTGCACGGCAGGATCTGCTGCCGGGCCTGCCTGGGTTTGACCTTTTTTGTTTGATACCACGGGCCCACCGCCGGTGCCGACCTTCACGAGCGTGCAAGGCTCGCGGCTGAAGCGAGAAACATGGTTATATCTCCCGGCCCCGGGAAGCCTTCTCTGGATGCGGGAATGCATGTGCTCTGCACGATCCGACGATGCCTACTGGGTTCGCGCTACTGTCGTCAAACTCGACTCGACGCATCCTCAAGTTCGCTGCGGCCTCGCCACGGCGCATCGGCACGTACCCATCGGTTCGCAGCGGACAAGAAGTTTCTACATAGAACCCGAAAAATCCACGCGTATGACTTTCGCGCGCTGTTCTCCGTGCGCCGCGTAAGATGTTGATCGCTCTCCGCTTGCGATTTGAGCGAAGGGTTGGCAGCGGGTGTGCTTTTGACTCAAAGAGAAACGAAGAGCGAGGTGCGCCATGCGGAAATTCCGTCGCGGATTGACGATTGTTCTGATTATCTGGGGCGTTGTGGTCCTCTTGGGTTGCGAGAGCAGCGGCCCAGCGCAAGCCGTTGGCAACGATACTCCCCGCACTTTCTGGCAACGCCTAACTCACGCGCCGGAAAAGCTTACAGTTCCTCAGGGCACCATGCTGAAGGTGCGGCTCGATGACACTCTCAGTTCCAGCAGTAGTCGAGGGGGTGACACCTTCGAGGCGACGCTCGCCGATCCGGTCGCGGTCGGGAAGACAGTGGTGATTCCACAGGGTTCCAAAGTGGTCGGCCAGGTGGTTGACGCAACGCCTTCCGGTCACTTGGAGACGCCGGCGGTGCTCGCGGTAACGCTGACCAGTGTTCAGGTCGGTGGCAAGGGTTACGGGCTCACTACGTCCACGGTCGGCCGCCGCGAGCGCTCTCACAAAAGGCATGACGCCCAATGGATCGCCGGCGGCGCGGCGGGCGGAGCGCTGCTCGGAGCGCTGCTGGGCGGCGGCAAGGGCGCTGCCATCGGCGCCGGCGTCGGGGCGGGCGGAGGCGCCGCCGGCGCTTACACCACGGGAAAGAAGGAAGTGGTCCTCTCTTCAGAATCACTTCTGCGCTTTCGGCTGGAAGCTCCGGTGACCATCACAAAGTAAGTCTTAGCCGGGCACTGTGGGTTGTGAGCGTCCCGGAGCCTGTGGGCGCGGTCCGCCAAATTGGCGGGCTTGGAAGACACGCTGTGACCATTCTTGAACCGGAGCGCGCGTCTCTTATTCCGAGGGCCAGGGCAACGCAGTGCGCTCCAGGCCTGCGGCAAGCGCGCTGATAGCCCAGAGGATGAATATCGCGAAGGGCAAAACCAAGAAGCGGCTGTCAGGCAGGGGAAAAGCCAGAATGTGAATGACCGTAAACACCAGCCCCAGCCAGGCCAGATGCCGGAGCGAGGCGTCGCCGAGCCGGCTTTTCAACGAAGTTAATCCCAGGAGAAAATAGACGGGGCGCGGCGTCGCCAGCGCGCCCAGAACAAAAATGTAAAGGGCGTGAAGGTATTCTCGCAGGGTGAGGTGCACGACGCTTTCGGCGGGCGCGAGCTGGCGTTGGACAGACGAATGGTAAAGCAACTTCTCGTAGCTGTATCCGCCCGCCAGCCGCCCGGTGACGAAATAGACCAGCAATTCCGCCGCCAGGATCGCGACGGCATGCCGGAACCGGAATCGCGGCGACTTCCAAACCAGATAGGCCAGCACCAGCGCCACGAGAACCAGGCCGTCGGACCGGATGAGCGGGAGCACGGCCAGCAGGCAAAGGCCGGGGAAGATTTTCTTTTCCGCGAAAATCAGGTACAGCGACAGGAATCCGAGTCCCGCGAAGAAAGCGTCCGGCGTGGTCTCGGCTCCCGTTCCCAGGAATTCCGCCGTGGACATCACGAAGCAAGAACCCGCCACCGCGAGCAGTGAGCCGGCCGAGCGGCGCAGCCACAGAAACAAAATCGCTCCGAGTATGGCGTAGGAAAACACCGAAACCAGCCGCATGGCTTTGAGCGCGCTGGGTCCGGCGCGATGGATTATCGCCAGAACGAGAATGTAGAACGTCTTCACCGAATAGAGCGGGAGCTGTTCGGCGAAATGCCAGGGATTCGTTGCCATGTCGCCGCGATAGTTGGGGTAGCGCTCGGGGGAATGGAATTCCTGCGAGATTTTCGCAGGCGCCGCGGCGTCAACCAAACCATAAGCCGCGTTGTGAAGTGTCACCGGATCGCTCGAACTTACCTGGACGAGCGCCGTGTAGGGAAGCGCATTCCAGTTGTAATAGGGGTTTAGCCAGGCGAGGCGGCACAACCAGCCCATCCCTACGACGAAGAGGACAATCGCCACCCCTTCTTTTACGCGCGGCCACGAAAGTTCAGACCCCATCGGCCCGGGACCCCTTCGCCTGGTCAAATTCGAGAACTTTTGGTTGGTGCAACTTGTTCGTTTCTCTTGCGTGCACGTTCGTGATGATACCTGGCTCGAGCGGGAAAGGCTATCGAATCAAAAGCCGGAGGAGAGGCGCGCCGCACACGCGTTGGCGCAGGCAGGGCAATTTCAATCCAGGTATTTCACAAACACGACCTCATTACGCGCTTCATTATAAAGCAGTTCGTCTACAATGGCCTGGGCCAGCATAAGGCCGAAGCCGCCCGAGCGCATGCCCTTCTCTTCGCGGACGCGGACGTGCTCGAAAGGCTGGTCGGCAGGGTAGCTGACGGCGGCGTGGTTGAGGTCTTCGATGCGGAAGCCGGGCCCGGGATCGGCGATGCGGTAAAGAATCATGCGCTTCATGCGCAGGCAGGCGATGCGCACCTTGCGGGTGGGATCCAATTTGCCGCCCCATTCGACGGCGTTGAGCAGCAATTCGCGGAACGCGCGGCCCACGGCTTCGCGCACCTCGTCCGGCACATCCGTTTTGAGCTGGGCAAGGAAGACTTGGATGCGGTCGGCGGCGTCAAAATCGCACGGCACGAGCAACTCGATCCAGTCGGGAAGCGCGGAGACCACCTCGATAGGCGGCGCTGCGGGCCCCGCCGCCAGGGTATTGCGCACGGCCTCCAGCAGCGCTTTCGACTGGAAGGGCTTCGAGATACAGCGATACGCCTGCTCGCGCAGGGCGCGCAGCATGGTCTCCGGCGTGTTGTCAGCCGTCATGACGATCACGCGGGGCGCGGAAGGCTCGCGGCGAAGTTGCGCCAGGACGTCCAGGCCATTCATCTTCGGCATCCAGATGTCGAGCACCATCAGATCGAACTTGCCCTTTTTCACCTTCTCGATCGCCTCGATGCCGTCCACCGCGGTGTCCACCGTGTATCCGACGCCTTTGAGGATTTCGGTCACCAGGTGACGAATCGCCCGGTCGTCTTCGACCACCAGGATCTGTTCCATGTACGTCCTCCGCCCTGTCGCGCACGCGCTTGCCCTGATTGAACATCGGCTGCGCGCGGGAGTCAATCTCCTTGTTTCTTTCGGCTTGAAGCTCAGCGATGTCTGCGCTTGGCCCTTGCAGCCGGCCGGCGCGGGAACGCGAAGCGATTGAGCGACCGCCGCAGCCGGGTGAATTGCGCCTTGACCTCGCGGAAAGCCTCGCGCGCGCCGTCCAGGTCGCGCTCGATGGCCTGAGACTCCAGCCTCGTCGCCGCCTCGGCTGCCTGGCGCGCGGCAAACGTGCTCACCGAGCCGCGGAAGGCATGCGTCGCGCGGCGCAGCGCCTCCGCGTCCCCTCGCTTGAGCGCGTGCTTGATTTCTTCCAGCAGCTTGGGCGAATCGTCCAGAAAGATTTCCACCAATTCTCGCAGCAGCTTCTTGTTTCCGTCCACGCGGCTGAGGAGCGCCTCAGCGTCGAATTCCGGAAGCCGTTTCTCACGTGGCGCGGGCGGTGCGACGGCGGGCGCGGCAGGCATCAGACGATCAAGCGTCTTGAAGAGTTCAGCGGACCGGATGGGCTTCGAGATGTACCCGTCCATGCCTGCCGCCAGGCATTTTTCGCGGTCGCCCGTCAAGGCGTGCGCGGTAATGGCAATGATAGGGGTATGTCCTCCGCTAGTCTTCTCCCGCTCGCGGATGGCGGCGGCGGTCTCAAACCCTCCCATCACCGGCATCTGGACGTCGAGCAGGACGGCGTCGAAAGGATTCAGGTCCAGGGCGCGCAGGGCCTCGCGGCCGTTGGTCGCCACGGCGACGTGATAGCCGCGGCTCTTGAGCAGGTGCACGGCCAATTTCCGGTTGATGGGATTGTCCTCGGCAAGAAGGACGCGCAAGGGCGGCCGAGCTTCGTGGGGAGCGCCGGCGCGACTGGCGAATCTTGTCTCGCGCTTCGCCTCCGGCTGGCGGAGGCCCGCCAGCGTTTTGACGATGGCATCCAGCAGGTCCGACTGCTTGACGGGTTTCGAAACGCAGGTGGCGATGCCCAACTTGCGAATCGCCGCTCCGGCTTCCGAATCGCCCATCGTGGAAGCGGCGGCGGAAGTCAGCAGGATGATGGGAGTGCGGGCCAGGCGCCGGTTCTTCTTGATCGTCGCGGCCAGGGCGTAGCCGTCCATGCCCGGCATCTGAGCGTCGAGCAGGATGAGCGGGAAGGGTCTTCCGTCATGAAGCGAGGTGCGCAGCAGGTGGAGCGCCGCCTCGGCGTTTTCCGCCGGGTCCGGACGCATCTTCCAGTGTTCCAGCATCTCCTCCAGAATGCGGCGGCTGGTGGCGCTGTCGTCCACGACCAGCACAGGCAAGTTCTCCAGGCTGCCCAATTCGCCGGGTAGCATTCTGGCTTCGGCGTTCCGCTCCGCCGGCCCCAACCCGAACCGCGCGGTGAAGTGGAAAGCGCTTCCCACTCCTTCCTGGCTCTCCACCCAGATTCGTCCGTCCATCAACCGGACCAGTTCGCCGGAGATGGCCAGGCCCAGCCCGGTGCCGCCGTATTTGCGCGTGGTGGAATTTTCGGCCTGCTTGAAAGCCTGGAAAATGGTTTCCTGCTTGTCCTTGGGGATGCCGATTCCGGTGTCGCTCACGGTGAAGTGCAGGACGGCCTCATCGAGGGCGAGCGAGCTCGCCTCGACATGCAGCACGACTTCGCCCCGATCGGTGAACTTGATGGCGTTGCCCACCAGGTTGGTGAGGATCTGCCGCAAGCGGGCCGCGTCGCCCACCACGTACTCGGGAATATCGGGGCGAAGGTGGCAGGCGAGCTCCAGGCCTTTCTCGTGGCTGCGCAGGGCCAGCACCTTGACGGTGTCTTCGAGCAGTTCGCGCAGGTGGAACTCCGCCGATTCCAGGTCCAGCTTGCGCGCCTCGATTTTGGAAAAATCCAGGATGTCGTTCACCAGGTCGAGCAGCGACTCGGCCGCGTCCTTGGCGGTCGAGAGGTAATCCTTTTGTTCGGCGTTCAGCCTCGTTCCCAGCGCCAGTTCGGTCATGCCGATGATGGCGTTCATGGGCGTGCGGATTTCGTGGCTCATGTTGGCGAGGAACTGGCTCTTGGCGCGGGTGGCCTCTTCGGCGCGGTGCTTGGCGGTTTCCAGTTCCTTCACCAGTTGGGCCAGGCGCGCGGCGTTTTCCTCTTCCGCCCGCTTGGCCATTTCGAGCTCGCGGGCGTAGCGTTTCAGCTCCTCCTCCGCCTGGCGGCGCTCGGCGAATTGCGCGATTTGGCTGGTGATGCTGGTCAGCGTTTCGAGCAGGCCGAGGTCGGGCTGGCGGATCTCGCGGCTGAAGAATTCCATGACGCCGAGCACTTCGCCGTGCAGGGTGATGGGCAGACCGAAGGCGCCGTGCAAGCCTTCCTCGGCGGCCTTTTCGGCCCTGGGAAAATTCGCGTCGGCGGCGACGTCGGGAATCCAGACCGGCTGCACGGAGGACCAGACCCTACCGGGCAGCCCCACGCCGCGCGCGAAGGTGATCTTGCGGCTGGCCGCCTCGAAGGCGGGATATCGCGCGGCGGCAGAATGCCAGCCGGCGACGCACCTCATCACTCCCGCCTCGCGATCGCGGTCCCAGACGGCGCCGAAATCCCAGCCCAGGGCTTCGCAGACTGCGCTGAGAATTCCGGGCAAAACTTCGGCGAGCTTCTCGGATTCGGCCAGCGTCCGCGCGGTGGCGAATTGCGCCGCCAGGCGCCGCTCCGCCCGGCGCCGCTGGGTGATATCGGTCGAGATGCCGCAGGAGGCGTAGGGAATTCCGGCCGCGTCGTAGAGAGGAAATTTGATCGAAATGTAGGTGTGGATTCCGTCGTCATGCGGCACCGACTCTTCAAACTCGATCGGGTATCCCGCTTCCAGCACCTTGCGGTCGTTGGCCCGGAAGGCTTCCGCGGCTTCCTTGGGGAAGAGGTCGAGATCCGTTTTGCCCATCATCTGCTGGCGGGAAGTGTGGAACAATTCCTCGAATTGCCGGTTGATGACCACGTAGCGGCCCTGCGTGTCCTTGGCGTAGACCACCGCCGTGGTGCTGTCGAGGATGGCTTGCAGGCGATGTTCGCTGGAACGGAGCTCTCTCTGCGCTGCGTCTCTTTCGGCGATGGCGCGCGCCAGGTCTTTCACTTCACGGCGGAGTTCCATTTGCGCCATCACCTGCCGGGCCAGCGAGCGCAGCAGGCTCCTCTGCTCTTCGCTCAATTCGCGGGGCACCCGGTCGAGGACGCAAACCATTCCCAGCGCAAGGCCCTCCCCGGTCACCAAAGGCGCACCGGCATAAAAACGCAGCTTGGGACCGGAAGTCACAATCGGGTTGTCGCAGAATCGGGGATCAGCGGCGAGGTCGGGGATCACGCAAACGTCGCGTTCGAGGATGGCGTGGGCGCAAACGGAGAGGTTCCGCGGCGACTCGGTCAGATCCAGCCCCACTTTCGCCTTGATCCACTGGCGGTCTTGGTCCACCAGGCTGACGAGGGCGACGGGGGTCGAGCAGACCCTCGCGGCCAGGCGCGCCAGGTCGTCGAAAGCCTCTTCGGGCGCGGTGTCGAGGATGTCGAGCCCGCGGAGTGCGTTGAGCCTCGGCTCTTCGTTCGCGGGTATGGGCGCCTTCATGCGACTTCACCTGGCGCGGCCAATTGAGAATTGTTCTGCCCGGCGAGACGACCCACCAAATCTCGCGAGTTAATGTCGGGCCATTATAACCCTGCCGGCAAC
>JAHEKS010000252.1 GCA_024638215.1 Acidobacteriota bacterium | reverse complement strand
TCATTTTTCATTTCGATTGGCGTTTGGCGCTGGCTTCGATGGTGCTCATACCACTGGTGGTCTTTCCCGCGGCCAAAATCGGGCGATACGTGCGCAAATCCAGCCGCTCCAGCCAGGACCGGATGGCTGATCTGAACAACATTCTGCAGGAGACGATCAGCGGCGTGCGGATCGTCAAGGCGTTCAGCATGGAGCCCTTCGAAGTCGCGAAGTTCAAGGAGGCTACGCGCCGGCTGCTGCGTGCGAATCTACGCTGGGTAAAAGCCATCGCGGCCACCCCACCGATCATGGAATTGATCGGCGCGCTGGCCATCTCTGCCTTCCTGCTTTACGGACGCAACCAGATCCTTCACGGGATGCAATCGCTCGGCGGCTTCATGGCTTTCGTTTACGCGCTCATCAAAATGTACGAGCCGGTCAAGCGCCTGACCGGCGTGAACAACGCGTTCCAACAGGCCGTAGGCGCCTCGGAGAAGGTCTTCCAGTTCCTCGACCTCCATTCCGAAATCGCGGAAAGGCCGGGCGCGGAGATCCTGCCGCCCTTTGACAAGGAAATCGTTTTCGAAAACGTTCATTTTGATTACGGCGACGGTCTGCCGCTCCTGCGCGATGTAAACCTGCGCATCGGCAAGGGCGAAGTCATCGCCATCGTGGGTTCGAGCGGCGCGGGCAAAACCTCGCTCGCCAACCTGATCCCGCGATTCTACGATGTGAAGAGCGGGCGGATTCTCGTCGACGGCCGCGACATCCGCGACGTGACCGTGCGCTCGCTGCGCGGGCAGATCGGGATGGTCACCCAGGAAACCATCCTGTTTAACGATACGGCCTGGAACAATCTCTGTTACGGGCACAAGCCGAACAGCGAGGAGCGGGTTCTGGAGGCGGCGCGTGCCGCCCTGGCGCACGATTTCATCAGCGAAATGCCCCAAGGCTATCAGACGATTATCGGCGAGCGCGGACAGCGCTTGTCAGGCGGCCAGCGGCAGCGCGTTGCCATCGCGCGCGCCCTGCTCAAGAACCCGCCGCTGCTCATCCTGGATGAAGCGACCTCGGAGCTCGATACGGAGTCGGAGTTGCTGGTGCAAAAGGCTCTGGGCAATTTGATGGCGGGCCGCACGGTGCTGGTCATCGCCCACCGGCTTTCCACCGTCCGCCGCGCCGACCGCATCGTGGTCCTCGACCGCGGCACCATCTCGGAGGTCGGGACGCACGAGGATCTGGTCAATCGCGGGGGAATCTACCAGCGCCTCCACGAACTCCAATTTGTGGACGCTGAGCCGTGAAAGCCAGTGGAAAGTGACGAGTGGCGAGAACAGTTTCGCTCGCAGGTTTCCGGCGTTTTGAACTGGCGACCGAGAACCAGGAACCAGGAACCAGCAACCAGGAACCAGCAACCAGGAACCAAAGATGATTCGAAGCATGACGGGTTACAGCACGGCGCAAAATGAAGAGTCGGGCTTTTCCGCCAGCGCGAGCGTGAAGAGCACCAATCACCGCTACCTGGATTTGCAGTTGCGTTATCCGGCGGGGCTGGAAGCGCTGGAGCCGCAATTGCGCCGGCTGGTCAAGGAACACGTGGCGCGGGGTCACCTGGAAATGACCATCTCGCTCGACCGGGGAGGGGCGGCGTCGCTCGAGATCAATCGCGCCTTGCTCGATGCCTATGTGGCGGCGTTCCGCCAGGTGCGCGAGGAATTCGGCCTGACTTCGGACCCTGACGTCCTGGCGTTGCTCAGGGTGCCGGGGATGGTCGCAGCCGGGAATGGCCAGCTCGCGCCAGAGGAGCTCGAACGCGCCCGTGGAATTCTAGAGCAGGTGGTTGGCGAAGCGCTCGCGCGCCTGAACGAAATGCGCGCGCGGGAAGGGGAATCTCTGGAAAAGGACATGCGCGGGCGGCTCGAGCGGCTGGAATCGCTGTGCGGAGCGATTGAGAAGCTCGCCCAGAACGTTCCCAGCTTCTACCAGAGGAAACTGCAGAACCGAGTGAAGGAACTCGCGCAGGAACTCCCCGCGGGCGTTGCCCTTGATTCCGCCCGCCTCGCGCAGGAGGTTGCGTATCTGGCGTCGCGCTCGGACGTCACGGAAGAGCTGACGCGCTTCCGAAGCCATCTGAAGCAGGCCGGCCAGCTTCTGGACGCGGGCGAGGAGGTCGGCAAGAAGCTCGATTTTCTGTTGCAGGAAATGAATCGCGAGGCCAACACGCTGCTTTCCAAGACCACCGACGTTCCCGAGGTAGGCCTGGAGGTGGCCCGCCAGGCGATCGAAATGAAAACCGAGATCGAAAAACTGCGCGAGCAAGGACAGAACATCGAGTGAGCGTGGCCCGCATAACAAAATCGGCGCGGACGCCCGGCAGCGTCATCGTAATTTCAGCCCCGTCGGGCTCGGGGAAGTCCACCCTGGTCAAGCGCCTGATGGCCTCGGTGCCGGGCCTGGTGTTCTCGGTTTCCTACACCACGCGCCCGCGGCGGCGCGGGGAACGGCACGGCAAGGACTATTTCTTTGTCTCGCGGGAACAGTTCGGACGGATGGTGGCGGCGAAGGAATTCGTGGAGTGGGCGGATGTGCACGGCCAGTGGTACGGAACCTCTGAGCAGCAGATTCGCAAAGCTCAGCAAGCGGGGAAGGACGTTTTGCTCGATATTGATGTCCAGGGCCACAGCCAGGTGCGTCGCAGGCTGCCCGACGCGGTGAGCATTTTCCTGCTGCCTCCCTCTTACCGCGAGCTGGAGCGCCGCCTGCACGAGCGCCACTCCGACGCGCCGGAAGTGATCCGCCGCCGGCTGCAGAATGCGCGGCGCGAAATCACGCGCTGGCGCGAATACGACTTTCTTGTAGTCAACCACCGCCTTTCGAGCGCCCTGCGGTCCCTTCAGGCCGTGGTCGAGGCGGTCCGCGTCAGACGCCAGGCCCAGCAACAACGGGCGCGAGAGATTCAAAAAACCTTCGGAGGAAAAGACGAATGACCTTACCGCAGAATGTGGAAAGCAAGTTCCGCTTCATCCTGGTGGCGGCCAAGCGCGCCCGGCAGCTTCAAGCGGGAGCGAGATCCATGGTTCAGAGCCAATCCAAGAAGCCGACTCGGGTGGCGCAGCAGGAGGTCGAAGCGGGACTGGTGCCCATCGAATTGATGGAGCCGGTTACGAGCGGCGACAGCAATAGCAACGGCAAGGGGAGCAAGGCCCGGGCAGCGAAGTAAGGTGTAGAATCTGAACAGGAGGAGTCTGCTGCCGGGCGCGCATCAGCAGTGAGCTGCGCGGCGGCGGGCCGGCTGAAAATCAACATGCGGGTGGCTCTGGGAGTATCGGGAGGGATCGCGGCGTACAAAGCCGCCGAGCTCGTGCGCCTGCTTCAGGAGCGCGGCCTGGAGGTTCAGGTGGTGATGACGCGCAGCGCGCGCGAATTCGTCGCGCCGCTCACCTTTGCCGCGCTCTCCGGCCGCAAGGTCATCACCGACATGTTCGGGGGCGAGTCCGAGAACGCCAACCTGGAGAATGCTATCGAGCACATCGCGGTGGCGCAAGCGATTGATGCCCTGGTCATCGCGCCCGCGACGGCGAACGTCATCGCCAAGCTCGCGCACGGCATCGCGGACGATTTCCTCTCGACGCTCGCAGTCGCCACTAAGGCGCCCATCGTGGTGGCGCCGGCGATGAACGTCAACATGTGGGAAAATCCCGCTACGCAGCAGAATCTGAAAACGCTGCGCGGGCGCGGCGTCAAAGTTCTCGATCCCGATGAAGGCTACCTGGCGTGCGGGATGACGGGCGCGGGACGCCTGGCGTCGGTCGATGCCATCGCGCAGGCTGTTTTCGAGACGCTCGGCGTTCGCGACGATTTGAAGGGCGAAACGCTGCTGGTCACTGCCGGGCGCACCGAAGAGCCGCTCGACGCGGTGCGCTACCTCAGCAACCGCTCTTCCGGCAAGATGGGTTACGCCCTGGCGGAGGCGGGGCGGCGGCGCGGCGCATCGGTGATTTTGGTCAGCGGCCCGACGCACCTCGAGCCGCCGGCGGGGGCGGCGGTCGAGCGCGTACGCACGGCGGAAGAGATGGCAGAGGCCGTCCTGCGCAACTTGGAAAAGGCTACCGTCGTCTTGATGGCCGCGGCGGTGGCGGATTTTCGTCCCGCGGAAATCCAGCCGCGCAAAATCAAGCGGCGGGACGGCGTTCCCTCGCTCAAGCTCGAAGCGACGCGCGATATTCTGGCGGAAGTGGCAGGCAGGCGACGTCCGGAGCAGTTGGTGGTGGGATTCGCGGCGGAGACCGATCAAGTGGTTGAAAACGCCGCCGAGAAGCTGCGCTCCAAGCACCTGGATCTGATGGTGGCGAACGACGTCACGCAGCCGGGCGCGGGATTCGACGTGGACACCAACATCGTCACGCTGCTCTTCGCCGACGGGCGCCGCCAGCCGCTCGAAAGAATGAGCAAGCCGGAAGTGGCGCACCACGTTCTCGATGCGGTGGCGGAATTGCGCTCCGCTGCGCGCCACCCGGCTGCGGCTGCGCGCTCTCGCAAGTCGGCATCCTGACAAACGAAAGCGGGATTCGTGGACGATAGGTTGCGCCAACAACTTTCCGACTGGCTGGAGTTCTACCGCGAGCTCGGCATAGAGGAGTTCTACCGGCGCGAGCCCGGGTCGAGTGCGATTCCGGCGACGACAGATGCCGCGAAAGCCACGAAGGCAAGCCCGCCACCGGCTACCCTGCCGCAAGTGAAGCAGCCGGAGAGACCAGCAGTCACCCCGATGCCTCGGGAGTCAAGCCCGCCGCCGAAATCCGTTCCCGTTCCCGGACCCGCCGCCCAATCGCTCAGCTTGTTTGAGGCTCCCGCTGCTCCGCGGCGCGAGCACGAGACGCTGGAAGAAATTCAGTCCGACCTCGGCGATTGCCATCGCTGCAGGCTCGCGCAGGGGCGCAAGACGATTGTCTTTGGGCAGGGAAATCCTCACGCCGAGCTGATTTTCGTCGGCGAGGGTCCGGGCGCGGACGAAGACGACCAAGGCTTGCCCTTTGTGGGCCGCGCGGGGCAACTGCTGAACAAGATGATTCAACTGGCGGGCATGAAGCGCGAGGACGTTTATATCTGCAATATCGTCAAGTGCCGCCCGCCGGGAAATCGCGTGCCGGAAAAAGACGAGATTGACACCTGCTCTCCGTTTCTCTACCGGCAGATTCGGGCCATCCAGCCGCGGCTGGTCTGCTGCCTGGGCGCGCCCGCGGTGCGCACGCTGCTCGGCATCAAGGAAGGCATCACCAAAATCCGCGGCACCTTTTACGATTTCGCCGGCACGAAAGCGCTCGCCACCGTCCACCCCGCCTATGTCCTGCGCAATCCCCGCGAAGAAACTATCCTGCGCGAAGATTTTGAGAAGATCGTCGAATTCCTGGGCCGGAAGTAAGCCTCACGCCCGTTGCCAGAATCGCCGGTTCAGTTTAAGCTGAAAACATTCCCAGGGTTCTTGCCGGAAATTGGAACATGGAACTTAAGGACAAACTCGCGCACCCTTCGGTGCCGGTGATTTTTTTCGAGATGGTGCCGCCGGCGGCGAAGAAGCCGGAATCGCTGGAAACGGCGCTTGCCGACGTGAAGAAGATCCGCCACCTGGTGGACGCCATCAACCTGCCGGAAATTCACGACGAAAGCCGCGGCGGCGAGCGCACCTACAAGTTTGTCGAGCGCGTCGAGCCGCGCAAGCTCGGGGCGCGGATTCAGCGCGAGGCGCAAACGGAAGTGGTCATCAACCGCTGCGTGGTGTACGAGCCGGACCAGGCGGCGTGGTTCCGCGAATCGCGCCAGGCTTACGGCATCCAGCACGCGATCCTGGTGGGGGGCGAATCGAGCGCCGTGCGCTATCCCGGGCCGAGTGTGCTCGAAACGGTCGAGCAGTTGAAATCGGCGGGCCTCGAGATGAGCCTGGGCGGCATCACCATTCCCAGCCGCCTGCACGAAGCCGACCGCATCCGCCGCAAGCACGCCGCGGGGATTTCGTTCTTCACCACCCAGGTGCTTTTCGATTCGAACGACATCGTCAGCCTGATTCAACGGCTGAACGGCCTGGAGGCGCGCATCTTCCTGAGCTTCGCGCCGGTCAGCCAGGAGCGCGACCTGACGTTCCTGCGCTGGCTGGGAGCGGACGTTCCCAAAGACCTCGACCGGTTTCTGATTCAGGGCCAATCCCAGGAAGCTTCGAAACCCGGCGCAACACCCGGCGAGGCGGCGTTTGCCCGCTCGCTCGACCTCGCGCAGAGGATTCTCATGGACGTTTTCGACAATCTGCCGCCTGACCCGCCGCTGATCGGCTTGAACGTCGAGCACATCAACAAGCGGAATCTTTCCGCGGCCGTGCGCATGGTTGAGCGGTTGGGAAACCTTTATTCGAATCTGGTCGCGGCGCGCGCCGCGGCGCAATGAATTGGCCGGCGTTGCATCCGAGGCGCGGGTCCGCGAATCTCAACTAGCGAAGGGCTTCATGCAAAAAACATTGCTACTGCTTGCGGGACTGGGAATCTTCTTGCTGCCCGCGGCGCGTGCCCGGGCCGCGCAGGACTTCAAGCCGGGGGAACTGACGGTCACGGATTTCCGCGCTCTCGAGTTTCCGCCGCCCGGCGAGCAGGTCTCCGGAACCACCTGGATCAATTCGCGCCCGCTCACCCTGCAAGAACTTCGGGGCAAGGTGGTGCTGATTGATTTCTGGGAGTACACCTGCATCAATTGCATCCGGACTTTTCCCGACAACAAGAAGTGGTACGAGCGCTATCACAAGTACGGGTTCACCATCATCGGCGTGCACGATCCGGAATTCGACATCGCTTATCCGGTGGAAAACGTCGAGCGCGCCGTCCAGCGCTTCAAGCTGCCCTATCCCGTCGTCGTGGACGACTGGTTCAAGATCTGGACCTCCTACCACAACAATACGTGGCCCAACCGCTTCCTGGTGGACGCGAAGGGCATGGTGCGTTTCAACCGCGACGGCGAGGGCGGCGACGCCGACTTCGAGCGGGCGATTCAATATCTTCTCCAGCAGGCTCACCCGGGATTGAAATTCCCTGCAAGCTATACGATTCCTCCTGAGAAGAACGCCTTCGCCCTGAGCTGCGGGATTTCCACTCCCGAAATGTACGTCGGCAAC
>JAHEKS010000022.1 GCA_024638215.1 Acidobacteriota bacterium | reverse complement strand
CCGAGCTTTGACCCTGTGCCTTCAGCAGGGGGGAAACAAAAAGCACACACGTCACCACTATCAGTGTTCGCATACTTCTGTTCATTGAAGCCCCTCCAATGAGCTCTTGATCCTGGGTCAATTGAAAAGTCGGTTCAAGCCCTTGCTTGTCCCAATGACGGGATTATACACCGCCGATCCGAAGACGGCGAAGACAATTTGAGCACTTTGGCTTCCAAGTTTGGGGCAGGTTTCACTCCAGTCCTGCCGGGTCGGCATTTTCACCTCATCACATTGACAACACATGACTTAGCTAAATTTGGCGGCCGATGGGCGGAATGTCGTCGCTGCCTGGAGGAGCCGTCTGGCCTGACAATGGAAACAAATTGTCCATTTGTACAAATTGCGTGCACTGACTCGTGTCCAATAGCGCCAAGCGGATAGCGGCAGGGCTACCTCGGGTTCGATCGCCCGAGAATTCACTTCTTTCGCGGTTCGTTTCCGGTTCGTTTCGGGTTCATTTAGGGAAGCCTGTCCTTTATTTTCATCAACATGGGCGCTTCGTTCTTGTAGTTTCCGGCCCCTGGCTCTTCGCCACTTCCCTGCTCTATTCGCTTTTTTCTTCTCCCAGCCTTCGCGGCGGCCCGACAAAAGATCTCGCGCTCATAGCGTAATCCCTCCTTCGAGGATAGACTACTTTCCTAGTCTATGCAGTCCGCACGCGTTTGTCAAGGGAAATCGCGGGGCGGCCAATTCGGCGCGCCGGCCCCGCTCAGGGGCTTGCTGGCCGAGCATTTCCTGCCCGGAAATAAGAAGCGGGCCGGCACCTTAGGTGCCGGCCCCCTGTCCTTGCCTCCAACTTACGCGCCCACCCCCTTTGAGGAGAGCGGTTCCATTTCCGCCTAGAACTGCCTCATCCAACGGATGGTGAGCATGTTGGCGCTGAAGTTGTTGCCGGTGATGATCTGCTGGATGTAATAGGTTCGCTGCAAGTCAATCGAAAACCGCCCCGCCTTGGGGAAATCGTAATAAAGCGTGCCCGTGGCATAGGGGAAAGTGAGCGGGCCGTACACCGGATTGATCCCGCTTTCCTGGCCCAGCCCCGTGGTGCGCACGTAGTTCCCGGTGAAGCGGATGCCAAAGTGCGCGACTGGTTGGGCTTCAAATCCCCCCTGCCAGATGCGGTTGAGGGCCTGATCGCGAAGCTTGTCGCCCGTCTCGATCGTTTGGGGCTCCGGCACGCCGCGCTGCCAGGCAATGACACCTGTAGCCAGCTCGTTGTCGTAGCTGAAACCGCCAAACATCGAATACTTGGGGCTCACCGCGTAGGTCAGCATGGTGGTATTGGCCTGCGATTTGCCGTGGAACTCCACCGCCAGCAGCTTCTGGCTGACCAAGTAAAGCTCGTTCTGAAGCGAGAGCTTGTCCGTGATGCGGTAGGTGGCCACGATGCGCGAAGTCAGATCGGTGTGAGGCGTCAGCGCCGTGTAGGACGCGCTGGTGGAATAACCGTGAATGTCACCGCGCAGGGAGAGACGTTTGGTGGGCCGGTAGAAAACGGCCAGCGATGGCCACACGGTGTGATAATCCAGTGTGCGGGCGTCATCCACCACGCCGTCTTCGGTCACGCCGACGCTGGACTTGAAGTAACTGATGCCCGGCCGGATCACCCAATTGCTCTTGGGTGTAAACATCATGTCGAAATCAAACTGGTTCAGACTGTCGCTCCAGTCGTTGTTGTCGTGGATCGGCTGGGGCGGGTCTGTGACCGGCACCGCTCCGTTGAACAGACTCGTGAAAGTGCTCGTGGTGGTGGTGGTGAACTTTGAAAACCGGTAGTCGAAGTTGACGTCCCACCAATCCTTGACGTGGGCGGTGAAGCCCTGCGCGACGATGTTGGTCGGCTCGGAAACAGTGGCGCGGCCGCTTTGTGAGACCGCATACGGCGTCGCGGTGGTTCCGGTGGTCCCGTTGAAGGACTGGTCGAAAGTGGCAGGGCCGCTGTAGCGGTAAAAGATGTAGCTGCCGCGCAGGTTCAGCCACGAATTTGGCTTGCCGTTGTAGGAAAACTCGCTCACCGGCGTGGTCAATTTACGGTAGTCCGTCCAGGACGCCTGGTTGAGGATGTAGTTCGCATTGCCGGACGTCGTGATATCAATCGGCAGTTCGGGAGAAGTGGTGTTGTTCAGATTGATGGTGTCGTTAAAGGTCTGGTAGCCGACGTTGTAATGGAAGTTCCAGTCACGGTAGGTGTAGTCAAATCCGCCCGTGAACCGGTTCGTGTAATCGGAGGTCGGCGCCAGCAGCGGAAAGGCCGCCGCCCGGGCAAACGTTCCCCAACTCCCCGGCGAGCCCAGGTAGTCGGGAGAAAACGTCGTGAAGGTGTTGCCGGTGAAGCTGGTCCGGTAATACTGGAAGTTGAAACGCAGGTTGTTGGTGGCGTGCAGGGTCAGGTCGACCGAACCGATCTTGCGCACCGTCGCCCAGTCGTGGTTATCGGTGAGCCCGGTGGTTCCGCGCGTTGGCAGGATGATCCCGTCATTCTGGTTCCAATAAAAGTACGCCTGCCGCCAGTTGACGTGCAGGTCGTAAACCTTGTTCTTGGAAAGGTTCAGTTGCACGGCGGGATAAGGGTCGCCGCCCAGCCCGCTCGTGGTCAGGGAGAATTCGTCGGCGAAAGGATTGGTGCCATTGGAATGGCCGAAGAGGGTGAATTCGGTCACCCGCGGGCCTTTCCTCAGGTCGTAAAGCTCCAGGTACATCGGCTGGTAGCCCTTAATGTCGGTAAAGCGGTACCCGACACCCGCCGAACCATTGACCTGGAAGGCCCCCCACTGGAGCGGAGGCGCGCTCTGGTCCTGCGCTTGGAGCACAGGGACAATCCCTAACAATAAGACGGACAAGAAAATAAGACTACGTGTAAAACGCAAGCGACACCTCCTATCGCAACAGGGTCGGATCTATGTTTGAGCCGTGCACGGCGACATGGCAGCGCGTGCAGGGGCCTGAGCCCTGATAGCCGCCCCGGCCGTGGGGCACGTTGGCTTCGCCGTTCCACCCCGATACCGACGGCGTGGTGTGCACAACGGTGTGGCACTGCAGGCACAGCAATCGCTGCTCGCGCCGCTTCAGCAGGAAATTGTTGACGCTGCCGTGCGGCGTGTGGCACGCCACGCAGCCTTCCACGCGCGCCGCGGCGTGTTCGTAGACAAACGGCCCGCGCTTTTCCACGTGGCACTTCACGCAGGTCTCCCATCCGGCTTTCGTCAGGCTGAAATGGTTCATGCTCCCGTGCGGGTTGTGGCAGTCGGTGCACTTCATGAAGCCCTCGGGCACGCGATGGTGCTCGGGCAGCGA
Source organism: Acidobacteriota bacterium (assembly GCA_024638215.1). GTDB lineage: Bacteria > Acidobacteriota > Terriglobia > UBA7540 > UBA7540 > JAHEKS01. The sequence goes on along the minus strand of JAHEKS010000022.1, from coordinate 24,713 downwards.
GAATTGTGCCCGCACCGTCTCATGGCAGGAGAAGCAAAGGCCCGGTTGGGACTGTTTCAGCAAATCGTTGTGCAGCCAGCGGGTCTCCTCCGGCAGTTTGGGAACCAGGAACAAGGCGCTCTGTGCGGTGGCAAACTGGGTCGGCTCCGGATTGGCCTTGGCACCTGCCAGACTCTCTCCTGCCTTGACCAGGTGCGGCGAGTGGCAGTCCTGGCACGCAACTCCGGCCGCCATGTGCATCGAGTGGCCAAAGCCTGCTTGAGGCTTGCCGCTCGCGTGGCACACCAAGCAGCGCTCGGAGTTTTCTTTGGGGTTGGCGTCGAACTTGAAAATCAGCTTGGTGCCCGCCTGGGTCTTGGCGGGGTCGCCGGCGGCCGCTACTTCCGCCTCTACGTGAGCCTTGCCCGGCCCGTGGCAGGCTTCGCAGCCGGTTACGACGAAGGGACCGGCAGCCGTTTTGGTGGCGGCCGGCGCCTGCCCTTTCAGGTTCGCCATGAAATCAACCAGCTCGTCCACTTCCGATTTTGGCGTGCCGGTGGGAACGGTGGGCATCACGGTTCCCGGTTTGCTCTTCGTCACCCAGTTCGTCAACTCATCGCGGCTGAGGCGTGCCCCCACATCGCCCAGCGCCGGGCCCACCGCTCCGCCCTGGCCGCCGATCCGGTGGCACCCTGAGCACTTCAAGTTGTCGTAGATCTTGTGCCCCGCCGCCACGGAAGGGGGCTCGTTCGCAGCGGGGGCCTGCGCGGGAGCAGCGGAGGCAGCTTCCGGAGCCGCCGTGGCATGAGGCGTCTTGGAGAACTCCTCCGCCTCCGCTTGGTGGCAGCCGGCGCACGTCTGCGCACCCATGTAGTCACTCGGCTGCCCGCGCAACGGCGCGTTCCAGGTGACCGAAGGCGCCTTCACCGACGATGGCCGCCTTTGCGCCAGCGCCGCAGCACTCCACATCAGCGCCAACACGCCGCAAGAAGTTATCAACCGGAGAACGCCACCTGCGCCAAAATCGTTTCTCATGAAATCACCACCCATCCAGAATTAGACCCTCGAACTTCAGAAAATAGCGCCACTTGTTACCCTTCCGGGATTAAGTTCCCTCACGCGTAAGCGTGTAAACCGGGAAGCAGATAGGTCACACCGAAGAACGTAAAAAGAACCACCGCAAAACCGAGAATGGCGAAGTAGGCGGCTCGCCGCCCTCGCCACCCGCGCGTGATGCGCATGTGCAGATAGCCGGCGTAAATCAGCCAGGTGATGAGCGCCCAAGTCTCCTTCGGATCCCAGCTCCAGTAGGAACCCCAGGTCCGGTTGGCCCAGTAGGCCCCCGCGGCTATCATCAAGGTAAGTAATGGGAAGGCTATGCCTATGGTCTTATAGGTCAGCCCGTCAAGATATTCGGCCCGGGGAAGCATCGACTCGAGACCCTCGCGCCGCCACACCAGCAGGAGGCAAAGCAGCGACGCCGTTACGCTGCCGGCCAGGCCCGCGACGATAAACGGGCTGGCGGCAAGGCTGGTTGAAAACAATCCCTCCGCCTGGGGCGAGGGATAACGTCCCGCGCCGGCTCGGACCAGGAACGCGAGAAGGGCGACCACCTGGAGAAGCAGTGCGAGGAAAAACGAGCGGGTTCCCCAACTGCGAAGCCCTGAATTCTGACTCCTTTGCCCCGCAATATTTAATACCAGGGGAACCAATATTGCAAGCATCACCACAAGAAAAATCCCGCCCAAACCCGGCAGGACCACCATCAGGGGCGTGCGCTCAGCGACAAAAATCTCATGCGCGCCCGCCGGATCCCACGCGGCGACCCTCAGGCCGCCGGAAGCATCCAGCCGCGTCATGAATCCGCCGTAAATCGCCGCGCCCAGCGCGCTTGTCCAGATCAGGAAGGTGTCGGTCCCCACACCGTCCTTGATCAGAAACATCAGCGCCAGCGCGAAGCTGATCGCGCAGCCCGCATAGGCCAGCATGGCCAGCGTCACGTGAATTTGCAGCCAGGTGGATTGCAGCGCCGGAACCAGCGGATGAACCTCGGAAGGCAGCAATTGAATCAGCACCACGCCAATTACCGCCAGCGGCATGGTGACGGTTCCGACCAGCCGAAGGCGGTACCGCCATTCCACCCAGACGGTCAGCGCGGCCAGCGTCCAAACAAAGCAGAGCAGCATTTCATAGATGTTGGAAAACGGCGGGTGGCCGGCGACGTACCAGCGGTGACCGACGGCCAGCGTGGTGGCCATCAAACCCGCCATCATGGCCGGCGAAGCAGCGCGGATGTAGCGCTCAACCCCGGTCACGGCGTAGGCCAAATACATCGCCGCCGACGCCCCAAAGAAGACCAGCGCCACATAAAGAAGATTCTGCTCGGTGAACAGGCTCCCGCCCTTCGCCACCGTCAGCAGCGCGTTGGTCAGCAGAAACACCACGGCCAGGCTGACCAGGGCGACCACGGCGTTTCCGCGCGCGTGGCTCAGCCCTTCGGAATGATTCAGCGTTCGATCCATATCTTGTGGCTCCTAGACTCGCTCGGGAACTGCCACCGCGCCGATTCCACACGCGGCACAATCCGTCTTAAGGCCCGCTTCGATTTCTTCCACCAGGCGCCCAAACCGTTTTTCGAGCTCTTCGCGGTTCTTGCTGGCCGAGGCTCCCACCCACAGCACCAGGCGGCCACGGCCGTCGCTGACCGGCACAACCCAAAAACGCAGGTGAACAAAATAAAAAGCCATTGCCAGCCCCACGCCCATCAATAGGACTCCCGCCCACACCAACCACTGCCCGGGCTCGTGCGCCACTTGCAGGCCGGTGAAGTAACCCGTTTGAAGGTCGCGGAGATGGAAGGCGTAGGGCGACTTCTCGGGATGGGAGAATTCCGGAAAGCGCGGGAACAGCCACACCGTCGAGGTTCCCGCTTGCTTCGAGTCCACCGTCAATTCAATCGCCGGGTTGTTGGGCTGATCGGAGCGCGACTCAATCTGATTGCCGTTCAGAACGAAGTCCGGAACGAACGCCGCCAGCCGCACGCTGGTTTCGGAATCGAGCGGAACGGTCTCATCTGGGCGCAGCTCAAATTCTTTCGCGGGCCCGGAACCATTTCGAGGCGTGGCGGTCAGCAGAAGCGAGTTCACCTGCCCCGTGGAACCGTAGCTCGCCTGGAAAAATCGAACCCCTTGAAACACCAGCGGGTCGTTCACAGCGATCTCTTTCTGTTTCACTTCGCGGCCGTTTTCCAAAACCACCAGCTTCGACCACCAGCGGCGGGGCGTCCCGTCGGGATAGTTTTCCTGCCCCGCACCCTGGCATCGAATCGTGAACGGCAGCACCTTGCGCATGCCGCTCGAAAGCTCGATCTGATTCGTCTCGTCGTGCATCCCCAACGCGACAAAGCCGCGGTATCCCCACACCGCGTCCGTGATGCCTCCGGCGAAAATCAGCAGCAGGCTGGCATGAACCACGTAGGCGGCCAGCCGCGCGAAGCGGTGCTTCTCCACGTACAACGAAGCCTCCGGCCCGTCGCCGATGCGCTGAGGCTTGAAGCCCGTCCGGCGAAATGCGCGCTCTGCGGCGTCCATTCCTGTTCGAACGTCGTCCACAGGAATTTCCCTCTGCACCGGCAGCCCGGTCAGGAAATGCGCCTCCGGGCGGCGGTAGGGACGTGCGAAGTAGTGCCAGACGTTCGGAAATCTTTCGATCGAGGCGAGAACAATGTTGACGCCGAGCAGTGCCAGCAGGGCCGCAAACCACCAGGCGTGAAAGACGTCGGTGAGCCCCAGAGTGTCCAGCCAATGCAGCATAGCGGGCGAGTAAGCGCGCTGCATCTTTTCCGGGCCCGTCATGGGGCGCTGCAGGATCAGCGTTCCTGCCGCGGAAGCCAGGCCCGCGATGATCAGAAGGACTATGCCGGTGCGAACCGAGCTGATCGTCATCCAGAAGCGCCGTGATTTCACTGAAGAGCGGTCTTTCAAGTTGCACCCCGTTCACGCGCTGTTGACGCAAGACTCCAGCCATTATGACCGAGTGGGGACATTTCCTTGCGCTTCAATGCGATGCATGCGCTAAGGGAAGCGAGCAATCGTGAAAAAGTGGGCTATTTGGCGCATGATGAGAATATCTACAGTGTTTTTCTCTGCAGCCTGCGACATTTTGACCATTGTTCGCGCCTCGCCTGCGCCCACTTAACATGCTGTCACCAAGACGGTTACAGAAATGCCGCGAAGCGACATGAAGTCGGTACGAAGGTTGCTCTCGAACCAACCCCTGGGCCGACCAAGCCGTGCGGAACACGCTGACCTGCCGCGCGCGCAAGAGCGCCCAGCGGCGAACGAAGTAGCGGGAAGTTCAGAATGAAGAAACTCTTTGGAACGCGCATCGCTCTTTGGTCGCAAAGACCGAATGCCCTTGCTCAGATGAGGATCCCGCTCCTTCGGCTTGGGTGCGAAGTTCTGCAGGTCGAGTCCTTCGCGCAACTGGGCCAATGGGTCAAGTCTCACGCGATTGACCTGATTGTGACCGGGCTCTCAGCCGAAGATCAGAGTGCGTTCGAACTCGTCACTTGGCTGAACGAGATTCCCGACGCGCCGGCGCTGCTCGTTGCCGGCCGCGCTCTGGACATGGACCTCTACCTGGAAGTGATGCGTCGCGGCGCATTTGATTGCATCAGACTTCCGCTGGACGAGTACGAACTGGCGCGAATTGTCGGGGCGGCTGTGGAAACGTCCAGCCTGCGCCAACCGGCCTGAAAAAGCGAGCGAACGGGAGTGTTGGAGGGCAACAGGTTGCCGCCCTTGCAGGTCTCGGCGCCGCCCGAATTCGCCGGCGAGTCCGGCCTGTGGACGCCCGGGCAGCTCTTGATTGGCGCCACGGCCAGTGGTCTGACGACGACCTTCCTGGCCATGGCGGAGTTCTCCAGCATTTCAGTCAGCTTCTTCCGCACGATAGCAAAAGGAAAGCTGGAAAAAATCCCCGGAGAAGGTTATCGTTTTACGGAAATCAACCTTGCCACGGAGGTTGGCGTAATTCCGGGCGAGATGAAAAGGCGCAGCGGGCCCTGGAAGGCCGAAAAAGGTTGTTTCATTTCGAACTCCATCCGCGCCGTGGTACACGTTGAGCCGACCTTTGTTCCGGTCACAAAGGAACTAGCGCACTAGGAGCAATTCCAAGTGGGAACTCCTCAGGACTCCGGTCTGCGCAATCAACTCGCGCTGTGGCTTCGCCCAGCGGTGTACCTGGGGCACAACCTCGTCACGCTCGCCGGCGCGGTGTTGACCACCAGTTCCGCATTCACCTTGCTGGCTTTCTGGGCGCTGCTCATCGTGCAGGGTGGGGCCGTTCGTCCCTATACGGGGATCATTTTCTTTCTGATCCTGCCCGGCTTTTTTGCGGCGGGACTCATCCTGATGCCGCTGGGCGTCTTCTGGCGCCGCTATCGGCTGCGCAAGGCGGGGCTGCTTCCGACCGTCTACCCCAAGATCGACCTTCGTCAGCCGCTGCTGCGGAGGGCCGCCGGGCTGGTGTTGGGCCTGAGCGTCGTCAACATGGTGATCCTGGGAACCGCCTCTTACCGGGGCGTGGCCTACATGGACTCCGTCCAGTTCTGCGGGCAGACGTGCCACACGGTCATGATGCCCGAGTACACGGCCTACCAGCGTTCGCCGCACGCGCGCGTGGCCTGCGTGGACTGCCACATCGGCCCCGGGGCGCCGTGGTTTGTGCGCTCCAAGCTCTCGGGCGTGCGGCAAGTCTTCGCCGTCACCTTTCACACTTACGACACTCCCATCCCGGTGCCCGTCACCAACCTTCGCCCCGCCCGGGAAACCTGCGAGCAGTGCCACTGGCCGCAGCGATTTTCCGGCGACAAGCTGGTGGTGATCACCCACTACGGAGACGACGAGAACAACTCTCCCACCAAGACCGTGCTCCTGCTGCACATCGGAGGGCGCACGCTCGACCAGAAACTGGTGGGCATTCACGGCGCGCATCTGGGTCTGATCACCTATATCGCCTCAGACCGGCAGCGCCAGGTGATTCCCTGGGTCAGCCACCGCAATGCCAACGGCTCTTCCACCCTCTTCGAGGCCAAGGATAATCCTTCCAAGGCGGACCTCCTCGCGCACGGTGAACGGCGCGTGATGGATTGCATGGACTGCCACAACCGGCCCACCCACGTTTTCTACCTGCCTGCCGAGGCCGTGGACCGGGAGATGGCTGCCGGGCGAATCAGCCCCTCCCTTCCCTTCATTCACAAGGAAGGCGTGGAACTCCTGAAAAAGAACTACGCTTCCCGGCTGGATGCGGAGACCCGACTGCCGGATGAGCTCCGCGCCTATTACCGGAAGAATTATTTCTCGGTCTATAATAGCCAGCGGCAGCAGATCGAACAAGCCGCTGCGGCCCTGGTCTACATTCACAACGGCAATGTCTTTCCGGCCATGAAAGTTACCTGGGGAACTTATCCCAATAACCTGGGGCACATGAACTTCCCCGGATGCTTCCGCTGCCATGACGGCAACCACACCGCGAAAGACAGCAAGGTCATCCCCCAGGACTGCAATACCTGCCACACCTTGCTGGCCATGGAAGAACCGAACCCCAAGATTCTGCAAGAACTGGAGGGCGGGAACTGAGGCTAGCCCTCAGGGCGAACAATTTACGGCGCGACCACGACATTTAGTCGCTATCACTCGCATCCGGACAAATGGTTCTCAATTGGTACCTCAAGTGCTGATATTCGTTGTAGAGGTTTTGAACAGGAGGATGTGGATGAAGACCGTTCGCGCACTTTTTGTCGCAGCTATCGCGAGCGCGTTCTTTTTGTCTATCGCTCAAGCGAAGCCCGAATACGCGAAGAAAGAAAAGAAAGGCTGCACGTTTTGCCACGTGAAGATGGGTTCCAAGGACCTGACGGACGCCGGCAAGTATTACAAAGAGCACAATCACTCGCTGGAAGGCTACAAGGAAAAGCCACCCAAGAAGTCCTAGCCGGTGTTGCGATTCTCCGCACTTTGACCCGACCCTGCTCGCAGGATTGCGCGAGAAGACCCACGGCTCGACGCGTGGGGGACCGCAAATAGGCCCTCGCCACTCGTCGCACAGGTCAGTTGTACTGCAGCCGAAGCGGCCGATGGTCACGGATGAATCAGCCGATCCATGATCCGCGCTTTCGCAGGAGATACAGAACCTCCGCAGCCAGCAAGGCTCCACCGGTCGGACAGATTTTCTCCTGTGACAGCTTGACGGGGCTGAACGCCAAGTGCTAATGAGATGAATCGTGAATTGCGCAAGTCTGGACGAGGGAGCATTTAATGGAGACAGAACAAGAACGCGATTCAAGTCCACCCCAGCCCGGCCGGCGATGGGTGAGCGCGCTCCTGGGCGCCGGCGTGCTGGCCTCCATCGCCTCCTTTCTTTACCCCGCGCTGCGCTATGTGCTTCCCCCGCGAATCGCTGAGTCCACCAGCAGCTCGGTGGTAGCCGCAAAAGTCGGGCAGCTCAAGGATAACACCGGGATAGTCTTCCGCTTCGGGTCGGAACCTGCCATCCTGATCCACACCCCGGACGGCAAGTACGTGGCCTTTACTGCCGTGTGCACGCACCTTGGCTGCACGGTGCAGTACCGCAGCGACCTGCACGAAATCTGGTGTCCCTGTCACAACGGGATGTACAGCCTCACGGGGCAGAACGTCAGCGGGCCGCCGCCCCGGCCGCTTGCCGCCTATAAGGTTCACGTGCAGGGCGAAGACATTGTCGTATCGCGGAGCGCATAACTATGGCCGGAATCTATCGCCGAATCATGAGCTGGGTGGACGAGCGCTTCGGAACGGGAAGCGTTGAGGAATTCCTGCGCCACAAGACTGTTCCCATTCATCGTCACACAATCTGGTATTACCTCGGCGGCATGACGCTGTTTTTGTTCATTATCCAGGTTCTGACCGGCATCCTGCTGCTGCTCTATTACCGCCCCACGGCAAGCGACGCTTTTGAGAGCGTGCAGTTCATCATGACCCAGGTGCAATTCGGCTGGCTCATTCGCTCCATCCACAGTTGGTCGGCCAACCTGATGATCTTTCTGGTTTTCGCTCACATGTTCAGCGTCTATTTCCTGAAAGCCTACCGAAAGCCGCGGGAGCTGACTTGGGTAACGGGCATGCTGCTGATGTTCGTGGTGCTGGCCTTCGGTTTCAGCGGATATCTGCTGCCCTGGAACACACTCTCCTTTTTTGCCACCAAAGTCGGCACGGACATGGCGGGTTTTGTTCCCTTCATCGGCAAATGGATTCTGATCTTCCTCCGCGGCGGCAAGGAAGTGACGGGTGCCACCCTGACGCGCTTCTTCGGGTTCCACGTGGCGGTGCTGCCGGGACTGGCCACGCTGTTGCTCGCTATGCACCTGCTGCTGGTTCAGAGGCTGGGTATGAGCACGCCGCCCAGTGTGGAGCGCGCCATCGAACAAGGCAAAGAGCAACGCCGCTCGATGCCCTTCTTTCCCAACTTCCTGCTGCGCGACATCATTGGTTGGTACGCGGCTCTGGGAGTCCTGGGAGCCCTGGCCGCGATCTTCCCTTGGGAGCTTGGAATCAAGGCCAATCCCTTCGGGTCGGCCCCGGCGGGCATCCGGCCCGAGTGGTATTTCCTTTTCATGTTCCAGACCTTCAAGTACCTGCCCGCTAAGGTCCTGTTTCTGGACAGCGAACTTCTGGGGCTGGCGGTGTTCAGCTTGGCCGGCGCCGTGTGGGTCATTGTGCCGTTCCTGGACTACAAGGCCGGCTTCGGAAAGGTCACGCGGTTTTTTACCGGCCTGGGAATTTTCGCGCTGGGGTACATCGTGTTGATGTCAGCCCTGGCCTTGCGGACTTGAGGGGTCATGACGAGAAACACTCTCTTGATGATCGGCGTTCTTATGTGGGCGCTTGTTCCGGCCGGCAAAGCGCGTGCGGCGGACTCTTGCTTGACTTGCCATTCCGCGCTGGAAGGCGACTTCGCGAAACCGGCCAAGCTGATTGAAGGAGACGTCCATTACCAGGCCGGTCTCGTTTGCGCGGACTGCCACGGCGGCGACCCGAAGGACAACTCCATGAGCGCCATGAGCCCCGCCAAAGGCTTTCGCGGGGCTCCGCGGAAGGCTCAGATCCCGGAATTCTGCGGCCGTTGCCACTCCAACCCCACTTACATGCGCCATTACAACCCCGGCCTGCGCACCGACCAGCTCAGCGAATACCTCACCAGCGTGCACGGGAAGCGCCTGAAACAGGGCGACACGAAAGTAGCGGCCTGCGTGGACTGCCACAGCGTGCACAACATCCAGGCAGTGACTGACCCGCGTGCGCCGGTCTATCCCGCCAACGTCGCCAACACCTGCGCCAAGTGTCACGCGAACGCGGAATACATGAAGGGATACAAGATTCCGACAAACCAATTCGCACTCTATGAGAAGAGCGTGCACGCGGCGGCGCTCGCCGGCGGCGACACCTCCGCACCCACTTGCACGACCTGTCATGGCAACCATGGCGCCACGCCTCCGGGCGTGTCCTCGGTGGCCAACGTTTGCGGCACGTGCCACGCCTTCAACGAGCAATTGTTCGACAACAGCCCGCACAAGGCTGCTTTTGCCGCGATGGGCCTGCCGGGCTGTGTGCAATGCCATTCCAACCACGAGATCCTGAAACCGACGGACGCTCTGGTGGGAGTGGGACCGAAGGCGATCTGCATCACGTGCCATTCCAAAGGCGACCCGGGCTATGCCGGCGCCGCGAAGATTGCCGGCGACATCGCCAAGCTGCAGACTTTCTACCTGCACGCCAACCAGATCCTGGGCACGGCGGAGCGCTCGGGAATGGAAGTCTCCGCCGCCCGCGTCGAATTGAGCAGCGCGCACAGCGACCTCCTCAAGGCGCGCGTGACCGTGCACACCTTCGACCCCGCCCAGGTGCAGAAAATCACCGGCGAGGGCGTGCAAATTGCGCAGAAATCTTACCAGGAAGGCGTGGCGGCGCTTCACGAGCGCGACGTTCGCCGCAAGGGCCTGGGCCTTTCTTTGACCTTCATTGTTTTAGTCATTTTGGGCCTCATCTTCAAGATCCGTCAAATGGAAGCGAAGAAGCCACCCGCGTCGCCCGGCTCCGCTGAAAGGAGCTGAGATGACCTGGAGCATCTTCCTAGCGCTGGCCTTGCTGGTTCCTCCGCAGGCGAATCCCAACAAAGCCTGTCTGGACTGCCACGGCGTGGAAGGAATGCAGTCCGCGTCCGGTGCGAGCGTTTACGTGGACGCCGCGAAATTCTCCAAGGGCGTCCACGGTTCATTCACGTGCACCACCTGCCACTCCGACATCGCCGGCTATCCTCATCCCAAAACGGTTCGCCAAGTGGACTGCGCGACCTGCCATCCCGACATCGTGCAACAATTCAATTCCAGCATTCACGGCAAGGCGCGCCAGGGCGGCGACCACGAAGCCCCCGTCTGCCAGAGCTGCCACGGAGTGGTCCATTACATTGTTCCGGTGACGGATCCCTCCTCGCCGGTGGCCAAGAAAAATCTGCCCGACACTTGCGCCTCGTGCCACTCCAACCCGGCGTTTCTGGCCAAGCACAATATTCCTTTTGCCAAGCCGGTCGAGGCTTACAAGCTGAGCGTGCACGGGCGCGCGGTCGAGGCGGGCAACGAAAACGCCGCGACGTGCTCGGACTGCCATGGCAGCCACCTGATTCTTCCGCCGCGCGACCCTCGTTCCAAGATCAACCACTGGAATGTGCCTTCGACTTGCGGAGCTTGCCACAAGCAAATCGAGCACACCTATCTGGAAAGCGTGCACGGGCAAGCCATGCTGAACGGTTCGCCGGACGCCCCCGTCTGCACGGATTGCCACGGCGAGCACATGATCCTGGCGCCCAGCCAGCCCAACTCCACCGTCAATCCGGCGCGCGTCTCAACCGTGACTTGCGGCCGCTGTCATGCCAACGAACGCCTGGACGCGCGTTACAACCTGCCTGCCAATCGTGTCCCAACGTTCGAGGACAGTTACCACGGCCTGGCCATGCGAGAAGGCGTGGAGACGGTGGCCAATTGCGCTTCCTGCCACGGCGTGCACAACATTTTTCCTCCCAGCGACCCGCGCTCCACGATCAACCCGGCGAACCTTTCCAAGACCTGCGGGAAGTGCCACGCCGGCGCGGGCGCGCGCTTCGCCATCGGGCCCATCCACGTCACCCCGGCGTCGCCTTCGGAAAACCCTGTCGTGCGTTGGATTCGCCTCTTCTATCTGGTCGTGATTCCGCTGACGTTGGGATTCATGCTGCTTCACAACGCCCTGGATTTCGTCTCCAAACTGGTGCGTGGCCGCGTCCCGCACAACGGAGGGGAACAGGTCCTGCGCATGAACCTGCGCTTCCGCATCGCGCACTGGCTGGTGGTGCTGAGTTTTCCCGTCCTGGTGCTTACGGGATTCGCGCTGAAGTATCCCGGCGCGTGGTGGGTAGGCCACTTGATGCGCTGGCCCAGCCTTTTCGTTTTGCGTGGCACCATCCACCGCATCGCCGCCGTCATTTTGATCGGCTCGCTGCTCTTTCACTTCATCCACCTGCTCCGCTCGAAACGCGACCGCACGATCGTGCGCCATCTACTGCCCCGTTGGCGGGATGTGCGCGATTTGGCGAGCGTCCTCCGGTACAACCTGGGGCTCTCCAACGAGCGGCCCACTTTCGAAAAGTTCAACTACGTCGAGAAGCTCGAGTACTGGGCCTTTATTTGGGGAATGGGCGTGATGACTCTCTCGGGGCTTATGCTCTGGTTCATCAACTTTACGTTGCATCTCTTCCCCAAGTGGGCCGCCGATGCCGCCACCGCCGTACATTTCTATGAGGCCGTGCTGGCCACTTTTTCCATCCTGATCTGGCATTTTTACTTCGTGATTTTCGACCCCGATGTTTACCCCATGGATCGCGCCTGGCTCACTGGGAAGGTGCCTGCCAATCACCTGCGCGAAACCCGCCCGGAGTATTATTTGATCCTCGCCTCACATGAACGTGAGGAGGCTGCGAAAGAAGAAATACCCGGCGAAAAGGACAGGCCCGAAGAGGAACCCGCGGCTCAGATCGAAGATGATAGTGGTCCCCCCAAGCTGGACGCCGCACCCAGGTCCGAGCCATCGGAAGACAAGAAGCCTTGAGCTTCAATGCGTCACCCGCAGGCGATGGGCGCGTGCGGCTCGATTTGTCATCTTGCCGTGTTTGGCAACCTAGATGCTATGATTAGCGCGGAGCTTATTCGCCAATCGCGACTCTCGAACGGCACGCGATCGGAAGAGAGGTGAATCCCATGGCCAAAGATGATCGTGACATCCTCGCCGTTCTGAAATTCGAGCTCAACTTCCTGGAAACCGACGGCTACGGCCGCTCGGTGCGAACTCCTTGGAAGGAAACATCCATCTTTCAAGATTCCATCACCTGCATCAACTTCGGCGATCCCGACCGGTCGCGCCCGTGCGACGAGTGCCTCCTGATCGATTTTGTGCCCATAGACCAGCGATCCTCGAACGTTCCCTGCCACCATATTCCTGTCACCGACCGGGGTGAAACGATTGAGTCTATCGAGCAGGGGATGAGCCGCGAAGAAGTGGAAGAGGCGGTGAAGGATTGGCTGCGCAAAATCATTCACCAGATTGAAGTCGAGCGCATCAGACCCACAACTCATTAGCCAAGAGTTGTCGCCCCCGTGGATATCCTGTCAACCGATGCAGATTTCGCGGATGTGCAGCGGTTCCCCTTGTGCCATTACCGCCCCAGCCGTCATCTCCAGCGACTTTCCGGCTTGACCTGAGCCGCGCGTGATACGGTCCCGTGCCGGCAAAGAAGCGGAACCCAACCACCGGGTTGCTCTGTGTGGGTTTTCACGCCTTGGGCGAGGTTGTGTTGGTCAAATGGCTCTGAAGGGAGGTCCTTCGTTTTACACCTGCCTCTTCCACACCCCAGACCATCTTCGATAAGCCATTTGTTTTGTTGACAGTTCACAGGACGGTGGGGGTCATGTTCGACTTGGTTGTTTGGCAACCCCGTTGCCCTATTGCAGGGTGCGAGGGATGTCGGGTCCCAGTAACCTGGAGAAAAAGTCCAGGTTGGAGGAAAGGGGATAACGGCAAGGCGGCGTAAGGCGTTATCCCCACCTCCGTTCTCAACACGCAACCCTGGGTCGAATGACTCGGCACCTTCCGCATGGCCAGGGCACAAGAACATTTGCCAGCATCAGCGCCTTGTGAGTATGCGCAGGCTTTCTGCCCGGCCGACGACATTCGAGTTTTGACGTGACCGGAGTCGAGCCAAACACGGAGCACGAACCGAAAGCGGGTTTCAGCCCGAGTCGGGACTTGGCGATGGACAAGGAAAATCACAAGCCACGGCTCATCTTTTGGGAGGTTACCAAGGGGTGCAACTTACGTTGCATTCATTGTCGCGCCACCGCTACAGAACTCTCTTCACCATCAATCCTACCTACGACCAATGCCCTGAATGTAATAAAGCAAGTCTCTCAGTATGCCCTACCAATCCTAGTTCTGAGCGGTGGCGAACCTCTCTACCGAGCGGATATCTTCGACTTGGCGCGATTTGCGACGGAATGTGGCCTGCGCGTGGCGCTGGCCACCAACGGCACGCTGGTCACCAAGGAAATTGCCCGCAAGATCGTGGACGCGGGAGTGAGGCGCGTTTCGATCAGCCTGGACGGCTCGAATGCCGCGACTCACGACGCCTTTCGCGGCATCCCCGGCGCCTTTGACGCGGCGCTGCGCGGCTTTCGGAATTTGAAAGAGCTGGGCATGTCGGTGCAAATCAACATGAGCATTGCCCGGCATAATGCGCATGAACTGCCCGCCGTTTTGGAGATGGCGAAGTCGCTGGGCGCCGACGCGCTGCACACCTTCCTGCTGGTGCCGGTGGGCTGCGGCGTGGACATCGCCGAATCCCAGATGGTGCCCGCGGACGAGTACGAAAAGATTCTGAACTGGTTCTACGATCGCGCGCAGGAAGGCGGAATCGAATTGAAGGCCACCTGCGCGCCGCACTATTTCCGAGTTATGCGGCAGCGCCGTGCAGCGGAGAAGCGGGCGGCCAGCTTGGTGCCGGGCAGGCACGCCGTCGCCGAGCCGGCGAAAACGGGCGAGATTGGCTCAACCGAAATGACCATGCCGGGGTCAACCGGCATGGCGCTTCACCCGCACGGCGCGCCGCGAGGGAATGGCCATCCCGGCGGGCCTCCCAACGGAATGCACGCTATGACGAAGGGCTGCCTGGCGGGTTCCTCGGTCTGCTTCATCTCCCACGTCGGTGAGGTTTATCCCTGCGGCTACCTTCCCGTGATCGCCGGCGACCTGCGTCGCCAGTCTTTCGCCGAGATTTGGGAGAAATCGGAAGTCTTCCAGCAGCTTCGAGACACCGGCAATCTGAAAGGCAAGTGCGGGCGCTGCGAGTTCCGCAACATCTGTCTGGGCTGCCGTGCCCGCGCCTACGCAGCCACCGGTGATTTTCTCGCCGAAGAACCCTTCTGCGTTTATCAGCCCCGGATGGCGGACCCGAGGATTTCAAAGCGCGAGGTGCGCAATGCTTCAGTTACATGATCTGGTGAGCGCGCAGAATACCGCGACCGAGGTTCTGGCAAAGTACCCCGAGACGGAAGCGGTCTTTAAGAAGTTCAAGATGCGTGTAAGCTGTTACGATTGCCCGATCCAGTTCGCCGCGCGGAAATCGGACATTCAACTCGATGGATTGCTGGTGGAAGTCAACGAAACAATCTATCGCAACCGAGGGATCACTAATTGAGCGTGCGGCGCCCGATGTGCGAATGCCTACGACTACGCCAGATTTGTTTCCCGCAAACCCCGCGCGTTTGCGCCTGCTCACCTTCCCGCGCGAGCACGGAGCCTGGGGCATCCTCTTCGTCCCTCTGATCACCGGCGCGGCGATCGGATATCACTCCCCCTCTTCCATTATTTCCTTGCTTCTCTTGGCGGTCGCAGCACTGGCCTTGTTCTGCCTGCGAACGCCACTTGAGAGCTGGATGTCGGCGTCTGCAGTGCATCCCCAAACCGCAGCCGAGCGCCGTGCCGTCCTGGTCTCGATTGCCACGTCCGCCAGTCTTGCGGCGGCCGCGCTGGTGTTGGTCATCTGGCTCCAGCGCGCTTGGGATCTGCTCCTGCTGGGAGCGGCGGTGGGGGCTGCGTTTCTTGTCCAGGCGGCCCTGAAGAAACTGGGCCGCGAGACGCGCATGCGCGCCCAGCTTGCCGGCTCGCTGGGGTTGACCTCGACGGCGGCCGCAGCTTACTACGTTGCCGCAGGAAGACTTGACTCGACAGCCTTCGCCCTCTGGGGCGTGAACTGGCTGTTTGCCGCCAACCAGATCCATTTCGTGCAGCTTCGCATCCACTCCGCGCACCTGACTTCACCCGCGAAAAAACTGGCGCGGAGCCGCGCCTTCCTTTTCGGCGAACTCCTTTCCGTCGTCCTCCTGGGCGTTATCTGGAGGCTTGGCTATCTTCCCGGGCTCGCTATCCTGGCTTTCGCGCCCATCCTGTTGCGCGGCGCCGTCTGGCCGCTCTCCGCTCGCACCGAACCGTTGCAGGTCCGACGCCTCGGTCTGAGCGAGCTCGCCCACGCCATTGCCTTCGGCGTGCTGCTGATTCTGTCCTATCGCTTGAGCGGAATATAGCCGTTCGCACTCTCTTGCTACTATCATGGCCTCTCACGGTCCGACCCTGCTCGCTTCACCTTGAAAGATTGTCCGCGCGACTTTCTGTCGCCGCTGAACCAAGACAAGAGCGCAAGCCTCGAATGGTGTTCCCTTGGCGCTCGCCTTTGTGGTAATTTTAGAAAGCTCGGGAATCTTAAATCCGCCGCTTTGTTCCGAGCGCCCGCCCGACGCTTGAGGTTCCGCCTATGAAAATCCTGGTGCTGAATTCCGGAAGTTCCTCCATCAAGTTCCAATTGATCGAAACCGATTCGGAGATGATTGCTGCAAACACCGACCGCTGTCTCGGTAAGGGAATTGTCGAGCGGATCGGCACCGATGAAGCCTCGCTCCGTCTCGAGGCCCTGGCCAAGCAATGCAAGCCGCAGATCGGCGCCCTGCTGGACCACCAGATTGCCCTGACGCGAGTTCTCGACGCACTCCGTGAGTGCGGCGTCATCGCCGACATTTCGCAAGTCCAGGCTGTCGGGCACCGCGTGGTGCACGGCGGCGAGCAGTTCTCCCATTCCGTTCTCATGGATGAAGAGGTGGCCAAGGCCATTCAACTCTGTTCGGAGCTCGCCCCGCTGCACAATCCCCACAATCTGCGCGGCTATTACGTGGCGCGCAAAGTGATGCCCCAGGTCCCGCAAGTGGCGGTCTTCGATACGGCTTTTCATCAGTCAATTCCGCCTTACGCCTATCTTTACGGGATTCCCTACACTTACTATCGGCGGTACAAGATTCGCCGCTACGGATTTCACGGGACGTCGCATCGCTACGTCGCCTACAAGTTTCGCCAGATTTTCGGGAAAGGCCGCGAGGACGTGAACCTCATCACCTGCCACCTGGGCAATGGCTGCTCGATCACGGCCATCGAAAAGGGAAAGTCGGTTGACACCTCGATGGGCTTCACGCCTCTGGAAGGTCTGGTGATGGGGACGCGGTCGGGAGATCTTGACCCCGCCATCCTTCTCTACCTCATGTCGAAAGACGAGCTCTCGCTGCATGACGTCTCCACGCTGCTCAACAAATTCAGCGGGCTTTACGGACTCTCGGGCGAATCCAACGACATGCGCGAGTTGATGGCGAGCGCCGGCAAAGGGAATGAACAGGCCAAAGTGGCCATCGACGTTTTCTGCTACCGGATTCGCCGCTACATCGGCGCGTATTCGGCGGCCATGGGCCACGTGGACGGCCTGATTTTCACCGGCGGCATCGGCGAGAACGCTCCGCTGGTGCGCGAAAAGGCGTGCGAGCGCCTGGCCGAGATGGGATTCCAGGTTGATGTGGCGCGGAACAAAGGCATCATCGGCAAGGAAGGCGAAATCTCCGCCGATTCCAGCCGCGCCCGCGTGATGGTGATCCCCACCAACGAAGAACTCCTCATCGCCCGCGACACCTTCCGTTGCGTGCGCGGCCTTCCGCACCCTTACTGATTCGTCCCTTTCCCCCAACGGGCGGGGCTGAACGGTTTGAGAATTCTCCGTTTTCCCCGCCCGAAAGATGGCAAGATCTTCCTTGCGGCTGCCGGCGGCTCGTGGCACATGCCGCTCAGACCAAAGGGCATTATCATTTGGCCATGTTCCGGGTTAACTTGACTTCCGTCCTCTGTTTGATGACGAAGCTGGCCCGCGCATTCCACGAACTCCATTAGGCTGTAGTATTTGGATGAAGCCGAACTCAAGTTAATCCCAGCCGAAAGTTGGAGCGACGCAGACGGACAAGGGAGGCGGGGAGTCATGATTCATGGAAACGGAACGGTTGGCGCCGGCAGGCGCGACGCATTGCAGAAGCTGATGGGCCTCGGCGGCCTTGTGGCGGCCGAACTTCTCATCCCGCACAGGGGCAACCCCGCCCTGGGAGCAATGAGTTCCCAGAGGGTCGTCCCCCGGCGGAGCTCACTCGAAGCCTTCGCGGGAGTCTATAACGTGCGCGAATTCGGCGCGCGAGGTGACGGCCAAACGGTGGACACGCCCGCCATCAACAAGGCGATTGAAGCGGCGGCAGCGGCGGGCGGCGCCACGGTGCGCTTCCCGGCCGGCACCTACCTCTGCTTTTCCCTTCACCTGAAGAGCAAAGTGAGCTTGTACCTCGAACAGGGAGCGACGATCCTGGCCGCGGAGACCGGCGCCGGAGGCAATTATGACGCGGCGGAGCCCAATCCCTGGGACATGTACCAGGACTACGGCCACAGCCACTGGCACAACGCCCTGATGTGGGGCGAAGGACTCAGCGACCTCGCCATTCTGGGGCCCGGCCTGATCTGGGGCAAGGGCTTGACGCGCGGCCCGCGCGAACAGGAGTCGGGCGTCGGCGACAAGTCCATTAGCCTGAAGAACTGCCACAACGTGCTGATTCGCGACGTTTCGTTCCTCCACGCCGGACACTTCGCCATCCTCGCCACGGGCGTGGATAACTTTACTGTGGATAACGTCAGAATAGATACTAACCGGGATGGAATAGATTTCGACTGCTGCCGCAACGTGCGCGTTTCCAATTGCACCGTGAATTCTCCCTGGGACGACGGCCTCTGCCCCAAGAGTTCCTACGCGCTCGGCTACGCGCGGGCCACGGAAAACCTCACCATTACCAATTGCTACCTCACCGGGACCTACCAGGAGGGTACGGTGCTCGACGGCACCTGGAAGCCCTTCCCGCCCGGCGCCGCCGTCCCGCGCAACGGGCGCTTCAAATGCGGCACCGAATCAAACGGCGGGTTCAAGAACATTACCGTCTCGAATTGCGTCATGGAGGGGTGCCGGGGCGTGGCGCTGGAATCGGTGGACGGCGCGCTGCTCGAAGATATCGCCCTCTCCAACCTCACCATGCGCAACCTGGTGGACATGCCCGTCTTCCTCCGGCTCGGCAGCCGCATGCGCGGCCCGGCGGGAATTCCAGTCGGCAAGCTCCGCCGCGTGCAGATCAGCGACGTCGTGGTCTCGAACACCGACCCGCGCTACGCTTCGATCATCAGTGGCATCCCGGGCCACGAGATTGAAGACGTCAAGCTGAACAACATCACCATCCTCCACCAGGGCGGCGGAACCAGGCAGGACGCGACGATCCAACTCGCCGAGAAAGAAAATGGCTATCCCGAACCCAACATGTTCGGCGTCACGCCTTCCTACGGCTTTTACGTGCGGCACGTCAAGGGACTCGAGATGACGAACGTCGAGGTCAGGTACGAGAAAGAGGACTGGCGGCCGGTGTTCTCGCTGCACGACGTGCAGGGCGCGGATTTCATCCACATCAAGGCCGACGATGCGCCCGAGGTGCCGGTGTTCGCGCTGAATCAAGTCTCCGACTTCAATCTCGACTTGAGCCGGCCCCTGCCCGACACCCACCTTGAAAGCGCGGGAAAGAAAGAGATTTGAAAAGGAATTGAAGAATTGGTAGCGGGGGGGAGGATCGAACTCCCGACCTAGGGATTATGAGTGCCACTGGAAGAGAATTAGCGCTTTCGTGCACCATCATGCAAGAACGTGATGGAATCCGCATGAATACAGGCGATTTCTTCGTTCCCGCTTTGTGCGCTACCATGCGCCGACAAGCCCTGAGGGACGGTCCCAACTGACACCGCTATTGACACCAGAATATTGCACGTTGTCGGTGCAGTTGGTGAGACGCGCGATAAGGTTCATCCATTAGATTACTTCCATAAATAATGTAGCTTGCAAAATGCGGACCTTTGGGGCATGGTGGGGGCATGCGAGCTATCCCTGTTCCCCTTCGCCAGCGCATCCTCGAACTTTACGGGCGCGGCAAGAGCACGCGGGAGATTTCACAGTTTTCGGGTTTTTGCGTCGCCGCGGTGCGCCGCGTGCGCCAGCAGTTTCGCAGGCGCGGCACGCTGGAACCCTGGACGCATCGGTGTGGGCGCAGGACGCTGCTCACCGAGGAGCGGAAACAACGACTGCGCGAACTGTTATCCGAGCAGCCCGATGCCACCCTGGCCGAGCTCGGCGGCCGCATGGACCGCCCTTTCCGCACTTCCACGGTCGATCTTTGGTTGCGGCGGCTGGGCTGGAAGTTTAAAAAAAACTCTGGCCGCCGCCGAACGCGACCGGCCCGACGTAGCCGAAAGAAGGGCCGTCTGGCATAAGCAGTTGGCTGCCGAGCCGGTGGCCGCTCTGGTCTTTGTGGACGAAAGCGGAGCCAACACCAAGATGACTCGCTGGCGGGGCCGCGCCCTGGGCGGCGAAAGACTGCTGGCGCGCATCCCCCACGGGCACGATCAGACCAGCACGCTCATCTCCGGTCTCCGCCTGGAAGGTCCTTGCGCTCCGTGGTTGTTGGGCGGTCCGATGAACGGCGAGATGTCTGTGGCCTGGGTCCGGCAAGGCTTGGCCCCCACGCTGCGCCCCGGCGACCTGGTGATCCTGGACAACCTGAGCACGCATAAGATCCGGGGTGTGCGCGAAGCCATCGAAGCTGCGGGCGCACGGCTGCTTTACCTGCCGCCCTACTCCCCGGACTTGAATCCCGTCGAGCCGATGTGGAGCAAGATCAAACAGATCCTGCGCAGTCACGCTCCCCGCACCGAGGCTGAACTGCTTCAGGCGGCTAAAACCGCCTTCGAGGCGATTTCCACGGCCGATTGCAGAGGCTTCTTTTTTAGCGCTCAATACGCTACATTATAAATGGAAATGCTCCAGGGTGCAGGCGAATTGCTCTGTTATTCCGGGAGAATTCCTGCCAGGCAATACGGCGCGTGTCAGGCCGTATTCTACGGATGAGTCATCCGCCGCCCACCTTCACAACGGCTTCTGAGATCGTTGCGTCGAATCCGCTCTCGACTCGTATAGTTCTTTCTCGGTAAGCCATTTAAGCGCGCGGTCGGCAAGGAAAACTTCTTCAGGATGTGACCCGCGGGACCGTGCATCGCTAAGTACTTCGCCAAGATTCGACCGCCAAAACATGGGTCATAACGGTTAATGATAAGGTTTTCTCGGAAATCGTCTACCACAAAGACTCCACTGGGTGAAAACCTACCAGTGCCCGTACTCATACCAGCCGGGATACCCAGATTGGTTGAAGCCGTGAACTTCGCAATACTCTGTTCCTATGATTGGCTTTGGCGAGTGCCGTTTCCGCAGTGAAGGTGTGAGCATTCAAGGCAACCAGGGCAGACCCGGCCCTCTTGGTCGCCGTCCCGGGAACGGCCATCTGATATTTTCTCCTCCTGAAATGCACCGAAAGTCGCACACCCGGGGTGACGCGCAATCATCCGCAGCTATCGTCTTACCCGTGCGGGCGCCTTTTGCGTTGGCACCATCTTTGGATTCGCCTCGTTGCTGAAGCGACAGTTTGCCCACATGGACCAATCCCATCTGTTATCCCTTTTGGGCCCGGCACCCGTGGACAGAATGACTTTCCGGTAGTGGCTACTGTCAATTGGAATCTTGAATGAAAGCCTTCCTCGATCACCGGGTCGGGTGAGTGGCTGCACAAGCCGGTCAAAGAGTCGCCGGGTTCTGCCAGACGGAGCTTGAACATCGATGCCGAACTCGACGCCATCGGTTTTACCTTTCCCCGTGTAAGCTTCTGGCAGTATGCCAAAAAAGCCGGAAAAAGACTTTGCCTGCTTCGGGATTTCAACAATCACCTCGCCAGGCGTGGATACATGGAGACCTGGAGATCCCTCAAAGTCCACGTAGTGGGAGGGTGTCACAGAGAGTGGATCGGGCCAGAACGCACGGCCTTGCAGATCCGCCACCTCCCGGCGAGATGGTATTTTCTCTGCGGAGCGAGGAAACCCAGGCGCGATATAGAGGCGGACGGTAAACGTATCATTGTACTGCACGCTCCCCCGCTGCGGTCGTTCAAAAGTGATAGAATCGACAGCCTTCCACGGAAAGGACCCGTAAAGGTCTAAGACATCAAAGTTGTTACTGAGTACGGGGCTAAGTAGAAAGGGTTGCTCCGACATGGCAGGGATGAAGCGGTATCGCTCCTTGGATTTTCCCATCGAAAGCAAAATGGGTAGCGGGCACAGAGGAAAGAAGCGAGATGCGAGGGGTGTGTGTATCCCCCCGCCACAGCCAGCATTGACATGGTAATATGCATGACCCAGCACCCCTCTCACAGCGTTAGAGAGCGGGGGTATAGTGGCGAGGCGAACTTGCCGCGCTTGTGGGCGCTTTCAGCGGCGAGGCTTGCGATTTGTCCGCAGATGACTTGGAGCTGACCCTTTGACTGGACCGACTGACAACGCTTCGGGCCCCTCGGAGCGACAAGCCGTGGGTTTCGACCTCGACGCTCGGCAATCTTCTCTATCGTATGTTCCGCAATATGTTCCGGACTTGGCCCAAAAGATTCTGTCCTGGCTGATCCTCGTGGGCGGTCTCGCGACCGTACCTGCCGCGGCTTATCTGTCCTGGATCTCCGATACAGACGTTCCTTACGGGGACATGTGGGACCTTGTCCGCGAGTATGTCACCACTCACGGCCACCCGCCCGTCGGATGGCTTATCGCGCAGCACAACGAACATCGAATCCTGATCCTGAAACTACTCTTCCTCGCCGATGTGGACCTTTTTCATGGAAGGGAATGGCTGTTCTTCGGCAGCATGTTCGTCGCCCAGTTCGCCTTGCTGGGGGGACTGGCGTGGCTGCTTTGGCACTGGGGAGGGTTTCGCGGGTCGCTCTGGAGAGCCTCCATAGGGCTGGCAGCCTTTTGCCTGTTCTGCCCGTCGCAGTGGGAGAACTTCTGCTGGGACTTCCAAGTTTCTTTTTTTCTTCCGGGATGTTTTGCACTCCTAGTGTTCCTGCTGGTGCTGCGCTGCCGAAGACCTTGCCTGCCTCTGACCGAGCAGTGGAGCTACGTCATACTGGGTGTTGCCGTCGCTTTCATTGCGACGTTCTCTAATGCCAATGGCATGCTGATCTGGCCGTTGGCCATCGGGATGGTGGCCTTGCTGCGCCTGCCGTTCAAGATAGTAGGCGCTTACGCCTTCTTCGGGATCTGTGCGAGTGCCCTATACTTCCACCATTACCACACGCCGTCGCAAACGGCCCGGCCGTTCCAATCGCTTCAGCATCCGCTTGCCGTCGCGGAATATATGGCGAAGTATTTCGGCAGCAGCTTTCCGTGGAAAAATGTCAGCTACTCGGTGCCGGTGGGTTGGGAAGCGCTGGCTTTGGCGGTGGCCTTGATCGCCTGGGCGATCGCTCGTGGAGTCATCAGAGAACCTCTGCCGCTGGTCCTGGAGGGGCTGATGCTGTTTTGCCTCATGACTGCCTTTGTGACGGCACTGGGCCGCCTCTCCTTCGGGACCGGCCAGGCGGTAGCGTCACGCTACCAAACGTGGGCGCTGCTCTTTTGGTTTTCCCTGGCGACCCTGTTGTTGTTGGCCCTGGTGCGGGCCGGAGCGCGCGTCTCCATCACCTGTTTTATGACGGGATTGGTCGCAGTCATGATCATAGCTGCGGCGAACTTCTACTCTCCGTTGCATTTCGTGAAATACCGGCGCACCAAGATGAGCATCGCCGCAGTAGCTTTGATGACGCGCGTTCCTGACTACAAGGTCATTTCCGGCATTTTTCCGCTGCCGCAGAGGGCCTTCGAGGATTCCGCTTACCTTCGTGACCGGGGCCTGTTCATCTTCTCGACGGGCCTGTATCGCGAGCTCGATCGGCCGCTCAGCGACGTCCATCACCTCTTACCGAAGGGTTCGTGTGAAGGGTATGTGGACATCATCCACCTTGCGCCCGAGGAACGCCCCGGCTGGGTGGGCTTGAAAATCGCCGGATGGGCCGTGAGCACTCAGTCGCGATGGCCGGCGAAGCGGATTGTTGCCGCCGCGGACGGCAAGATTGTCGGTTTCGGCGTGGTAGGGTCTCAGCGGCGGGACGTGGTTGTGGCCCTGCACGCCCCTGGGGCCTTACTCAGCGGCTGGACAGGTTTCGCGCGAGTTCCCGCCGGGACAGCGTCTCTTCAGATTCTCGCCCAAATGCGCGGAAGGGGAGTCTGCGAAGTCGCAAGCGTGGCAATCCCCGCGCAATGACCCGGACTAGAGAGATCGCGCGTTTTCATTGACTCCGCGAGTTTGCCCCACATCAGTCCGTGCGTGAGTTTTGGGGGATGGACGTTTCCGCTGAAAGGCGTAGAAATACCAGTGCAGGTACTTGGGTAACCAAGCCCACAGGCGGAATCGGGACTTGCCTTGCGTGCGTTCCCGCCATGTGGTGGGAACCTCTGTGATGCGATAGCCGCCGAGAAATGCCTTGACAGTAAGCTCCAAGTTCAACTCGAAACCAGTCCGGCTTTCGATGCTGAACGCCCGCACCATTTCCCGGTCATATATTTTGAAGGCATTTGTGGCGTCGTGTGTGGGAATGCGGCGAAACCAGTGGAGAGTCAGCCCTGCGAGTCGTGACAGCCCCTGCTTCAAAAATGGTCCCCCGATAATCTTCCCTCCGTCCATGTAACGGCTGCCAGCAACAATTTGATAACCTTGCTGGTATAAGGCGAGCATCGCATCGACTTGAGTGAGATCGTCCGAGAGGTCAGCCATCACGACCAAGACCGGGCCCCTCTCGACCTGTTCAAATCCGGTCAAAATTGCGCCCACAACTCCCTGCCGGATCCGGTTTTTCACCAGTCGAATCCGGGTTTCGCCTCGGTGGACGATGTCATTGACAACGGGAAGAGTGTTATCCTGATCAAAATCATAGACGACGATGGCCCTGAACTTGGAGTGAACACATGAATTGATCTCCGACCACAGACGAGGGAAACTTACCCCCTCATCATAGACAGGAATGACGAGAGTCAGTCCGGATATGGACTCCTCGCCAGCAGTATCGCAGCATTCATGATGTTGAATTTGCACAGGCGTCAGATTTGTCCGCTCGCAATCCTTTGCGCGATCCACGGAATAACTTCCTCCAGCGCGTGCTCCAGATCGGTGGTGGCACGAAAGCCCAACAGATTTGATGCTTTTGTCGTATCAGGCGAACGCTCTTGAACGTCGTGCTCGTAGGGAGGATCACAGACATATCGGAAAGG
>JAHEKS010000251.1 GCA_024638215.1 Acidobacteriota bacterium | reverse complement strand
GCTCCCCGTATCCGCCGCCTTCATCACCGGCACGACGCTCATCATCCCTAGTATCACCAGCCCCGCCATCATCCCTGCGTGCCGTGCTCTTCGCATCGCCGTCTCTCCTTTTCCTGGTTTGACCGTGCCCCGGATCAAAAAGTTCTTAGCCGCGAAATATTACTGCGGACACCCGCTACCCGTAAACGGCAGAAGGCTAACATCTTTCTCAACCTCACGCAACGTTTTTTTATCACAAATCCCTGGTTCGCCGGGGGTGAAATGAAGGCAGGGGATTGCGCCCCAGACGTCACCGAAACTCGCTCCAGACGCGGGGAACTTTCCCAAGCGCCGGAATGCCAGGCCGGGCGATACGGCGGGGAAAACTCAGCACGAAACCCGGCCTCGGCGTCGTGCGTCTAACATAAAATAGGGGCCGGATAGCGGATTGTCCGTGCCCGGCGCAGATGTTGTGAGGAAGAATCGAGGAGTCCAAGTTGTCCAGTTGGCGGGCCCAGCGGACCATGAAGAAGCACGACTATTCGCAGCCGCATCGGCAAGGGACTTGACGTCGACCGCCCTCCGAGCTTCCGCCAGTTGACTGCGAATCGTATTGGCCGTAAAGTTTCATTAGTATTTCCCCAGGAAGGACCGAATGAGCAGACTGACGCTGCACGCAACAGATCGTGGCCGCGATTGCGGACCAGGAGTTATACCCGCCTGCTTGATGGGCATGCTTCTGCCTTGTTTGGCATTGGTAGCCGGTTGCTCCCGGCAAGGGCAAGCGGGTGCGCCAACGCCTTCGGGCGAAGCCATGGCTGCACCCGTCACGGCGGCAACCGTCACCACCCAGGCCGTTCCAGTCGAGATTCACGCGATCGGCAATGTCGAAGCCTATTCGACGGTCACGGTGAAGTCCCAGGTGGATGCCGTGATCAAGCAGGTGCACTTTACGGAAGGGCAGGACGTTCGCGCGGGCGACTTGCTGTTCACACTGGACGCGCGCCCTTTTGAGGCGATGCTGCAACAAGCCGAGGCCAACCTGGCGCGGGATGAAGCGCAGGCTAAGAACGCCCGGGCGCAGGCCCAGCGTAACAAGGGTCTTTTCGACTCCGGCATTATCTCCAAGGACCAGTACGACACGTTCCAGACCAGCGCCGACGCGCTTGACGCCGGCGTTCGCGCCGACAAGGCGGCGGTGGAAAACGCCCGCCTGCAACTCGGCTACTGCACAATTCGCTCGCCCATTGATGGGCGCACCGGCAGCCTGCTGGTCCATGCCGGCAACCTCGTGAAATCGAATGACACCAGCTTGGTGGTCATCAACCAGATCCACCCCATCTACGTCACGTTTTCAGTGCCGGAGCAGTACCTTCCGCAGATCAAAAAACACCTGGCTCATGGCAAGCTGCAAGTCCTGGCTTCGGCCGGGGATATCCGCGAGAATCCTGACACCGGATTGCTGGAATTCATCAACAATACCGTGGATTCGACCACCGGCACGATCATGCTCAAGGGGACATTCCCGAACGCCTCCAGCCAACTCTGGCCGGGGCAGTTTGTGAACGTCGCCGTCAAGCTCACCATCGAGGAGAATGCCACGGTGGTTCCCAACCAGGCTGTCCAGGCAGGAGAGAAAGGCGAGTACGTTTATGTCGTGAAGCCGGATATGACCGCAGAGTATCGCCCGGTGGTGACAGGCGTGAGCTCGGGAGGAGAAACGGTCATCGAAAAAGGGGTTGAGCCGGGGGAGAGAGTGGTGACGGACGGCCAGTTGAGAATCTATCCCGGAGCTAAGTTGAAAATCAAAAACGAATCCTAAGCACCCGGCTTTGGATGCCGGGATCGCACTGCGAGGGGCCAGCGCGCAGCCGCCCTGCGTGGCGGCCAAGGCCAAACTTCCATGAACCTCTCCGAAATCTTCATTCGCCGTCCGGTCATGACGACGCTCGTCATGCTGGGGATACTACTGTTCGGCCTGATGGCCTACAAGTTTCTGCCGGTCAGCGCCCTTCCCAACGTTGATTACCCCACCATTCAGGTGCAAGCCTCGCTGCCCGGCGCGAGCCCGGAGACGATGGCGTCTTCGGTCGCCACGCCGCTCGAGCGGCAGTTCTCCACCATCGCCGGCATTGATTCGATGACCTCCACCAACACCCTGGGGGGCACGCAGATCGTGCTGCAGTTCAGCCTGAACCGCAGCATTGACGCCGCCGCGCAGGACGTGCAAGCGGCCATCTCCCAGGTGCAGGGCCAGCTGCCGCCCGACATGCCGTCGCCTCCGACCTTCCGGAAAGTGAATCCGGCCGACCAGCCGATTCTCTATTGGGCGGTGTGGTCGGAAACGCTGCCGCTTTCCACCGTCAACGAATACGCCGACACTCTGATGGCGCAGCGCATCTCGATGATCAGCGGCGTGGCCCAGGTGCAGGTGTACGGGGCGCAGAAGTACGCGGTGCGCGTCCAGCTTGACCCGAAAGCGCTGGCGACGCGGGGCCTCGGCATCGACGAAGTGACGCAGGCCATCCAGAACGCCAACGTCAACCTGCCGACGGGAACGCTCTACGGAACGCACAAAGCCTTCACCGTTCAGGCCACGGGCCAGCTCATGGATGCCGCGGCTTACCGGCCGCTGATTGTAGCCTATCGCAACGGCTCGCCGGTGCGGCTGGACCAGTTGGGCCGGGTGCTTGACAGCGTGCAAAACGACAAGGCGGCCAACTGGTTCGACGGCAAACGCGGCATGGTGATCGCCATCCAGCGCCAGCCGGGCACCAACACCGTTGAAGTGGTGGACAACATTCGCAAGCTCCTTCCCACCTTCCGGCAGGAAATCCCCGCCGCCATCAACCTGGCCACGCTTTACGACCGCTCGGTCTCGATCCGCGCTTCCGTCAACGACGTCAAGTTCACGCTCTACCTGACGCTGTCCCTGGTGGTGCTGGTCATCTTTCTTTTCCTGCGCAACCTCTCCGCCACGGTCATCCCCAGCTTGGCGCTGCCCATGTCCATCGTGGGCACCTTCGCCCTGATGTACCTGCTCAACTACACGGTGGACAACCTCTCGATGATGGCGCTGGTGCTCGCCGTGGGCTTCGTGGTGGATGACGCCATCGTGATGCTGGAAAACATCGTGCGCCACATGGAGATGGGTGAGAGCGCCTACGAAGCGGCGCTCAATGGATCGAAGGAAATCAGCTTCACGATTCTTTCCATGACCCTGGCGCTGACCTCGGTGTTCATTCCCGTGCTTTTCATGGGCGGCATTCTGGGCCGGCTGCTGCACGAGTTCTCTGTGGTGATTATGGGCGCGGTGCTGGTTTCGGGCGTCGTCTCGCTGAGCCTGACGCCGATGCTCTGCAGCCGCGTGCTGCAGCCGCCCAAGACCCAGCACCACGGGCGTCTTTACGCGTTCACCGAGCGCGGTTTTCAGGGCATGCACCACGCCTACGATTGGTCCCTGCAAGGGGTGCTGAGGCACCGGTTCATCATGCTGCTGGCCTCGCTGGCGCTGGTGGGCGCGACCGTGTACCTCTTCCTTCTGATCCCCAAGGGCTTCCTGCCCAGCGAAGACAGCGGGCAAATGTTCGGAGTCACGCAGGCGGCCGAGGGCATCTCCTTCGACAGCATGAAGCAGCACCAGGTGGCGCTGACCCAGCTCATCCTCGACGACCCGAACGTGAAAGGCGTGACTTCCTTCGCGGGCGCGGGAGGCCCCGGAGGCGGCGGCAACACCGGCTTCTTTTTCGTTTCCTTGAAGGACGCCCCGACCGCGGCGCAGCAATACATCAACCTTATCAAGGGCCTGCTGCACCTTCCGGTGAAGCACGATCCCAATTTGCGTTACACCACCACGGACGATGTCATTCAGGAGTTGCGCCCCAAGATGATGAGCGTGCCCGGCATCATGGCCTTCATGCAGAACCCGCCGCCCATTCAAATCGGCGGGCGCCTGACCAAGAGCCAGTACCAGTTTGCGCTGCAGGGACCGGACACCAAGGAGCTCTACGCCCAGGCTACCTTGCTGCAGGAGAAGATGGCTCAACTGCCCGGACTGGAGGACGTCACCACCGACTTGCTGATCCACAACCCGCAGGTCAACGTGGAGATCGACCGCGACAAGGCCACGGCGCTGGGAGTTTCGGCGTATCAAGTGGAGAACGTCCTGGGGATCGCCTACAGTTCAAACCGCATCTCGACCATTTACACGCCCAACGATGAGTATTGGGTCATCGCGGAATTGATGCCGCAATACCAGCTGGACCCGGAGGCCCTGTCGCTGCTCTATATCCGCTCGACGAGTGGCAAGCTGGTGCCGCTCAACGCCGTCTCGCACCTCACCCGCAGCCTCGGCCCCATGACGGTGAACCACTCCGGCCAGTTGCCTGCCGTCACCCTCTCCTTCAACCTCAAGCCGGGAGTCGCGCTGGGCAGCGCGGTCACCGACGTGAACCGGCTGGCGCGCGAAACGCTTCCCGCCGATATCAGCGCCAGCTTCCAGGGCACGGCGCAGCAATTCGAATCGTCGCTTACTGGCCTGGGCATCCTCCTGCTCGCCACCGTGCTGGTGATTTACCTGGTGCTGGGAATTCTTTACGAGAGCTTCATCCACCCCATCACCATTCTCTCGGGTCTCCCCTCGGCCGCCTTCGGCGCACTGCTGACGCTGATGCTGTTCCACAAGGACCTGAACCTCTACGGCTTTGTGGGAGTCATCATGCTGATCGGCATCGTGAAGAAGAACGCCATCATGATGATTGACTTCGCCCTGGACGCCGAGCGCAACGAAGGCAAGCCGCCCATGGAAGCGATTTATTCCGGCGCGCTGGTCCGCTTCCGGCCCATCATGATGACCACCTTTGCGGCCTTGATGGGCACGCTCCCCATCGCCATCGGCCTGGGCACGGGCGCGGACTCGCGGCGTTCGCTGGGGCTGGCGGTGGTCGGCGGCCTGATCTTCTCCCAGGTCGTCACCCTCTATATCACGCCCGTCTATTACACTTACCTTGACCAGTTCCAGAACTGGTACAACCGGGTTTTCCGCGGCCGGGTCGTCGAAGCCCGCGAGCTGGGCGAGCCGGTCCCCAACGGCTTTCCCGAAATGAACGAAAACGGCGAGAAGGTCACGCGCGACTGATCTTCCCGCGCGATTCCTACGCCGTTCAGCCTCCAACACGAAGCTACAGGAGCTGCGTGAGCTCTGTTCTGGCCCCTTTTTCCAACACTGAGTTCACGGAGGCCTCCGCGGATTCTGCGTTAAACCTTTTGGCCACAGAGGACACGAAGAAAGGCCCTGTCAGAGGATGTCCTTAGGTTCCTGAACCGCTGGCTTGCTTGCTGGCAGGCGCACCATATATTTCCTTCAAAACGTCTTCGGAGGCCTGGAGCAGCCGGTCCACGTGCGCTTCGCTATGCGCGTAGCTGAGGTGGGCGCGCTTCAAATTAGCGGGCATCATGAAAATGCCGCGGTCGAGCAGCCGCCGGCGGTACTCGACGAATCTCTCCGCGTCGCTGGCCAGCAGGTCAGTGTAGGTTTCCGGCTGCCGCAAATCTTTTTGCTGTAGCGGCGGCGTCTCGCCGCCGCCCGTCATATCCATAAAATACGTCACAAACACCGATCCGAATCCTGCCACCACCGCCGGCACGCCGAGCCGCTGGTGAATCTCACTCAAACCTTTGCGCAGCCGCTCGCCCAGCGCGAACAGATGCTTGTGCACGGGCTCGCGCTCCAGAATCTCAATGGTCGCGAGCGCCGCGGCGCAGCCCACCGCGTTGCCATTAAAGGTTCCGGAATAATAGGTGTCGCCGCCCGCGCGCGTTTTGAAGTGGTCCATGATTTCCGCCTTGCCGCACACCGCGGCGATGGGGAAACCGTTGGCCATGGCTTTGGCGAAGGTTGTCAGGTCCGGAGTCACACCCGCGATCTTCTGATACCCGCCGAGATCGTGCCGGAAGCCGGTGATGACTTCGTCGAAAATCAGCACCGCACCGTGCTCGGTCGCAAGTTTGCGCAGGCCTTCGAGGAATCCCGCGCGCGGCACGAGGCACCCCACGTTGTGCGCCACGGGCTCGAGAATAATCGCCGCCACCTCGCCGCGGTGCTTCGAGAGCACCACGTCGACAGTCTCAAGACGATTGAAGTCGCACACCAGGGTGTTTTCCAAGACCTCGCGCGACATGCCCGCCGAGCCCGCGTCGAGCTGCCCGATTTTGTCGGCGGGGCTTGAAACGTTGCGCAGCACGGCGTCGTGGAAGCCGTGATAGCAGCCCTGAAATTTGATGACCTTGGTTCGCCCGGTCACGGCGCGCGCCACGCGCAGCGCGTGATAGGTCGCCTCAGAACCCGAATTGCACAGCAGAACTCTTTCGGCGCTCGGAACGTGCTGGCAGATCTTGCGCGCCACTTCGATTTCAAGCTCGGTGGTTCCCGCGCCCGCCAGCAAGCCGTTTTCGAGCGCCTCCACCACGCGCCGGCGTACGCCGGGATGATTATGCCCGAGCAGCGCCGGCCCGAAGGCTCCGTGAAAGTCGAGATACTCGGTGCCGTCGGCGTCGGTCAGCGTCGCGCCCAGGGCCTTCGTGAAAACCAGATGGGGCAGCGTCGCGCGCAACGAGCTGTTCACTCCTCCCGGAGTGTGCTCGCGCGCCAGGGCAAAAAGTTTCTCGCTGCAAGTGGTGCTTCGCTTCGTCTCCAAGAGTGACCCTTTCATAGTGGTCATTGGGGAGAGAATATCACGCCACGGCGCGTGAGGAAACAGGCGTGCAAGCAACCAGAAATCGAGATCAAGAAGGCTGCTTGCAAATCTCCCGGCGATGTCCGATCAAGCGCACGGTCAGAATCTGCTTCTCTCGGTTAGCCTGGAAAATGACCGGTAGTCCCCAACACGCAGCTTGAAAAAGCCTGCCAACGGCCCAACCAGGCTTTCAGGTTTGGTGGAATCAAAGTTCTCGGCGAGCCAGCGGAGAGTTTCTTTAGGATACGGTCTGCCGTGGCCGCATCGAGGCTCTCAAAGTCCTGGGCGGCCTTAGGACGGAATTCAACGCTGTACATCTACCATTCCAAGCCGCGCCGGCGGGCGACTTCGGCCGCGGAGATGTTGTCGCCCTGATTCTCCCGGAGGTCCTTGCGGAGCCGCTCCTCCACTTCGGGCCGGAGAACTAAGCCCGCGTCGGGAT
>JAHEKS010000021.1 GCA_024638215.1 Acidobacteriota bacterium | reverse complement strand
GTTTCTATATTGCGTGGCCAAGAGTGGTAGAAAGTAGTCGAAAGTGAAAAAAAGTTGAAAAATTAAGTCGGGTTTGGGGCCACGGGGATGGAACGGGTGACACAGGCGATACGGCCGACACTGCTGAGAATGTTTCTTTAGTGATGCCCCATGTTGCGTGGCAATTATCCAGCGACGGTAGATGGGAAAGGCCGGCTGAAAATTCCGACCGCCTTCAAGACGTTCCTCGACGAAAACTTCGGGCCGGACTTTTACGTGACCAGTTTGGACGGCGCGTTCGTGCGCGTTTATCCCTTCCGGGTTTGGCGCGAGATCGAAGACAAGCTCGCCGCGCTGCCCTCGCTGAACAAGGCGAAGAAGAAACTGCTCGACCGAACCAATTATTGGGGGCAAGCAGGACGCATGGACGCGCAGGGAAGGATTCTGATTCCCACGCTCCTGCGCGAGTCCGCAGCGATGCGCGGCGAAGTGGCCGTGATGGGTTACCTGAATTACCTGGACGTGTGGAACATGGAGCGCTTCCGCGAGCACATGGAGAAAGAACCGCTCACTGACGAGGATCAGGAGACGCTGAGCGGCCTGGGCATTTAAGCGCCGCCGGCAGACCAAATCTGGTGAGGGACGGTGACTGCTCATGAAGGGAAAAAAGAAGGACGCGATTCTGGAAACCGCATTGGGCCAAGTCACGGTCCCCAGCGAGTTGGAAGCGCAACTGGCGGACCTGGAGAAATGGCAGGGTTCGGAACCCTTCATCAGCCTGTCTTACTCCACGAGGCTCTGGGCTTTCTACATGTTCGACCTGATGGGCATTACATTGATGCGACGCTCGGCGGCGGCGGTCACGCGGAAGAAATCCTCAAGCGACTCGACCGCGGCAAGCTACTTGCTCTCGACCGAGACCCTCAGGCGTGCGCTCAGGCGCGCCAACGACTTAGCGCCTACGAAGGCAAACTGATTGTGATCGAAGGAAACTTCAGCCAACTCGACGCGCTCTACCGGGCCAGCGGACTTCCGCCTGCCGACGGCTTGATCGCCGATCTCGGCCTGAGCTCGATGCAACTGGACGACGCCGCGCGCGGGTTCAGTTTCTATCTCGCCGGCCCGCTCGACATGCGCATGGGCCCCGACGCGGAAACGAGCGCGGAAGATTGGGTGAATTTCGCCGCCGAAAAAGAGTTGGCCGATGTGATCTACAAGTTTTCCGAAGAGCGCCACTCGCGCCGCATCGCGCGAGCGATTGTGAAGGCCCGCCCGATTCGAACAACCACCGAACTGGCGCAGGTGGTGACGCGAGCTATCCCCTCCCGGGCGGGCCTCCACCAAATTCATCCCGCCACGCGCACCTTCATGGCGTTGCGCCTGGCGGTCAATCAGGAACTGGAAAACCTGCAAGCGCTGCTCGACCAGACGCTGGGAGTGCTCGCCCCCGGCGGCCGCGCGGTTTTCATCGCGTTTCATTCGCTCGAAGACCGCCTGGTGAAGCAAGCTTTCAGGAGATGGCATCAAGAAGGCCGCGCGCACCTCTTGACCAAGCACGTGGTGCGTCCGGCCGAAACCGAAATCCAAGCGAATCCGCGGTCACGCAGCGCGAAGTTGCGCGCCACGGAGAAGGCCGGGGCAGAGGGCTCGAGGTCTGGACACAGGGGCTAGTGCCCAGCCCCGAATCCCTGCCCCGGAGCATTTCCCTTATGGCAACTATCGCGGCGACATTACCCAAATCCCGGCGGCCACGCAAATCGGCGCGCGCCTCCTCGAGCCAGATGTGCTTTCCGGAATTCTATTTCGTGAAGCGCATTGACAACTCGCGGCTGCGGCGCGAAGTGGACCCCGTCCGGCGCCGCGAGTGTTTCGGCCTTCTGGGGTTATGCTTTTTCGTATTCTTCTTCGGGCTAATCTTCGCGTGGCAGCATTTCCAATGTGTGCAATACGGCTACCGCATTGAGCAGCTCAAAGCGCAGAAGGCAACGATGGAAGACTGGAACCACCACTTGCGGCTGGAGCGCGCTTCGCTCGCCGACCCCCAGCGCATTGACCGCCTGGCGCAAAAAAAACTGGGCCTGGTGGTGCCCTCTCCCCAGCAGGTGATTCGCGTCGGGCCGGCCGGCGAGCCCGAGGGCTCGGTGCTGGCGCGCAACATGACGGTGATGGGAGGCGCCCCGGCAGGGTTGGATCGAGGGCAGTAAATGATCGGGGCTAAGAAACAATCCGGACGGGTCGAGCGCCGCGTCAACGGCCCGTGGACGCGCCGCCGAAGCCTGTTTCTGGCGGGGATGCTGGCGTTGTGGATTGTGGGCCTCGTCGCGCGTCTTTATCAACTCGAAGTGATCAGCTACGCCGAATTGCTCTCGCGCGCGCAACGGCAGCAGCAGCGCACGATTGAAGTGGCGCCGCAGCGGGGAACGATTTATGACCGCTTGATGCAGCCGCTGGCCATGAGCCTGGCGGTGGATTCGGTTTATGCCGTTCCCGCCGAGATGCCCGACCGCCCCCTGGAAGCCAAGTTGCTCGCTTCCACGCTGGGGCTCGACCGCCAAGACCTGGAAGGCCAGTTCCAGACCTTCAGGACCTTCTGCTGGGTGAAGCGCAAGGTTACCTCTCGGGAGGCTGAGCGTGTGCGCGGCCTCGACCTCAAGGGCGTTTACTTCCAGAAGGAAATGAAGCGCTTCTATCCCAAAGGCTCGCTGGGCGCGCAAGTCCTCGGCTACGTGGGCATGGACGACAAGGGACTCGCGGGCCTGGAGTATTCGCTCGACAAGGAGATTCGCGGCACGCCCGGCCGCGTCCTGGTGGACACCGACGCGCGCCGCCAGAGTTTCCACTCTACCGAATGGCAGGGCGAGCCCGGGGACAACGTCGTGCTCACGCTGGACGAGAACATCCAGTACATTGCCGAAAAAGCCCTGGATGAGGCCGTCAAGAAGTGGAAAGCCTTGGACGGAATCGCCATCGTCGAGAACCCTAACACGGGCGAGATTCTGGCGATGGCCAGTTCGCCCACCTTCGATCCCAATCATTATGCCAAGAGCAAGCCGAACGACTGGATCAATCGCGCCATCGGGTGGATTTACGAGCCGGGTTCAACCTTCAAGATTGTGACGGTCTCCGCCGCCCTCCAGCAAGGCCTGGTGCGGCCCAGCGACGTGATTAATTGCCAGATGGGTTCCATCGTCCTGGCGGGGCACGTCATTCATGATCACAAGCCCTTTGGCGACTTGACGGTCGAGCAAGTGGTGGTGAATTCGAGCGACGTGGGCGCCATCAAGCTGGGTCTGCGCCTGGGCTCCGACCGGCTCTATCGCTACATTCGGGATTTCGGCTTCGGCTCGGACACCGACATTCGCCTGCCCGGTGAAGAACGCGGTTTGTTGAAGCCCCCCGGCCGCTGGTCCGGAATATCCGTCGGCGAAATCTCCATGGGACAGGAAGTGGGCGTCACGGCTTTGCAGATGGTTTCCGCCTATTCGGCGATCGCCAACGGCGGGATGCTGGTACGGCCGCGCATCGTGCGCGACGTTTATCGCGGCGAGCAGCACGAACCGGCCCCGCCCGCCGCCAGCCGGCGCGTGGTGAGCCAACAAACCGCCCAGACCATGCGCGGCATTTTTGAAAAGGTCGTGGAAGAAGGCACGGGTACACCCGCGCGCATCCCCGGTTATACCGTCGGCGGGAAAACCGGCACGGCGCAAAAAATCGACGCTTCCGGCACCTATTCCAAAACGCACTACATCGCATCTTTTATCGGTTTTGCCCCTGTCAGTCGGCCGGCAATCACGGTTCTGGTCGTGATTGACTCTCCGGTCGGGGCAATTTACGGCACAGAGGTAGCGGCCCCGGTGTTCAAGTCCATCGCAGAGCAGACTCTGGGTTATCTGAATGTCCCGCAAGACAACCCTTCCTGGTGGCCTCAGCTAGCTTCATCAACCGCCGGGTCTTCCCGCCAGAAACGGGAAGGCCGGGTGGCTTTCCCCCCAATGGGACCTGAGCCTCCCAGGGCTGCTACCTCCGCCGTTCAACGAGCTTCGTATCGTCCTCCCGCGGATCCCTCTGCGCAAAGCACCGTCGTCCTTAACGAGGGGCCTCTGACCCCGGTTCCCGATTTCACCGGCTTGTCGGTCCGGCGCGCCGCGGAAGAGTGTCAGGCGCTGGGTCTCGATCTTTCCTTCGAAGGTTCCGGTCTCGCCGTTCAGCAAAGCCCCCCCGCCGGCACCGAGGTCGCGGCGGGTACACACGTCTGGCTGAAGTTCGCGCGCTAAGGGGAGGTGGGCGAAAGGGAAAATACGCGTTGCCTGATCACGGTCAGGCGCCGGCCAGCGCGGCCTGCTGCAAGTGTTATAATGCGAGTGAGAAATGAAGTTAGCCGAACTCCTTCGAGGAGTGCCGGGGTTCGAAACTCAATTGCCTTTCGACGTCGAGATCAGCTCGTTGGCCTATGACTCGCGTCGCGTCCAGCCAGGAAGCCTTTTCATTGCCATTCACGGAGAAAAAGCTGACGGAAACGATTTCGTTCCCGCCGCCCTCGAACGCGGCGCCGCAGCCATCGCCAGCGAGCGCCGCGCGCCTCCCGAACACCAATCCCGCTGGATCCAGGTTGAGAACGCGCGCCGGGCCTTGTCGGCCATGGCGCGTGCCTTTTACGCGCACCCCGACGAGCGGCTGACTCTGGTCGGAATCACCGGGACCAACGGCAAGACCACCACCACGTATCTCCTGGAAAGCATTTTTCAGGCGGATCGCATTCCCTGCGGAGTCTTCGGGACCATCGAGTACCGTTTTGCCGGCCGAACGCTGCCCGCCATCAACACCACGCCCGAATCGCTCGATCTGATTTCGAACTTCGCGGAATTGCTGAGCTCGGGCGGCCGCGCCGCGGTGATCGAAGTCTCCTCACACGCCCTGGCGCAAGAGAGAGTCTGGGGCATCAGGTTTTCCGCCGCCGTCTTCACCAACCTCACCCAGGACCACCTTGATTACCACAAAGACTTTGAGCACTACTTCCAGGCCAAGCGCCGCCTCTTTGAAGGATTGGGCACGCCGCCGCCGGAACTGGCGGTCATCAACGCCGGCGACGCTTGGGGAAAGAAGTTGCTGGGACTCGGCTCGCCCCGCACCATCACTTACGGCATGAACTCGGGCGCGCAGGTGCGGGTGAAACAGTGCGACTTGCGGACGGACGGCATCCGCGCCACGCTCTCGACGCCGCAAGGAACGCTCCAGGTTTCTTCGCCGCTGCTCGGCCAAGCCAATCTGATGAATATTCTTGCCGCCACGGCGACCGCCATCGGGCTGGGAATTGATGCTACGAAAATCGTGGAAGGCATCGCCGCCTTGCGGGTGGTTCCCGGGCGCGCGGAGCGGGTGGACGAAGGCCAGCCGTTTCTTGTTCTGGTGGATTACGCGCACACCGACGACGCCCTGCGCAACGTGCTTTCGGCGTCGCGCGGCCTCGCCGAGAATCGCCTGATTGTGGTTTTCGGTTGCGGCGGCGACCGCGACCGCGGGAAACGCCCGCTGATGGGCGAAGCCGCGGGCTCGCTGAGCGACCTGGCCATCCTCACGTCCGACAACCCGCGCAGCGAGGATCCCTTGCGCGTCATGGCCGACGCCCTGGTCGGGTTGCAGAAGACCGGCAAGCCGTACCTCGCCGAAGTGGACCGCGAAGCCGCCATCCGCAAGGCGCTGGCTGAGGCGCGCGAGGGAGACGTAGTAGTGCTGGCCGGCAAGGGTCATGAAACCTACCAGATTTTGAAAGACCGGACCATCCCGTTCGACGACCGCGAGGTCGCGCGCAAGGTTCTTCACGAAATAGGCTATAAACGGAATCCGGGTTTCGGGGTTGGGGGTTCGGGTTTCGCTTCCGGAGGGCAGAGTTGATGTATTGCTTGCAAATCGATTTCAGCCGTAACACGGGCCCGATGTTACGTCGGCGGGAATCGCAGACGGGCCCGAATTCGGGCCCCGAACCCCCAACCCCGAAACCCGAACCCCGAGTCCTGAGTCCCGGCCCAAAGCTATGAAGCTGACTCTGGCGGACATCGCGGCAATCCTTGGCACCACCAGCGGCGTCCCTGACCGCCTGGCCACGGGCTATTCGATTGACTCTCGCACTCTCACTGCCGGCCAGGTTTTCTTCGCCCTCAAGGGCCCTCATTTCGACGGACATGACTTTGTTGCTCAGGCGCTCGAACGCGGAGCGGCGGGTGCGGTGGTCAGCGAGGCCTGCCGTGACAAGGCCAATGGCGCCACCGCCGCGGCGCTGCTCGCCGTGCCGGACCCGGCGCGAGCCCTTCAGGACCTTGCCCGCGCCGTGCGGCGCAAGTGGGGCCGCCGCGTCGTCGCCGTCACGGGCAGCGCGGGGAAAACAACCACCAAAGAATTGATCGCTGCGATTCTGGCGCGCCGCTTTTCGGTCCTCAAAACGGCCGGCAATCTGAACAACTGTTACGGCCTGCCGCTGACGCTGCTGCAGCTTGAGCCGTCCCATGAAGTTGCGGTGGCGGAGTTGGCGATGTCGGCGCCGGGGGAAATTGCCATGCTGGCGCAGATCGCCGAGCCGCAGGTAGGCGTCGTGACCAACGTCGCGCCGGTCCACCTGCAATTCTTCGATTCGGTGGAAGCCATCGCCAATGCCAAGCACGAGCTGATCGAAAACCTCGTGCCGCCCGGAATCGCCGTCCTCAATTCCGACGACGAGCAGGTGCGCAATTTCGCCCTTGGGTTTGGCGGAAAGGTCGTGACTTACGGCTTTGCGGACGGCGCGGCGGTCCGCGCCATGGACTGGCACTCGACGCCCGGGATGGGAAGCTGCTTCCGCGTGCGCGCGCCCGCCTTCGAACGCGAGTTCGAGCTTCCTCTCGTGGGGCGGCACAATGCGCAGAACGCGCTGGCCGCGATTGCCG
Organism: Acidobacteriota bacterium; assembly: GCA_024638215.1. Lineage (GTDB taxonomy): Bacteria > Acidobacteriota > Terriglobia > UBA7540 > UBA7540 > JAHEKS01. The sequence continues at coordinate 21,241 of JAHEKS010000021.1, read as the reverse complement.
CCGCGACTCTGTTTGAAATCGCGCCGGAGGAAATAGCCGAGGCTCTCGCCGTCCGCCCCAATTTACATCAGCGCAGTGAAGTTTTTACCCTGCCCGGCGATATCACTGTGCTTAACGATAGTTACAACTCGAACCCGGTGGCGATGGAAAGGATGCTGGAGACCCTGGCCGCCTGGCCGCACGCTTCGCGGCGAATCCTGGTGGCCGGGGAAATGTTGGAATTGGGGACACAAGCCACCGAACTGCACCGCCGCGTCGGACGCACGTGCGTGGCGTGCGGCGTGGATTGGCTGATCGCCGTCCAGGGCGCCGCCCGCTTTTTTGTGGAAGGTGCGGTCGAGGCTGGATTGCCAGCCGATCACACGGCCCTTTGCCGAACTGCGGAAGAGGCGGGCGAGCGCTTGCTGGTCCTGCTCCGCCCGGGCGACGTGGTGCTGGTCAAGGGCTCGCGCGGCGTGCACCTCGAAAAGGTTATCGAATTGCTTCGAACCCTGGGGAATGCTCCTGCCGCTGAGAAAGATCTGAAGCGGTCGAGCTAAACGGTTCTTCATGTTCTATTACCTCTATTTCTGGCTGCACAATCAGATCCACGTTTTCAATCTGTTCCGGTACATCACTTTCCGGACCGCGGCGGCCAGCCTGACGGCGCTGTTCCTGTCGCTGCTGCTGGGCCCGTGGCTGATTGGCAAGCTGAGAGAGTTTCAAGTCGGCCAGTACATCCGCGAGGAAGGCCCGCAGTCGCACCAGTCCAAGGCCGGCACGCCCACCATGGGCGGCGTGCTGATCGTCCTGTGTATCATTGTCCCCACACTTTTGTGGGCGGATCTCGGCAACCCCTTCGTGTGGCTGGTCACGGGCGTGACGCTCGCCTTCGCCGCAATCGGATTCTGGGACGATTTCCAAAAACTGCGCCACCACAACAACCTGGGCCTTCGCGCGCGGAAGAAGTTCTTCCTTCAAATCCTGGTCAGCTTTGTGTTTGCCGTCATTCTGGTCCTGATGACGGCCAAAGGACTGTATTCCACCGCGTTGACGTTCCCCTTTTTCAAAAACCTCCGCCCCGAACTGACGATCGCAGTTCTCCGCGAACATGCCTGGACCTATCCGCTGGCCTTTCTGCCCTTTTTTGCCTTCGTCATCTTTCTCTTGGTCGGGTCGTCGAATGCCGTGAACCTGACCGACGGCCTGGACGGGCTGGCGATCGGCTGCGTCATCATTACCGCTTCGGCCCTCACCGTGCTCACCTACGTGGCGGGGCACGCCGTGCTGGCCGAGTACCTGGATTTGGAACACCTGCCGCGGGTGGCGGAGTTGACCATCTTTTGCGGTGCGATGGTCGGCTCCAGCCTCGGCTTCCTTTGGTACAACGCCTACCCGGCGGAAATCTTCATGGGCGACGTGGGTTCGCTGGCGCTGGGGGGGGCGATTGCCACCGTCGCGGTGGTTATCAAGCAGGAGCTTTTGCTGCCCTTTATCGGCGGCGTTTTCGTGGTGGAAGCGCTTTCGGTCATCCTGCAAGTGGGGTCGTACCGGATGCGGGGCAAACGGATTTTCAAGATGGCGCCCATCCACCACCATTTCGAGCTGACGGGGTGGAAGGAATCGAAAATTATCGCGCGCTTCTGGATCGTGGCGCTGATTTTCGCCCTCTTCGCGCTGACGACCCTGAAACTACGCTGAGGTTCGCGCTCATGACGTTCGCCCCCCATCGTTTCCAATACAAGCCTTGGGGCGCGATTGTTCTTGACCGCGAGAATTTCTGCGCATAAAATGCGCACTAATATTCTATGGCGCGTCCCAAATCTTTTCGCAACCCGACGCGAGTCAGCCTGACGCTGAACCGCGACACCCTGGTGGCCGCCCGCCGGGTGGCGCGGCGCGCGCAGCGGTCCCTTTCCGAGGTCGTCTCGGAAATCCTGAGCGGCTACCTGCGCAAGAACGGCCGCCCCCGGAGGCGCTCCTGATGGACGTGTGCGGCAAGCGCGTGCTGATCGTAGGCCTGGCGCGGAGCGGCCGCGAAGCCGCCCGGTGCATGGCGGCGCGCGGAGCGACCGTCATGGTCTCGGACTCGCGCCCGCCCTCGGCGTTTCAAAATGAGATCCGGCAACTCTCGGCGCAAAAAATCGGCCTGGAACTCGGCCAGCACCTCCAAGAGACTTTTCTCACGCAGGACCTGATTGTGGTGAGCCCCGGTGTCCCTTGGGACATGCCTCACCTGGTGAAGGCCCGCGAGCACGGCATTCAGGTGGTGCCTGAGATTGAAGCGGCAAGCTGGTATCTGAAAGGCCCCATTGTGGGCATCACGGGGTCCAACGGCAAGACCACCACGACCGCGCTCCTCGGCAAGGTGATCAAGGGCTCCGGCTTTTCGACCTTTGTGGGCGGGAACATCGGCGTGCCGCTCATCTCCGCCGTGGACAACACCTCGGAAGAAACCATCCTGGTGGCCGAGCTGAGCAGTTTCCAACTGGAAGCGATTCAAACCTTCCGCCCGCACGTCGCGGTCCTGCTGAACCTGACGCCCAATCACCTGGACCGCCATCCTTCGTTTGAAGCCTACGTGGACGCCAAGGCCCGGATTTTCCGCAATCAGACCGAAGACGATTGGGCGGTCCTGAACGCCGACGACCCTGCCGTGATGAACCTCGCGGCGGGGATTCGGAGCCGGAAAGTATTCTTCTCGCGCCGGCGAAATCTGCCTGACGGGGTCTTTGTTTCGGACGGCCAAGTCCGCTACCGTGTTGCGAACCTTGAGCGGACGCTGCTTGAAACGCACGACGTCGGCCTGCGCGGCGCGTTCAACCTGGAGAATATTCTGGCTGCGGCGGCGGCAGCGTGCCTGATGGGAGCGGATTTCGGCGCTCTCCGAACCGCGGTGCGTGAATTCCAAGCCGTCGAGCACCGGCTGGAATTCGTTCGCACCCTTCGCGGCGTGGAATTCTACAACGATTCAAAAGCCACCAGTGTGGACGCGACGGCCAAGGCGCTCTCCGCCTTCGAGCGCGGCGTGCATTTGATCCTGGGCGGGAAGGACAAGGGCGCGCCCTACGCCCCCCTCCGGCCGCTTTTGCAGGGCAGAGTGCGCGACATTCTCCTGATCGGAGCCGCTGCCGACCGCATCGAGGCGGAGCTCAAGGATGTGGCGGTGACCATCCGGGCGGGCGACCTGGAGACGGCGGTCCGGCAGGCCTTCCAGCGGGCCGTTCCTGGGGAAGTGGTTCTCCTGGCTCCGGCGTGCGCCAGCTTTGACCAGTTTGAAGACTACGAGCACCGCGGCCAAGTGTTCAAGAAACTGACCAGCGAGCTTGCCCGTTCCCTGGATGCAGGCGGTGAAGAGATAGGGCCACGAATTGTCGTCCCGCCGCCTTCACCTGCGGCACCGGAAGAGCTTCCGGCTCTAGAACCCCCATCCGCGCAACTCTCCCGGCCGCCCATCTCCCCGGCGGCACCAGCTCCTTCGCCGGCCCCAGCGATTGCTGATATTGCGAAGCAGCCCAAGGCATCGGTTCCCGCTCATCCGGCGGGCGTGCCGTCGGCTATTTCTGACTCTGAATTGAAGGCCGCTCCGAAGCCAAAACCCGGGGCTGCAACTGCGCGCGAGCTGACGTACGTGTATGAGGTGAGCGCCGACGAGATCTCGCCGCCGGACGCCGGGCCGTCCTTCGAGGAGGCCGAGGATGCCTTCAAGCCTCTCGACCCAGAGGAATTGGGCTCCCTGGAGGACGTAGAAGACGAAGCGTTGATGTTCGAAGTGCCGGCCACGCCGCGCGCGAGAGGGAGCGCAGACTCGCGCTCCCAGAATGTCGCCGGCAAGCCCCCGGCCCGGAATGGAGAGCACTGAGGCGCGATGGCACGGCAACTCCAATCCGACAAGCTCTTGTTCGGCTCCGTTGTGGCGCTGGTTTTCTTCGGCGCCTTGATGGTGTTCAGCGCCTCGGCAGTAATGGCGGCGGACCGCTTCGGCTCGAGCTATTACTTCTTCATCCGCCAAGTGGCTTGGGCGATACTCGGCCTGGGGCTGATGGTCGCCATGATGAATTTCGATTATAAGAAGCTTGCCAGCCCCTTGGTGATTTTCCCGGCCGTGGCGATCCAACTTCTTCTGTTGGTGGCGGTTCTGTTTCGCGCGCCCGCGCACAACGCGCACCGCTGGTTCGCTCTCGGCCCGATAGGATTTCAGCCGTCCGAATTCAGCAAGATTGCGCTGGTGGTTTTTCTGGCCTATTTCCTCGATCTCCGGCGCGGGCAGGCGAATGACTGGAAACACACGCTGGCGCCCGTCGGCCTGGTGGTGGGAGCAACCGTCCTGCTGATCGTGAAGGAGCCGGATTTCGGCACGGCGCTGGCCATCGTGCTGGTCGCGGCGGCCATGCTCTATGCCTCCGGGCTGAACCTGATGTATTTCGTGGGCGGGGCGCTGGCGGCGCTTCCCGTCATCTATCTGCTGGTGTTTCACGTGGGGTACCGTTACAAGCGCATCCTGGCGTTCTTGAACCCGAACGCGGACCCGCTGGGCGCCGGGTTCCAAATCATTCAATCCACCATCGCGGTCGGAACGGGAGGCATTGACGGCGTGGGCCTGATGGAAGGACGGCAGAAGCTGTTCTACCTTCCCGAGCCGCATACCGACTTCATCTTCGCGGTGATCGGCGAGGAACTTGGATTTATCGGGACGGTAGCCGTGCTGGCGCTGTTCGCGATCATCCTGTGGCGCGGGCTGCGCGCCGCCGCCAACTGCTCGGATGAGTTCGGCCGCCTGCTGGCCATCGGGCTGACCGTTCTGGTGGTGGGGCAGGCTCTGGTCAACATCAGTGTGGTCCTTGGATTGCTGCCTACCAAGGGGACTCCGCTGCCGCTGATCAGCTACGGCGGGTCTTCGTTGCTGATGAACTTGCTCGCGCTGGGCATTTTGCTGAACATTTCCCAGCATTCGAGCTGAGGCGGACCGGGTGGTCAGAGACAGGGGCATGGGCGCACTGATGACGGACCGAGAAGAGCGTGTCGAGGAAGGCCGGCTCGTCGTGAATGGGGACGAAAGGTTTCTGCAAACTTGGCCGCGCGTCCTCATGGCCGCGGGCGGAACCGGCGGGCATATCTTCCCGGCGCTGTCGGTGGCGCAGGAATTGCGCGCCCGCCACGCCGGGGAGACGCGCGGTGGCCCCGAAATTGAGTTTCTGGGTACTGGACGCGGCCTCGAGGCACGAGTGGTTCCCGCCGCCGGCTTTCGCCTGAGAATGATCGCGGCGGCAGGCTTGAAGGGCATCGGCGGGGTGAAGAGGCTGGCCAATATGCTCATTTTGCCCAAAAGCGTCTACGAAACGGCCTCGACGCTGCGCGAATTCCAACCCGACGTCGTGGTTGGTGTGGGCGGATATCTGGCTGGCCCGGTCATGCTGGAAGCCGCGCTCAAGGACATCCCGACATTGTTGATTGAGCCGAACGCGGTGCCAGGATTCACCAATCGAGTCCTGGCGCCGCTGGTGCGGTTGGCCGCGGTGGGCTTTGAAGAAGCGGCGCGATTTTACGGTTCCAAAGCTCGCGTGACGGGCCACCCGATTCGAAGGGCGTTCTTCAGCGTCCCGCCGAAGGCGCACTCGTCGCCGTTCACGGTGCTGGTTGTGGGCGGGAGCCAGGGCTCGAAAGGCATCAACCGGTGCATGCCGGAGGCGATGCGCCTGCTGCCGCGAGAAATGGTAAAGGTCGTCCACCAAACCGGAGAACGGGACTATAATGCCGTCGAGGGTGCGTATCGAGATTGGGGCATTGCGGCGGAAGTCTGCGCGTTCATCGAAGATGTTCCCGGGGCGCTCGCACGGGCGGACCTGGTCGTTGCCAGGTCGGGCGCTTCCACCGTGGCGGAAATCGCCGCGGCCGGCAAAGGCGCGGTGCTCATTCCTTTTCCGCACGCCACGGACCAGCACCAGTTGCACAACGCTCGGGCGCTCGAGCGGGCGGGAGCGGCGCGCGTCATTGAGGAGCAAAACCTGACGCCGCAGCGCCTGGCGGATGAGATTCTCGCGCTGCTCGAATCGCTTGAACGCCTGACCGCGATGGAATGCGCCGCGCGTGCTTTTTCAAAGCCCGGCGCGGCGGAGCGCATCGCTGATTTGATTGAGGAATTGGCAAGGTAAATATGCTCGGCAAGATTCGCAAAATCCATTTCGTGGGCATTGGCGGCATCGGGATGAGCGGCATCGCGGAGGTGCTGCTCAATCTGGGCTTCACCGTCTCCGGCTCGGACATCAAGGCGACCTCGGTCACCGACCGCCTGGCGAAGCTCGGCGCGCGCATCTTCGCGGGCCACGCCGCGCCTAACGTCCACGGCGCACAGGTGGCCGTCACCTCTTCCGCCGTCTCGCGCGAGAACCCGGAAGTTCTGGAGGCCTTGCGGCTGCAGATTCCAGTCATTCCGCGCGCGGAAATGCTGGCAGAGCTGATGCGGTTGAAATCCTGCGTTGCGGTGGCCGGCGCGCACGGGAAGACCACCACGACTTCCATGATCGCCGTGATGCTGGCGCAAGCGGGGCTGGATCCCACGGCGGTGATCGGCGGGCGGCTGGACGCGTTCGGCTCGAGCGCGCGGCTGGGCAAGGGCGAATGGATGGTGGTCGAGGCCGACGAAAGCGACAAGTCGTTTCTCCACTTGCTGCCCACCATCGCCGTGGTCACCAACATTGATCGCGAACACCTCGACCACTATCGCGACATGGACGACATCCTCTCGGCCTTCGCGTCGTTCATGAACAAGGTGCCGTTTTACGGGGCCGTCGTGGCGTGCGTGGACGCGCCCTGGGGGGAATTCATTCGCAGCCTCGCGCCGCGGCTCACGCGCCGCACGGTGACGTATGGAATCCAGCCTGGCGCGGATTTTACCGCCGGCGACGTCGAGCTGACGCGCGAGGGTTCCATTTTCAAAGCCGAGAGGAAGGGAAGCCCGCTGGGCGCATTCTCGGTGCGCGTGCCCGGTCGGCACAACGTTCAGAATGCCCTCGCTGCCATTGCCGTGGGAATGGAGCTGGACCTCGAACCCGCGCAGATCCGCGAGGGCCTGGAGCACTTCCGCGGCGCCGACCGCCGCTTTCAGGTCAAGGTGGAAGCGGGCGGGATCATCCTGGTGGACGACTACGGCCATCACCCTTCGGAAATCCGCGCCACGCTCGAAGCGGCGCGTTTGCGCGCCTCGGGGCGCATCTGGGCGATCTTCCAGCCGCATCGCTACACGCGAACCAAGTTTTTGATGGACGACTTCGCCCGTTGCTTTGACGCAGCGCACCGAGTTTACGTGCTGGATATTTATCCAGCCAGCGAGCCGCCCATCCCGGGGATTACCACGGAGCGGCTGGTCGAACGGATGCACGAACTGGGTTTGGAGCGCGCGCGCTACGCACCAACGGAAGCGGAGGCCATTGCCGAGGTGCTGGAGCAGGCGCGCCCGGGCGACCTGATCCTGACGATTGGCGCGGGAAGCATCTGGAAAGTGGGTGAGATGCTGGCGGAGGAGTTGCGCCGCAGGGAAGTGAACGCGAGAAAAGCCGAGCGAGTTTCCGGACGGGCGGGCATCTGAGCGCGACGAGACAGAGTGGTGGTCGGCGGATTTGGAAACGGCCTTCGGGTTCCCGTATCCGTTCAAGCAAGATATGGCAAGCGGGTCAGACGAAATTCTGCTGCCGGATAAGCTCGAGGAGGGCGACGAGTCACCCTATCGCCGCCGGCAGAAACCTTTGCAGGTGCGGCGGCGCCGTTTTTCGCAAAACCTCGGGCGCATCCTGCGCTGGTCGCTGATCGGGCTGGTGGTTCTGGCTCCTTTGGCCTACGGAGCCGCTCGGCTGGTCGGCTACCTGCGCCATTCGCCACGCTTCGAAATCCGCTCGGCGCGCGACGTGGTGGTGGAGGGTAATCAATACGTTTCGCCGGATGAGGTGATGAACGCGCTCGGCTTGCCCACGACGGGCGCGCGATACGGGGTCAACATTTTGCGGTTGTCGCTTGACGAAATGCGCAGTCGCGTGGAATCTATTTCCTGGGTGAAATCGGCCGCGCTGACGCGCGCCTTTCCTCACCGCCTGATCGTCCGGCTGGTGGAGCGCACGCCGGTGGCCTTCGTGACCGTGGACGGGCAAGTGAAGCTGGTGGACGGGGACGGCGTGATCCTGGAAAAGCCGGAACACGGCAGGTTTGCTTTTCCCGTGATCGAGGGTTTGGACGCGGCGAGCGACGCCTCCGACCGCCGCGCGCGCATGGCCCTTTTTCAGAGTTTCCAGCATCAGATGGCGGATCCAGTCGCTGCCTCGGGCTGGATTGTTTCCGAAGTGGACCTTTCCGACGCGGACGATTTGAAAGCCGTGCTGGTTCAGGGCGAAGATACCATCCTGGTGCATTTCGGGCGGCAGGGTTTCGCGGAACGCTTCCATGATTTCCTGGTGCTCATCCCCGAAATGCGCAAAAACAATGCCCGGATTTATTCCGTGGATCTGCGCTACCGGAATCAAGTGGTGGTGAACCCGCAGCGGTCGTCGTCGAAGCCGGGAGCGCCGGGTCGGCCGGCAGCTCATCAGGAGTGAAAGTTTTTGGCCAGAGACTATTACATTGTCGGCGCAGATATCGGCAGCACCAAGACCTGCGTGCTGGTATGCCAGCCGGGCGAAAGCGGCCGCCTGGAGGCCGCCGGCCTGGGCGTGGCGGAATCTAAAGGCTTGCGCAAAGGGGTGATCGTCAATCTCGACGCGACGGTCTCTTCCATCAAGAAGGCTGCGGAAGCCGCCGAGTCCGCTTCCGGGCTGGCGGTCGATTCCGCATACGTGGGAGTGGGCGGGCCGCACATCCGCGGGGTGAATTCGCGCGGCGCTTTGGGCCTGGGCAAAATGATGGGGCACATGCGCGAAGTCACCCGCGACGACATTACGCGCGTCATCCAGACCGCGCAGGGGATCACCCTGCCGCCCGACCGCGAGCGCATCTACGTGGAGCAGCAGGAATACCTGCTGGATTCCCAGGACGGCATTCGCAATCCGGTGGGCATGGTAGGTTCGCGGCTGGAAGTGAACGTTCACCTGATCACGGCCGCGACCGCCGCGCATCAGACCGTCATCACGGCCTGCAACCGCGCCGGGATCGAAGTTCTGGACACGGTTTTTGAGCCCTTGGCCGGTGCGCTGGCGTGCCTGGGCGCTGACGAGCGTGAGCTGGGCGTGGCGCTGGTGGACATTGGCGGCGGCTCGACCGAGCTGATTGTTTACCATGCGGGAACCGTCCGCCACTCCGCGGTGGTGCCGATAGGCGGGGATCATTTCACCAACGATATTGCGGTGGGGCTGCGCACCCCGATTCCCGAAGCCGAGAAGATGAAGCGTGCGTGGGGCGAGCGCGAGCGTGGCAAGCCTTTCGAGGCGGTCATCGAGGTTGCCAGCGTGGGTGAGCGCCCCGCCCGCGAGGTCAGCGCGGCGATGCTGGCGGAGATCATCGAGTCGCGCGGGGAGGAACTTTTCGAGCTGGTGCAGGAGGAGCTGGCGCGGTCCGGTTTCGAGAAGCAACTGGGTGCGGGCGTGGTGCTGGTGGGCGGCGGGGGGAAGCTCGGGGGCCTCGCGGCCCTCGGCGAGCGAATCCTTGGCATCCCGGTGCGCGTGGGAGAGCCGCGTGGCCTGGCGAAAATGGGCGACATCCTTCCTGGGCCGGCGTTTGCGGCCGTTATCGGCTTGATCGCCTACGGGAATCGCCTCCACCTTCTCGAAGACCATCAGGAGAAGGGTTGGACGGGGAAGCTCTGGGGCGTGCTCAAGGGAAAATGAGGTCGAAGGCTCGAAGCCACTTCAAGAGCGTGGCGGGGGTTGAGCGCAAGAGAACGGATGGAGGGAAAAAGCATGGCGTCTGATGCAGAAGGGAACGGCCTTCGGGTGGATTTTTCCGACGAGCTTCGGCATGGCGCGAAAATCAAAGTGATCGGTGTGGGCGGCGGAGGCGGCAACGCCGTCAACCGGATGATTGCCGCCAAGGTGGAGGGCGTCGAATTCATGGTGGCCAACACCGACCTGCAGGCGCTGGAAGCTTCGCAGGCGCCCATCAAGATTCAGTTGGGCGCCAAGCTCACCAAGGGGCTCGGGGCGGGCGCTAATCCCGAAATCGGCCGGCGCGCGGCGCTGGAAGACACGGAGAAGATCATTGACGCGCTGGAGGGTGCGGACATGGTCTTCGTCACCGCCGGCCTGGGCGGGGGGACCGGGACGGGCGGAGCGCCCATCGTGGCGTGCCTGGCGCGCGAGCTCGGCTCACTGACCGTCGGTGTGGTCACCAAGCCTTTCGCTTTCGAGGGCAAGCGCCGCATGGCGCAGGCGGAGCAGGGCCTGTCGGAACTGGGCGATGCAGTGGACACGGTCATCTGCATCCCCAACGAGCGCCTGATGCAGTTCGTGGACAAGGGAACCAGCTTCTTCGAGGCGTTTCGCATCGCCGACGACATCCTGCGGCAGGGCGTGCAGGGCATCTCTGACATCATTACCATCACCGGGATCATCAACCGCGACTTCGCCGACATCAAGACGATCATGAAGGGGATGGGCTACGCGGTGATGGGCACGGCGGTGGGAGAAGGGGAAAACCGCGCCGTCGAAGCCACCAACCGCGCCATCGCCAGCCCCCTGCTCGAAGACGCTTCCATCAACGGGGCGCAAGGGATTCTGCTCAACATTACCGGATCGAGCAAGCTGACCCTGCACGAAGTTCACGAGGCTTCGAGCATTGTCCAAAAAGTTGCCGCCGAAAACGCTAATATCATCTTCGGCGCGGTCCACGACGAGGCGATGAAGGATTCGGTCAAGGTCACGGTAATCGCCACCGGCATCAAGCCGGACCGGATGGGCATGCGGCCGCGCACGGGTGTCTCGCCCGCCGTGCGCTCGGCCCAGCAGAGCGTCAAAAACCTGCTGCTCAAGAAAGAGAAGTTGCCGGTCGAAGCAGCGGCGGCCGATCCGGCTGCGCCCGTAACCGAAATCGCCGCCGACGACCTGGACGTTCCCGCGTTCCTGCGCCGCGCGCAAAGGCACGAGACCAAGTAGGGAATTTCACACAGAGGGCGCTGAGGTAATCACAGAGACCACGGAGAAGAGTCCCTCGATGGTCTCTGTGTGAAATGTTTTCCTGACCCTTCTGTCTTTGATTCCTTCCGGAAAGGTGTAATTCAGTCGCGCCGGCGCAACACGGGCGGCTTGTCGTCATCAGAAGTCTTATTGCTGCCCGCTTTTGAATTCTGCTTGCGGCGCATGAGGGTGGGCGAGTTTTCGCCCTTTTTGTGTCGCCTCATGTTGCCGAGCAGAGTGTCGAGCCGCTCTTGCACACCCGCGAATTCCGAAGTGGATTCAAGATACTGCTTGCGGGGCGGCAGGATGGTCTTGATTTCTTCTTCCGCCTTGATGATGCGGTCGGTGGTGGGCGGATGGTCCATGAAAATCTTGGGGACGCTTCCCGGCTGGCTGCGTTCCTCCTGCAAAATCTTCCCAAACATGCTCAGATAAGCCTCCGGGTCGTACCCGGCCTTCCACATGTATTGCAGTCCGAGGAAATCGGCTTGCTGCTCGTCGCTGCGGCTGAACTTCAGGAAGGCGAGCGGAATGCCCAGGTTCATCCCCTCCGAGAGGCCCAAATACACGGGATAGGTCATGGGTGTGAAAATCAGGGGGATCATGGCGTATTGCAGCAGGGTCTGACGGGTCGCCTCCTCTCCGAAATGGTTGGCGGCGATGTGCGCGGTCTCGTGCGCGAGGACGCCGGCCAATTGTGCTTCGCTTCCCGCCGCGCGAAGCAGGCCCGTATCCACGTAGATATACCCGCCCGGCAGCGCAAAGGCATTGATCTCAGGCGAGTCAATCACCTTCACGGTGATGGGAATCTCGGCATCGGAGTTTTGCGCGATGTTCTGCTCGACCCGGTTGACGTACTCGGTGATGACCGGGTCTTTGATGAGTTTTGAATCGCGGTCAATCTCCTTGGCATACTTCGTGCCCAGGGCGATTTCCCTTTGCTGGGAGATGATGCTGTGGTGGGCCACGCGCCGGTGCCCGATGTCGTAGACGTTGTCCATCGGATTCTTGGGGAGATCCGTGCGGTTGGCGGTCGCCGGCAAGGCCGCGCACAGGAGAAGCGCCGCGAGACCCCACACCCGAACGCGGGGCTTCCCAGCAACCGTCGCCGAGCTGTAACAATTCATCATCATTAATTAGGATGACCATTTCCCCAGTGCGGGTTTCCTCGGCCGTGCGGGCAGTTTTTTTGAGCCGCCGCTGCGGACCGCGCCCCGCGCCCGTCAGCTTCTCAGATAAGGCTGGCAGCCAATGACCTCTGGTGCATTCTCGAATGAGCGTCGATCTGCGCCCAGAGGGAATTCGGTTCGACCACTCAGCCGGCGCCCCAACGTCACAGATCGGACCTCCGGTTAGCCGACACTGTTTGACTTGTCTTGCCTGCGACCCTAATATGTCCCCTAGAGAAAGGCTTTCCAGCCCATGATCGGCCAACTACTGAGCCATTACCGCATTCTGGAGAAAATCGGCGTCGGAGGGATGGGCGAGGTGTACCTGGCACGCGATGAACGGCTGGAACGTGATGTAGCCTTGAAAGTCATATCGCCGAGCGTACTGAGCAATGAAACCATCCGCAAGCGGCTCCGCAAAGAAGCTCGGGCGCTTTCCCGGCTGAGTCATCCGAACATCGAGACTCTTTTGGATTTCGATACCGAGGGCGACGTGGAATTCCTGGTTGTTGAGTACATCCCTGGAACCTCACTCGACGAAATACTTACGAAAGGTCCGCTGCCCGAGAAAGAGATAGCGCGCTTGGGAGCCCAGTTGGCCAGCGGACTGGCAGCCGCGCATGCGCAAAAGATCGCGCATTGCGATCTCAAGCCCGCTAATTTGCGCGTTACCTCCGACGGGCGGCTGAAAATTCTTGATTTCGGGATCGCAAAGGCGCTGAGGGCGTCTTATCAAGCCTCTGGAGCCGACGTCACTACGGATTCTACCAGCGGAGATCAGGCCGCCGTGGGCACTCTGCCTTACATGGCGCCTGAGCAGTTGCAGTCTCTCCCCGCCGATTCACGCACGGATATCTTCGCCTGCGGCGCGGTTCTGTACGAGATGGCGACCGGTCGGCGTCCCTTTTGCGAAGAGACGGCGCTGCGCCTGAGTGATGCCATTTTGCACCAACCCGTCGTAACCCCGCGCGCACTCAATAGCAGGATCTCTCCGGAACTTGAGCGAGTCATCAACAAGTGCCTTGAGAAGGAGCCCGAGAACCGCTACCAGTCTGCGCAGGATTTGGAGGTCGATCTGCGGCAGTTGGCATTGCCCAGGACCACAGATTCGGTTCGTCTTCCCACTCGGCCACCGAGGCGCTGGCGGATCGCGGGGTTTGCGGCAGCCTGTGTCCTTCTCCTGGTAACGATCGGGTTGCTGATGAATGTGGACGGTTTGCGGAACCGCTTGTCGCCGGCCAGGGCGCCGGGCCACATTGAATCCATCGCTGTCCTTCCGCTCGAGAACCTCTCAGGGGATCCCGAACAGGATTACTTCGCCGAGGGAATGACCGACGAACTGATCACCGCCCTGGCCCAAATGAAATCCCTCAGCGTGATCTCGCGGACTTCCGCTATGCTTTACAAGGGTACACACAAGCCCCTGCCTGAGATCGCGCGCGAGTTAAACGTGGACGCCGTCGTGGAAGGAACGGTGCTGCGCTCGGGAGATCAAGTGCGGATTACCGCGCAATTGATTTATGCGCCTACCGACACGCATCTCTGGGCGCAAAGCTACCAACGCGACCTGCAGGACGTGCTGAAGATCCAAGGCGAGGTAGCGAGCGCAATTGCCGACCAAATCGAAATTGCCGTGACGCCGCAGGAACGCATGCGCCTCGCTGCCGCACGCCCCATTGTTCCCCAAGCCTACGAGGCCTACCTGAAAGGACGGTATCACTGGTACAAGGATACTGAACGCGACTGGAAGACCGCGGGCCAGTACTTCGAGCAGGCAATCCAATTGGATCCGAATTACGCTCCCGCATACGCCGGCCTGGCGGATTACTACTGGTTGACAGACGAGCTGCCCCCCAAGGTGAGGATGCCGAAAGCTAAGCAATACGCGCTCAAGGCGCTCGCGATTGACCCCAACTTAGCCGAGGCGCACGCGGCGCTGGGGGAGGTCCGATTCCTTGGAGAATGGAACTGGCCGGGAGCGGAGAGAGAATTCAAGCGCGCCCTCGAACTTGACCCAGGCAGCGTAGAAGCACATCGCCGGTACGCAGATTACTTGTCGGTCAGCCGAAGGCCCGAGGAAGCCATAGCCGAGATCCACCTGACACAGAAATTCGACCCGCTTTCCGTCTCGGCACAAGTCATGTTGGGATGGACGTTTTATTATGCCCGTCGGTACGACGAAGCCATCGGGCAGTGCCAGAAAGTCGTCAGCTTGGAGCCTGATTCCGCCAATGCGCACAATTGCTTGGGGCTAAGCTACCTGGCAAAGGGGATGTACCCGCAGGCTATCGAAGAGTGTCAAAGAGCCGTCAGCCTTTCCGGCAACGATCCGGCCCGGGCGGTGGATCTTGCCCGGGCCTACGCTTTATCGGGAAACGAGACCGCCGCACAAAACATCCTGAACGGATGGCGCGCGCGGGCGCCGCGCGGCTATATTCCCTCATTCTTTTTCGCGCAAGTCTATTTGGCCCTGGGCAAGAAAGATGAGGGACTTGACTGGCTCGAAAAGGCTTACGCCGAGCGGGATGCCCGCTTGGTGGTCCTTACCGTCGACCCGGCTTTTGATTCCGTCCGGTCCCATCCGCGCTTTCAAGATCTCATGCGTCGGATGCGCCTTCCGCCTTAGGGCCTTGCACATACTCCGACGCGTGGGGTGGCCCTCAAAGGTCATCCTGCCGCCTGCGGGGCAAGCCCCCACAAGGCCGTCGGCTGCTTCCTCCGCCCGTTGCGGCTACGTGCGGCATGGCAGGGTCCCAATCCCTAGGGAATTACTCCCCGGGGCAGTTTCACGATGACTCTTCCGGGGAAGCAGCGCAAACCATCTTACACGAGGGACCTTTAAGCATGACCACAGTCCAGGATGCTGAATCCGGCGCGTCAGCAACTCCCTTAACTTGGGGCGGTTTTACGCAACTCGAAGCCCACCTTATCGGCTTGTCGGGCAGAAGATGGTACCTCTCGTCAAATGCCAAGATGTTGTGATCAAACTCCTTGAACTTTTCGGCCGTGAGCTGTAGGACTAGGACCCTGGGCCAACGCGGATTCAAGTCTGTTTCATAAAGTCTTAGAATCTTGACACCATGGTCTAGCTCTTCCCACTTGGGAGTTTTCCCTTCCATGAAGCACCTCCATTTTCTAAGTGGTAGTTGTTCAGGCTTGTAACTCTTTGGGAAGCGAATGTCAAGCGCAGTATTCGGACTACCCTGTACCGGGTCCCTTCAGCGGGGAAGCGTTTGTAAGAGAGCGGCTTGCGCCCTTGCAGCACCACGGTTGCTTCCTGAACTGGGGGGAGTGATGCGAAGGCGTTCCGCCACCGGCATCATTGCAAGTGTTATCGGGCGCATTAGGCGCGGCGAGGCTCGACGAGCTTTTCGATGGCCTTGTCGTGGAGCTTGCCGAGGAGGAGGACGGCGAGCATGGCGCCGATCAGGCACGCGGCCACGTCTTCTGCTCGCGGGCAGCGAGCCAAAGACCGCTACACATTGCCCGCCTTTGCGACTTCCAGCAGGGCGCGGGCGGCGGCGGAGAGCGCGGCCTCCTTGCGGTAGATCAGGCGCAACTGGCGCTCGATGTGCAGCTCGCGTACGTGCACGGACACGAATTCTCCGCGCGCAAGTTCGTCCTCGATGCACATGCGCGGCGCAAACGCCACGCCCATCCCCATGCGCACGCATTTCTTGATGGTCTCGACGGTGGGCAGTTCCAGGATGATTTCGAGCGGCGTGTGCATCTCGGCGAAGGTCTCGATCACGCGCCGGCGATAGGGCGATGCGACGTTGTGAGCCAGAAACGATTCCGTGCCCAGGTCGCGCACGCTCACGTCGCGCGCGCCTGCCAAGCGATGGCCGGGCGGAACGATCAGGCAAAGCTCGTCGAGCGAGACCACGGTGGATTCGAGCACGGGGTTCTGCGGGTCATACGAAAGCACGCCGAGGTCAATCTCGTGGCGCAGCAGAGCGGAAGGAATCTCGCGTGACAAGCTGCGCTCGACCGCAACCTGCACGCGCGGGTGCCGGCGTCGAAACGCGTTGAGCACCGGCAAGAGATAAAGGGCCGTGGATTCGTTGGCGCCCACGGTGACGCGGCCGCGCTCGAGCGCTTGCAACTCCGCAATTGCCGAGCGCGCTTCCTGGCGAATGTTGAGCACGCGCTTGGAGTGGTCGTAAACGATGCGGCCGGCTTCAGTTAGCACGCCGCTCTTCGATGAGCGGTCGAGCAGCGCCGCGCCGAACCAGTCTTCCAGCCGCCGCACCGATTGGCTGACCGCAGGCTGCGTGCGATGCACCCTCAGCGCGGCGCGCGAAAAGCTTTTCTCCTCGACCACGGCTACAAAGGCTTCCAATTGAGCGATTTCCATTTCGTCTCCCTTTGCTTGAACAGGACGCCCGCGCACAAAGGCGAGGAAAGTAAGGCCCCCACGGGCCGTCCATAAGCTCGGCTTATTATATCAGAAAAAAGATAAACTTGACTTTGCCTACCGACCGGTCGGACAATAGCCTTTGCTCAGGCGCACCCTGGCGAATCTTGGGACCGCGAACTTCGGTCGTAAGCGACATTTTGTGAGGTGACACAATGCCCGAGAAGATTTTCATTTTCGACACCACCCTTCGTGACGGTGAGCAATCCCCCGGCTGCAGCATGAATCTGGCGGAGAAGCTCGAGATGGCCCGCCAGCTCGAGCGCCTCGGCGTGGACATTCTGGAAGCGGGCTTCCCGATCGCTTCGGAAGGCGATTTCGAGGCGGTGTGCGCGGTGGCGGAAGAAATCCGCGGCCCGATCATCGCGGCGCTGGCGCGCGCCAGCCAGCTTGATATTGACCGCGCCTGGGAGGCGGTGCGCAGTGCGGCGCGCCCGCGCATCCACACGTTTCTTGCGACCTCGGACATTCACCTGCAATACAAGCTGCGCAAGACGCGCGAAGAAGTCCTGAAGCAGATTGCCTGGGCAGTCGGCTACGCCAAGTCGCTCTGCCCGGACGTGGAATTCTCGCCCGAGGACGCCGGCCGCACCGACCGCAACTATCTGGTCGAGTGCTGCCACGCGGCGGTCGAGGCCGGCGCGAACGTGCTGAACCTGCCGGACACCGTGGGCTACTGTCTCGAGCCCGAGTACGAGAAGATGTTCGCGGACGTCAAGGCGCGCGTGCCGGGGATGGAGCGCGTGATGCTTTCCACGCACACGCACAACGACCTGGGCATGGCGGTGGCGAACACGCTGGCCGGGATCCGCGGCGGGGCGCGCCAGGTCGAGTGCACCATCAACGGCATCGGCGAGCGGGCGGGGAACGCGGCTCTGGAAGAAGTCGCCATGGCGATTCACGTCCGGCGCGACGTGCTGCCGGTGTTCACCGAGATTCACAGCGAGGAGCTCTACGCCGCCAGCCGGTTGCTCACTCGCCTGACGGGCATGGTGGTGCAGCGCAACAAGGCGATCGTCGGCAAGAACGCCTTCGCGCACGAGGCCGGCATTCACCAGGACGGTGTTCTCAAGAACACTATAACCTATGAAATTATCACGCCGCAGTCGGTGGGCGCGCCGACCAACCACATCGTGCTGGGCAAGCACTCCGGCCGCCACGCGCTCTCGAAGCGCTACGAGGAGCTGGGCTACCCGCTCACCAAGCCCGAGCTCGAGCGCGCCTACGAGCTTTTCTGCCGCCTTGCCGACCGCAAAAAGCAGGTTTACGACGAGGACTTGCTCGGCTTCATGGATGAGGGCTTCGAGCACATTCCGGAGATGTACTCGCTCAAGCTCTTCCAGACGGTTTCTTCCACCGAAGGCCGCGCCACGGCGACCGTGGAGCTCGAAAAGGACGGCACGACATCGCACGATTCGGCCACCGCCGACGGCCCGTGCGACGCCGCCTTCCGCGCCATTGACCGCATCACCGGCCTGACGGGCGAGATCACCGATTTCGCCGTGCACACCGTCGGTCCGGGCACCGACGGCGTGGCGGAGGTCAGCATCCAGGCCAAGTTCGAGGGCCGCGAGTTCACCGGCAAATCCACCAACCACAATGTGGTCGAGGCCGCCGCCAAGGCTTATCTGCAGGCCGCTAATAAAGCCGCCTACGAGCTCAAGCGGCAGGAGGAAAAACAGGCCGCGCACTCGGGCCCCATCCACACCCACAAGCTCACGGACCAGTTCTTCCCCGGAGGATACTGAAGGGCAGGGGCTAGGGACTCGCGACTCGGGGCTCGGGATTCGTGATTCGGGCTGTAGCGGCGGCGTCTCGCCGCCGATTTGTGATTAGGTGATTTAGCGGTTTTGTGATTTTCCGAGTCGCTAAATCACCAAATCACTTAATCACTAAATGTTCTGACTCCTGAATCCTGACTCCTGTCCTTCCCCCTTGCTTTTCCCCCGCCCTCGTTGACAGTGGGTTTTGGAGGGGCTAGACTCGCCTTCAGGTGAAAGAAATGGGCCTGACGTACTTGCGAGTGACGATTGCCAATCCCGCCCGGCCGAAGCGGTCGGCGCGACTTAAGTTTCTCGTCGATTCCGGGGCTTATTATTCCGTCGTTCCTGCCGCGGTGCTGTCGCGGCTGGGAATCAAGCGCGGAAAAACCAAGACGTTCATCTTGGCCGATGGCTCAGACCTGAAACGCTCGCTCGGCCAGGCGCTCTTCCGCCTGAATGGCGACGAGGCCGCTTCGCCCGTCATCTTCGGCGAGGCCGGCGATTCCGTCCTCCTCGGCAGCATTTCGCTTGAGGCCCTTGGCCTGATGCTCGATCCTCTCAAGCGCGAGCTTCGCCCCCTGCCCATGATGCTCGCCGCCGCCTTCCCCTTGTCATCCTGAGGAGTTCCGATGCAGTCCACCGGAACGACGAAGGATCCGCTTCTCGCCGCCGTTTCGTGATTATGCGATTTAGCGATTGGCGGTTTTCGGGCCTTCTTGATTTCATGCTCAGATACTGATATTCCTTACGGCCTTGGAGGTGTTTGCTGGTGCCTAGGCCGGAACGCGTCCTCGATCAAGTCCTGCGCGGCGCGTCAGATTCGAACATTCGCTTTTCGGATCTTCGAGCCTTGCTACTTCGTCTGGGCTTCAGCGAACGCGTCAAAGGGAGCCACCATATTCTTTGGAAAGACGGCGTGGACGAAATCCTGAACATCCAGCCCAAGGGTTCAAAGGCCAAACCCTATCAGGTCAAGCAGGTCCGGCATGTTATACTCAAGTACGGTTTGGGAGGCCGGTCGGATGTCTAAGCCGAAGTATGAACTGATCATCTATTGGAGCCGGGAAGATCAGGCCTTCATTGCCGAAGCGCCGGAGCTTGCCGGCTGCGCCGCCGACGGCAAGACTTACCAGGAGGCGCTGGCAAATATTGAAGTGGTCATCCAGGAATGGATTGAGACCGCCAAATCCCTCGGCCGCCCCATTCCGGCACCCAAAGGGCGCCTGGTTTACGCCTGACCAGCACTCGTCACTTGTCACTCGCCGCTTGCCACTGTTCTTAAATCTTGCTTTTCCCCTCCTTCGGTTGTATAGAGAGCTATCTTAATTCGGTGGTAACAGAGGGGCACCTCTCCTCCGGGCGGTGGGGATTCTTTGGTATAATGCGGGCGGAGGTTCGGATGGCGGAAAGCGAAGTCATTTTTGCGGTGAGCGAGTCGCCGGAAGGCGGCTACGAAGCGCGGGCCCTGGGCCACTCCATCTTCACCCAAGCGGACACGATGGAGGAACTCAAGACCATGGTGCAGGACGCCGTCCGCTGCCACTTCGATTCGGACTTCCCCTCGCCGGTTCTCGATTTTTTCAATCGCTAGATCACCAGATCGCTAAATCGCCAAATTTCTCGGTCCCTCGTCACTTGCCACTCTCCACTTGCTACTGTCTTAATGTCCCTTGCTTTTCCTCCGCCAAAGTTATATACCGTTTCCATCTTACTCTCGCGGTAATAGGTCGGCGGCAGTGAGAGGTGGCAAATGCCTGTCGTTTCCCGTGTGACATTTAGTTTGGAGGGCCCAGAATTCATCGGCGCAGTCCCCATACTCAAAGTGACGGAGGCTCTGAGGGAGTTCCATTCGACCGTGGACAAGGCCTACCTCTCTATTGTCGCTAGGGGAAAAGTGACCAGGGTTGACCGCACAGTTTATAGACTCACGGCCACGAGCATCGGAATTGGCTCCTTCTTCTCAAATATTGAGGTGATAGTTCCAGTAGCAGATTTCGCCCTGAGCGTTATACCCGCGGGGATCCAGCCCGCTCATGTGTGGGAAGTTGCGAAACATGCTTTCACGTTCCTCAAAGCCATGGCGACCCTCCGCAGGGAGGGAAAGGAACCCAAAGTCCAGGTGAACACATCGGGCGACACCTCAAAATTGTTGATCATCGGCGACAACAACAATATCGAGATAAATCACATCGTTCAAACCGCCGCCACGCGAGGCGAGAGGCACGTGAAGGCTTTAGCGAGACTTGTCGACGGTGAGCATGTGAGCGGACTTTCGGCGTTGGACGACAAAGAGGAAGGGATAAGCTTAACGCCTCCAGACAACGATTTATTTAACCCTTTGACCTACATGGAGGACAGCCCCGCCGAACTGATGGCAAAGATCTTTCGGTTGGATGTTCAGTCGCGGACCGGGCGCCTGAGAGTGCTTTCAGATGGAGAGGAGTTGGAACGTCAGTTTCGGGTCATTGGAAGGCAGTCGCTTCACCCCTACATCGTTGCCTTGGAGCGGCCCCGGTCCCTGCTGAAGGTCCTGCGGGAGATCGAGCGGCATCCGACAGGGGTGGAGGTAGTGCACATGTACCACGTCCTTGAGGTGATAAGCACGTAGCAAGTGGCGGCCTTCTTTGAGAGGTCTGCGGCTAGCCAACCTTCGTGAAAGAACGGCCCCGATGAGTCGGGGTGCAACCCATCGAAGAAAATCCCACGACGCAAGAGGCGTGTCGTGGCTACTTAACCAGTCCTCTTGCAGCCTCGGCGTATGAACAAATGAGCGAGCCTACACCAGAGGAATTCGCCTTATACATCGAAGAACGCAAACTGCTC
>JAHEKS010000250.1 GCA_024638215.1 Acidobacteriota bacterium | reverse complement strand
CGCTGCCGCGACCGTTGCCCCCAACATCGCCAGGAGCATCCCGCTTGCTGCCGCAGTAGAAAATCTGAGATGAAAGCCCATACCCATCCTTTGTGAAGGACCCGCGGCCGCGCGAAAGATTGCCCGGCCGGGGGTGATTGCGCTTCGATTCAAATCACTTTTGCTATATACTGGCGCGCCTTGCGTGTCAATGAAAGGTTATCTCGACCACACAGAATGCTTCGACAGGCGCCGCGATGAAACTCTCCTTAATTGACTGGCTGGTCGTAGCCGGCTATTTCGTCTTCATGCTGGGCGTCGGAATGTTCTTCCGCAAGAGGGCCAGCGCCAGCACCGACGACTTTTTCGTCTCGGGCCGCCAGGTCTCCTGGTGGCTGGCGGGAACCTCGATGGTGGCAACCACCTTTGCCGCCGACACTCCCCTGGCGGTCACGGGCCTCGTTGCCACGCAAGGCATCGCCGGCAACTGGTTCTGGTGGAGCCTGCTGTTCAGCGGCATGATGACGGTTTTCTTCTTTGCCCGGCTGTGGCGGCGCTCGGAAGTCATCACCGACGTGGAATTCGTCGAACTGCGCTACTCGGGCAAGGCCGCAGCCTTCCTTCGCGGTTTTCGCTCCGTCTATTTCGGCATCCTGATGAATTGCGTCATCATCGGCTGGGTCAACCTGGCGATGGAAAAAATCCTGGGGCTCTCGCTCGGCATTTCCAAAGGCTGGGCGGTGGTCATCCTGTTCGGCATTATCGCCATCACCAGCTTATACGCCTACATGTCGGGATTGTGGGGCGTGCTGTGGACGGACCTCTTCCAGTTTGTGCTGATGATGAGCATGGTGATTCTTCTTGCCTACGTGGCGGTGGAAGCGGTGGGCGGCATGGGCGCCATGATGCAGAAACTCGCCGTGGTGGACGCGGCGCGCAAAGCCCAGTACGGAGGCTCCGGTTCCATTCTGTCTTTCATCCCGGACTTGCACTCTCCCTGGATGCCTATCCTGGCCTTCGGCGTGTATTTGGGTGTGAACTGGTGGGCCAACTGGTACCCGGGCGCCGAGCCGGGCGGCGGGGGATTTGTGGCGCAACGCATCTTTTGCGCCAAAGATGAGAAGCATTCGCTTTGGGCCACGCTGTGGTTCAACATCGCGCACTACGCCCTGCGCCCCTGGCCGTGGATTCTGACGGCGCTCGCTTCGGTAATCCTTTACCCGCATCTTGCCGATCCCGAAGTCGGCTATATCAAGGTGTGGATTGACTATCTTCCCGCAGCCTTTCGCGGTCTGATGCTGGCAGGTTTTCTGGCGGCTTACATGTCCACGATTGCCACCCAGCTCAACTGGGGCTCGTCCTACATCGTCAACGACCTCTACCGCCGTTTCATGGCCCTCAACAAGAGCCAGGAGCACTACGTGAGGGTGTCGAAAGTGGTTACCGCCTTCATCGCCGTGATCGGAGCCGTCGTGTCACTCCTGATGCAGGAAGTAACGGGAGGATGGGAATTGATCATGGGCATCGGAGCGGGAACGGGAGCGGTCTATCTGCTGCGTTGGTACTGGTGGCGCATCAACGCCTGGTCGGAGGTTTCCTCCATGACCGCCGCGTTGCTGGTGACGGTGGCGTTGGCCATCTGGAAGCCCTTCGCCGGGTCGTCTGCGATTATCTTCGCCAAGTCCATCCTGGTGACGGTGGCAATCACCACCGCCGTTTGGCTGATCGTCACGCTGCTCACCGCCCCCGAACCCGACTCCAAGCTCTTGGCTTTTTACCGCAAAGTGCGCCCGGACGTTTCCGGCTGGAAACGCGTGGCCGCGCTGGCGCCTGAGGTTCAGCCCACTCGGGACAGTTGGTATAATCTGCTGGATTGGCTGCTCGGTTGTCTGATGGTTTACATGGCCTTGTTCGGAATCGGCAAGCTGTTGCTGGGCTCACCTGAGATAGGTCTGATCTTCCTGGCAGTGGGCGCAGCTTCCGGGTTCGCCATCTATTGGGACTTTTCCAGGCGCGGCTGGGAAAAACTCTCAGGGAAAGTCTGAAGGGACGAGATTTCCTCGAGGGACCTGCCGGACGCGCACGCGCGGCCCCCGGTCGCCTTCCGACCTTGGCCGTGAGTCTGCGGGAAGTCAGAGACGTCACCCGCCATTATGAAAACGCGCCGTCTGCGAATCACCGAACGCGAGAATCCCGCCGCCCAGCACCTGGAAGAAAAATCCGCGCTCGCCATTCTTCGCGTTATCAACCGCGAAGACCACAAGGTCGCGCCCGCGGTGAAGAAGGTGATTCCGCAAATCGCCCGGGCCGTGGACCTCGCGACGGAAGCCTTGGCGCGCGGCGGAAGGCTGATCTATCTTGGGACCGGGACCAGCGGGCGGCTCGGCGTGCTCGACGCCGCCGAGTGCATCCCCACGTTTAATACGGACCGAGTGCTCTGCGTCATGGCGGGCGCGCCAAAGTCTATGTTTAGACCCAGCGAGGTTTCTGAGGACGACCCGCAGTTGGGCATCCGCGAC
This sequence comes from Acidobacteriota bacterium, assembly GCA_024638215.1. Lineage (GTDB taxonomy): Bacteria > Acidobacteriota > Terriglobia > UBA7540 > UBA7540 > JAHEKS01. The sequence goes on along the minus strand of JAHEKS010000250.1, from coordinate 4,715 downwards.
CTGCGACGCATCAAGCTCAGCGCCCGCGATGCGCTCGTAGGCATATCCGCGAGCGGCAGAACGCCTTATACTTTGGGTGGGATGCGCTACGCGCACAGGCTGGGAGTGAAGACAATCGCGTTAACCTCGAACCCGGACGCTCCCATGCGCAAGGTTGCGGATGTCGCCATCGTGCCCGTAGTCGGGCCGGAGATTGTCGCGGGCTCCAGCCGCATGAAGGCGGGCACGGCGCAAAAATTGGTCTTGAACATGATCTCGACCGCGTCCATGCTCCGGTTGGGGCGCGTGGTTTCGGGACGCATGATTACGCTGCGCATCAGCAACCGCAAGCTGCGCGAGCGCGGGCGCCGCATCGTGATGAAGGCCGCGCGAGTCACGGCTCGCCAGGCTGCCGCCGCGCTCGAAAGGGCGGGCGAGAGCATTCCCGTGGCTCTGCTGATGCTGCGCAAAGGATTGTCGAGGGCCGAAGCGCAGGAATTGCTTCGCGGCGGACTGAACGTCGCGGCCGTCCTGCGGGCGGCGTCGCCCGCGCCGTCACGCCCCGCGAGGCGACGGTGAGTCAGGGAAATTCCGATTGAGAGCACTCGATGAAAGAAATTAAAGCCCTTCTGGCCGGCCGGATTTTCACCCCCACGGAAGACATTCCGGACGGCGTCATCCTGATTGACGGCCATCGCATCCTGAAAGTGGGCCCGCGGGAAAAAGTCCAGATCCCCAAGTCAGCGCCGGTTATTGACGACCGCGACCGGCTGGTCGTTCCCGGTTTCGTGGACATGCACATCCACGGCGCGGGCGGACGCGATTTGATGGAAGGCACAGCGGACGCGGTCGCGGCAGTCGCACAATTCCTCGCCCGCCACGGCATCACTTCGTTTCTGGCAACCACGGTGACGGCGCGGTTGGACCGCACGCTGTCTGCCGTCGAGGGCCTGGCCAAAATCGTCTCCGCCGCCGAGCGCTCCCAGGGCGGCTCGGAAAAAGCGCCCGGAGCCCAGCCACTGGGAATTCATTTCGAAGGCCCGTTCATCAGCCAGGTTCGGCGCGGTGCTCAGCCCGCCGCGCATATTCGCAAGCCCTCGATTGAAATTGCCGAGCGACTGCTTGACGCGGCGGGAAACTCGGCCAAGGTGGCGGTTCTTGCGCCGGAACTGCCCCGTGCCCTGGAGCTTCTAAAATTCTTCCGCAGCCGCGGTCTGCGCGTGGGCCTGGGGCATTCGGACGCGACTTTCGACGAAACCGTACGCGCCATTGACGCCGGAGCGACTCACGCAACCCATTGTTACAATGGCATGCGGCCGTTCACGCATCGCGACCCTGGAATCGTCGGCGCCGTTCTCACCGACGACCGCGTCAGCGCCGAGTTAATCGCTGACGGTGTCCACGTCGAGCCCGCCGCGGTCCGGCTGTTGGCAAGATCCAAAGGGCTGGAGCGAGTGATCCTGGTCAGCGATGCGGTGAGCGCCGCCGGCATGCCCGACGGAAAGTATCGGCTGGGAGGCTTCCCGGTCCTGGTGACCGGCGGCGTTTGCCGCACCGAAGAAGGCGCGCTCGCCGGCAGCACGGCCACGCTGGATGCGACGGTACGCAATCTTGCGGCGTTTACGGGAGCGAGCTTCCAGTCTTGTGTGGCCTGCGCCACTCTCAACCCGGCGCGGCTCCTCGGCATCGAAAAGCAAAAAGGCGTGATCGCCGCCGGCGCCGACGCGGACCTCGTCGTCCTCGACAAGAACCATTACGTGACCCAAACCTACGTCCGGGGGCGGGCTGTACTCTGACCGGAGCGAGCGAATCGAATGGACAAATTCCTCATCCAGGGCGGTAAACCGCTCGAAGGCCGCGTCACCATCAGCGGCGCCAAGAACGCCGCGTTGCCGGCCATGGCGGCATCGCTTCTGACCGACCAGCGCATCGTGCTGCGCAATGTTCCGCGCGTGCGCGACATCGGAACCATGCGCAGCTTGCTGGACGAACTGGGCGTGGATTCCGCCGTCAAGCACGAAGAGCACGGCAATCGCGTCGAAATCCGGGCCCGCAAGCTCATCAATCCGGTCGCGCCCTACGAACTGGTCAAGCAGATGCGCGCCTCGGTGCTCGTCCTGGGGCCGCTGGTGGCGCGCTTCGGGCACGCGCGAGTGTCGCTGCCGGGCGGATGCGCCATCGGCGCGCGGCCCATCAACCTGCACTTGAAGGGTCTGGAACGCTTCGGCGCTTCGATCCGGATTGACCACGGCTATGTCGAAGCGCGCGCCGACGGCCTGAACGGCGCGCCGTTCACCTTCGACACGATTTCCGTGACCGGCACGGAAAACCTGATGATGGCCGCGGTGCTGGCGGAAGGCGAGACGATCCTGGAAAACGCCGCGCGCGAGCCCGAGGTCGAGGACCTGGCGAACCTGCTCAACAAAATGGGGGCTAAGATCGAAGGTGCCGGCTCGGACAGAATCCGTATCCAGGGCGTGAGCAAGCTGCACGAGGCCCAGCACGTCATCATTCCCGACCGCATCGAGGCTGGGACGTTCCTCGCCGCAGCGGGAATCACGCGCGGGCATTTGAAACTGGACCACGTCGAGCCCGCGCACCTGACGGCCATCATCGCCAAGCTCGCCGAAACGGGCCTCAAGGTCACACCGGGCGATGCCGGCGAGCTGGAGGTTTACGGTCCGGATTCGCTGCGCTCCGCGGACGTGATCACGCACGAATATCCGGGCTTCGCCACCGACATGCAGGCGCAATACATGGCGCTGATGACGCAGGCGCAGGGGTCGGCCGTCATCACCGAGACGATTTTCGAAAACCGATTCCTCCACGCGCTCGAACTGCTGCGCATGGGCGCCGACATCACCGTGGACGGCCGCCGCGCCGTGGTGCGCGGGCCAACGCCGCTCAGCGGGGCGATGGTGCAAGCCTCCGATCTGCGTGCCAGCGCCTCGCTCGTTCTGGCGGGGCTTTCCGCTGAAGGTGAAACGCTCATTGACCGCGTTTACCACATCGACCGCGGCTACGAGCGCATCGAAGAAAAACTGAGGCACGTCGGCGCCAGCATTCGCCGGATTTCCGAGACTTAGCCCTTCGATTGAGATTCGGGTTTCAACCAGCCTGCCGGACCAGTCGCGCCGCCTGCTTTTCAGGCCTCAATTGCGAAACTGATGCTGAGCAGAACGATCGCCAGCACTCCGAGCGAAATCAGCACGTACTTCAGGTCGCGCTCCAGAGCGAAGCCAATGACCGCGACAACAATGCGGGCGATGGGTGTGAAGAGAAGCAGCAGAATGCCGGATTCGATGATCGCCACCGGCTCCAGCCGCAGCAAATGGGAAAACAAATCCCGCGGATGAATAGGGTGATAGGCGGAAGACATGCCCAGACTGCCGCGAAACATGGCGAGCGCCACCCCCGCGGCCATGATCAAGGTTGAGATGATCGCGCCGTAACGCAAGACGATGGAAATGGCATGTTCGCCCTTCACATCCGAAGGCACTGCTATCGGCTTATTCTCATCCGCCACAACGAAGTCCTTCACGGCTGCTTCGCCTCCCTGCTAGTGGTGAACCACTCCCTGGTAAGCATGCCAAACCATCATTCCCGCAAAATAGAACATGACAACCGAAAACAGAACGATCAGCCAGCGGCTGGGCGCCTTGCGCATCACGTGCGTTCCCGCCGCCGCGCCCACGAAAACTCCGACGGCCGTCGGAGCCGCCACCAATAGAGGAATGTCGCCGCGTGAAAAATAAATAAACGCGCTGGCGGCCGCTGTCACGCCGATCATGAAATTGGAAGTCGCGGTCGCGACTTTGAAAGGGATGCCAAGCAACAGAAACATCACGGGAACCTTGATCGGCCCCCCGCCCACGCCCAGCAACCCTGAAACCATTCCCGCGCCCCCCGAGGCCACCAATCCCATCGGCAATCGCCGGACTTTGTACGAGCCCGCCGTTTCGGTAGCATGCTCCGCGGGATGGCGGGCTTTGTGGATCATGGCACCGCCGGCGTAGGTGAGAAGCACGGCAAAGAGGACAGAGAGGCCCTCGCGGCTGATTAGCGCCGCCACCAATGAACCGCTGACAGCGCCGATCGTCGTGGCCAATTCCAGCGTCATTCCCAGTCGCACGTCCGTGATGTGGTGTTCGACGTAGCTCGCCGCGGCGCCGCTCGACGTGGCGATGACACAACAAAGGCTCGTCCCGATCGCCTGATGGATGGGAACCCCGAAAAACAACGTCAAGACAGGAATTATGATGAGCCCGCCGCCAATCCCCAGCAAAGCGCCCAGGCCACCCGCAAAAAATCCCAGGAGAGCTAACGACAGAAGGTGGATTGAAGTGAGGTCCATTCGAATTCAGCTACAGCAGTCCTTCGCGTGTGCATCATTGGGTAGGTGCCGCACCTGTGAGAATCTACGAAGGTCGAAGCTGTAGTTTATCATCAAGTGCGGATCAAAACCATCCCGGCAACGACGCGCCCGCCTGCGGCGCGGTTGTGCCCGAAAAACAAAACGGGCGGCGCAGAGGTTGTTGCCTCGCTCGCCGCCCGTCTGGGTTGATTCCTTGCGTTGGCTGGCCGCGCCTTGCTCGGCCCGCGTTATTTCTCCGCCCTTACTGGGTGCACGCCGGGTCGCTCGGACTCGCCGCCTTGCAGGCCGCAATCGCCGCCGCCGTTGCAGCGTCCGCCGCCGCCGTCGCCGCCTGCGCTTCCGCCGTCGCCGCGTTCGCCGC
>JAHEKS010000249.1 GCA_024638215.1 Acidobacteriota bacterium | reverse complement strand
GCAAGATCAGCGCCCTGCGCATCATCTCGCGCACCTCCGTGATGCATTACAAAGGAACTAAGAAGACGCTGCCGGAGATTGCGCGCGAACTCAACGTAGACGCTATCGTGGAGGGCACGGTGCTGCGCTCCGGCGACCGCGTGCGCATCACCGCGAATCTGCTGCATGCGCCCAGCGACCGCCACCTGTGGGCGCAAACCTACGAGCGCGACCTGCGGGACGTGCTGACGTTACAGAGCGAAGTCGCGCGCGCCATCGCGGATAAGGTCAAAGCCAACGTGACGCCGGATGCCCATGCGCGCTTGGCCCGTGCCGGCCCCGTCAACGCCCAAGCGCACGACGCCTACCTCAAGGGCCGTTTCTTCACTTACAAGGAAACGAGGCAGGACCTGCCGAAAGCGATCCGGTACCTCCAGCAGGCAATCCAAATTGACCCCAACTACGCTCCGGCCTATGCAGAGCTAGCCATCTGCTACTATGACAGCAGCGAGAGCAGGAATGGCGACGCTCCCAATGCGGAGGCAGCCGAAAGAGCGCGGGCCACGGCCCTAAAGGCCCTGGAGCTTGACGGTTTGTTGGCCCTACCTCATTGCGCGCTGGGATCTGTCCATGATGGCTTTGACTGGGATATGCCTGGTGCGGAGAGAGAATTCAGGAGGGCGATCGAGCTGGATCCGAATCTCGTGGTGGCCCATGTGGGGCTTGCGTGGCATCTGACCTTCGTCGGGCGGCGTGATGAGGCCATCCAAGAGGCGAACCGCGCCGTCGAGCTAGATCCGGTCTCCCGGTTCACACTGGCTCATCAAAACAAAATCCTCTACTTCACGCGGCACTACGACCAAGCGATACACCAGACCCGCAGGTGGCTCGAAATATTTCCGGACAGCCCGGAAGCGTACTATTGGCTTGGGCGCGCTTTTGAGGCAAAGGGGCTGTATGACGAAGCGGTTGCAGCCTGGCAAAAGCGGATGACCCTCCAAGGAGAGAACGCGCAAGATGTAGCGGCCCTGGGACACGCTTACGAGATCGGGGGCACGAGGGGCGTCTGGCGATGGGAGCTTGAGAGATTAACAAAGCAAGCGGCCCGAGAGAAGGTCTCTCCCTATGAGTTTGCGGTACGGTACAGCCTCCTGGGGGAGAAGGATAAGGCGTTTGAGTACCTTGAAAAAGAGTATCCGAGACGCGGTCAAGAAATTGTTTTCTTGTTGGTGGATCCTCTCTACGACAACCTGCGCTCCGACCCGCGCTTCCAGGCGCTCCTGCGCCGCATGAATTTCCCGCCGTAGCGCGTCCCTTCGGAGCCTGCCCCGAGCGAAGCGAGAGGCGGCACCGGCCGGGCCGAAGCCCGGCGCTCCGCCGCCGCATCAGCCGCCAGCAGGCGGTTTGCCCCCAGGCTCAATCCAGCTTTTCCACGAAATCCGGCGGCGGCTCCAGCCCCGAACCCGGACGGGAAGCCGTCTTCACACTTGACAAACGGGAGGAGTTGATGTAGACTAGATGACTGGTCTATCTATGCGCGAAGCGAAGGGCACGAGCCGACGATGGAGAACAAGGCGAACAAAATACGAAAGACAGACACTGCGGACAAAATTCGACCACCCGAGAAATGCAAAAACGAAGCCGGGATGTTGATGAAAACACAGGGCCGGCTTGGGCAAACGAACCCAAAACGAAGCCTGAACGAACCGCCAACGAACCCCGAGCAAAGCCGCTGAAACGCCCAACGAAGCGGCCGCGCGCCAGGATTCCGCCCGCTGCTGGGTGAGCGCGCGCCGGCCAAGTCATGGTAACCTACTCGCTTTGACTCGACAGCGAGTCTCGGGTCGTCTTATGCCTAGATTTCAAATCCGGCCGCTCCGCAGCCTGGAAGAGTTTCGCGCCTGCGAACGCATCCAGCTCGATGTCTGGGGCAACCTCGCCGTGGGCAGCGAATTGATGACGGTCACCGCGAAATATGGCGGCGCGGTGATCGGCGCGCTGGCGGGAAGCAAGGTCGTCGGTTTTATTTACGCGTTTCTGGCGCAGCGGCACGGGCGGCTGATTCACTGGTCGCACATGATGGCGGTTGAGCCGCGCTGGCGCGACCGCGGGCTCGGCTTCCGGATGAAGCTCGCGCACCGGAAGCTGGCGCTCGGACAGGGAATCAAATCCATCGGCTGGACGTACGACCCGCTCGAAAGCCGCAACGCCGCGCTGAACATCCGCCGGCTGGGCGGCACGGTGGACGAGTACATCGAGAATTGCTACGGGCGCTTTCCCAGCCGCATCGAAAAGGGTTTGCCCAGCGACCGCTTCGTGGTGGACTGGCGCATCGGCTCGGCGCGAGTCGCACGGCGGCTCGTCAACAACCAGCGGGCAGTGGCGGGGTTCGCTTCCCTGCCCCGCGCCAATGAAACGCGCGGGAACGCGCAAGGCCTTCTCGAAAATTGCGGACTTCATCTCGATCTTCGCGCGCCGCGCGTGGCGGTCGAGATTCCGTCCAATACCGACACGCTGCGGGCGAAGGACCTGCGTCTCGCCTTGCGCTGGCGTCTGGAGACGCGGAAAATCTTCGAAAGCTATTTCGAGCGTGGCTATCGCGTGGCGGATTTCGTGCCGCCCCACCTGGCGAGCGGCGGGCGATGCTTCTATGTTCTCGCCCGAGCCTAGAGGAGCGAATCCGCTTGTGCGCGCTGCGCGGCAGGAATAGAATGCGAAGTTCATCGAACTCATGCCCGACGAGGTGATGTTGACCCGGGCTCGCTCCGTCGCGGAGGAAATCGAGCGGTTGGTTGGCGCCGCTCAGACTTCCGTTGACGCGGCGCTCTACCGGCTGAACAATCCGTTCCTGGCGCGCGTGCTGGCCGAGGCCGCCCAGCGCGGCGTGCGTGTGCGATTGGTGCTCGACCGGGGCAAGTATGAGGAAACGACCGCCACGCGCGAAACCCTGACCGAATCGCATCTCCCTTTTCGCTTGAGTTACGGCCGTCTGGGGCGCGACTCGAAAATGCATCATAAGTTCGCCATCCTCGATGACGCCTTGGTGCTCACGGGGAGCTATAATTGGACGATCGAATCCGAAAAGGAAAACTTCGACAACCTGGTGGTGATGCGAGAGGCCGCGCACGTCCTCCTTTACCGGTCGGAATTCGAAGCCCTGTGGAACGCGGCGGAGGAAATTCAGAAAGCAGAAGTCAAAAAGTAGAAAAGGATTCGTTGTTGGTTGTCCGTGGTCGGTGGTCAGTTGCGGGTCACAAATCACGGGTTTCGTGATTCCGTTTTCTAGTTTCTACTTTCCAGTTTCTGTTATCTGATTTCTAATTTCTGATTTTGCAGGTTTACCCATGGTTCCAAGTCCTATGTCCAACGCGAAGCGGCCCGCCGGCTACGAGCTATACATCATGCGGCACGGGATCGCGGTCGAGCGCGGCAGCGCGGGCTACGCCGACGACTCCAAGCGCCCGCTGACGCCCGACGGCAAAAAGAAGATGCAGGCGAACGTGCGCGGGCTGATGCGGCTGGGATTCGATGTGGATTGGATTGTGACGAGCCCCCTGCTTCGCGCGCTGGAAACGGCGAAGATTGCCGCTGATGAGCTGGGCGGCCACCAACCGCTCGATGTTTGCGACGAGCTGCGGCCGGGCGGCTCAGCCGAATCGCTGATCGCCTTCCTCGCCAAGCATGCGGACCGCAAGCGCGTGCTGGTTGTCGGGCACGAGCCCGACTCGAGCGAAATGGCCGGGCGGCTGATCGGCGCGGGCCGCCGCGCGCATCTCGCCCTGAAAAAGGGCGGCTGCTGCCTGATTACCTTCGACGATTTTCCGCCCAAATCGCCCGGCCGACTCGTCTGGTGGCTCACGCCGCGCGTCATGCGCAAGCTGGCTTAGCCGCGTTGTAACCCGCCCCGGGGAAGAGTAGACTATTTCCTCGTACAAAACCGTCATTCCGAATGTCAAGAGGGCTGCCGGCCTTCCGGAGTCCAGCGGGCGGGCCGGAGGCAGCGAGGTTTTCCGTGGACGAAACGAACGAGTTCATCGCTCCTCCCACGATGCATCCTGCCTCGGGCGAGTTCCCCGCTCCCTCCGACGGGAACGCCCTACCCGGCCCGGCGGCGCCGACGCGGCGCGACGAATGGAGCACGGTGCGCCGGCTGGCGGTGAAGCAGCTCAACCGCTTCATGATGCTCGAGCCCAAAGTGCTGCGCGGTGACGACCCCGACGCGATTCACGACATGCGCGTGGCCAGCCGCCGCCTGCAGCAGATCCTCGACCTGCTTTATCCCAAGCCGCGCGCGCGCGACATCCGCATGCTGCGCCGCAAGATCAGGCGTTCGCGGCTGTGTCTGTCGGAAGTGCGCAACTGCGACGTGATGCTCGAGCGGGTGGACAAGCAATTGGCCGCGAAGCGTGTCTCGCGTCGCGAAATCAGGCTGGCGCTTCGCGGCTATTTGCGCGACCGCCGCGCGCAGAGTTTTGAGAAAGCGCTGCGCAAGCTGGGCAAGACCAACCTGGCGGCCTTCTATCTCGAGCTGAGGAGCTTCATCCGGCCCGGCGCGAGCGCGCCGCACACGCACCGTGACGCTCCGGCGGGCGAGCTAACCTCCGATATTTTCTTCCAGCGCGTGGGGGAATCGCTGGGGCAGGTCTGGCAGGGTTTCGAGTCGCAACTGGCGCTTTCCCACGCCGACCCACAACCGCCCGTGCTGCACGGCGCGCGCATCGCGACCAAGCAGCTGCGCTACCTGATCGAAGTGATCGCCGCGTTCGACGTCCCCGGCGCGGGGGACAATCTCCGCTGGCTGCGCCTCTTGCAGCGGCGCCTGGGCGAGTGGCACGACCTGGAAGTGCTGGAGCAGATGATGATCGAGATGGTTGCCCGGCCGGAATTCCTCCGCGAGCGCCTGGAGACGGCGGTGGGCGTGGAGAAGCTGATCGCGCGAAACCGCGCCGTGAAAAAGAAAATGCAGGACGCTTATTTCCGCACCACGCTGGATTCCCCGGAGCCCCAGCGGCTGAAGGACTGGGTGGGTTACTTGGTGTCGTCGCCATCCACGGCGTTTGCGGCGGCGTGAGCTTTGGCGGGCGTTTCGACGGCGCCTTCGGAGGCGGGCGCCGCAGGGAGTTGGGTTGCCTCTTCGCTTTCGCCGCCCGGCTGGCGAACGCTAAAAATCGGCTCCTGCGGCTCGCCCGAGAGCACGCGGCCGATTCCGTCGCGGAGCTGATCGAACACCGAGCGGATCTCCCCCGAAGCGTCCACGACTTCGAAGCCGTATTCCTTCGCCAGCACCTCAAATTGCGCCAGCAGCGAAGTCTGATACTTGCGGAAGCTTTCGTACATGTCCTCGCTCGGGTGCAGGTCCATGCCCGATTCCCAGTAATCGAATCCGCGGCTGAAGACGACGCGCGGGATGAGATCGTCCACGCCGATGCGCAGGTAGAAGACCGCGTCGGGCTTGAGCGCGAAACCGTAAACGTTGCGCAGCCAGGGAAGATCAATACCGCGCACCACGGCGCGAGCCATCAGGGAATAAATATAGCGGTCGGTGAGCACCACAAACCCGGCGCGCAGCGCGGGAACGATTTCGTTCTCGAGGCGGTCGGCAAAGTCGGTGGTGTAAAACAGGCTGAGGGTGACCCGGCCCAGCGTGTGCCCTTCCTTGGCCTGCTTGATGCCTTTGCCGGCCAGCTCGGAGCGCGTCATGCCGGTGTCGAGCACGGCGCGGCCCTGCTGCTCGAGCCACGGCTTGAGCAGGTTGATCTGCGTCGAGCGGCCCACGCCGTCCGTGCCTTCGATCACAATCAGTTTTCCGGTAAGGTCCGACAGGTTCATTCCCGGCAGAACTGCGCCGTAGGTCTCTCTCATGGGGCCACTCTCAATCGCTTCGCCTGCTCCAGCTTGGCTTTCACCAGCTTGCGCATCTGCATCTGCTGCACCTCGATGGGCAGCGTGGCGTCAATGGCGGTGATGTCAAACTCGGGCACCATCTTTTCGTATTCGTCCAGAATCCGTCCCTGGAAAATCTCGAAGCTCTCTTCGGGATCTTCGCTCAGGCCCATGTCCATCCCCGCCTCGTAAAACTTGAATCCGTCGCGGGCGTCGAGCAGGCGCTTCATCGCCACATCCAGGGGGACGCGAAAATAAAACGCGACGGTGGGCTTGACGGCGAAACTGTAAAGCTCGCGCACCCATTGCGGGTCCATGCCGCGCGCCACGTCGCGCGCGAAAGCGGTGTAAATGTAGCGGTCGCACAGCACCACCGCGCCCGCCTTCAGCAGCGGGATGATGTTGTGCTCCATGCGGTCGGCGAAGTCGGTGGCGTGAATCAGGGAGAAGGTCGAGGGCGTCAGCATCTGCTTCTTCTTGCCGCGCTTGGTGATGTCACGCACCAGAGGCGAGGAGTTCCACTCGCTGAAAACCGTGCCGTAGCCCTCCGCCTGCAGCCACTGGTGGAGAAGCTTGAGCTGCGTGGACTTGCCGGAGCCGTCGATGCCTTCGACAATAAAAAGCTTGCCGGCAAAGCGATGCTCGCCGTACCGCTTCACTTGAGTAGTCTCCTGATTTCTGCTGCTGCTCCTATACTGTATCATAGCCTACCCTGCCGTGAAAGCGCGGGGGAGCGAAGGCGAAAACCCTACCTGTCCTTCGTCCCGCTTGACTGGCAGGCCGGGGATCGCAGCAACGCCCCCGAGGATCGAGGAGCTTGCTGCTGTGTCCTGGCGCGAGTTGTGGCATGATGAGCCCCTGGTCTTGTATCCCTGACCGGGAGGCATTCGATGAAGAGCTTGCGATGGCTTCCAGCCCTGACCGTCCCGCTTCTTACCCCTCTGATCCTACCGGCCCAGACGGCGCAGCCCAAGATCATTGACGCGCACGTCCACTACAACGGCGACCCTATCTTCCTCGAAAAACTCGAGGCCAAGCTCGAGTCGGTGAACGGCATGGCGCTGCTGATTACGGCCGCGAAGGATCTCGACACCGTCGTGGCTTTTATCCGTAAACATCCCGACCGGTTGAAGTGCCTCGGCGAATTGCAGCTTGACGACCCGGTGGGCGTCTCGCTGGTGGACCGCTTTCACGAGGCGGGCTGTGTAGGACTCGGCGAAATCACTTCTCCGCTGAGGAATTATGACGACCGCAGCTATTGGCCTATCTATGAACGTGCGGAACAATACCGCATGCTGCTGCTGTTTCACACCGGCATTGTCAACCGCACCCAGCCCGATATTCCCAGCGACATCAGCGTGGACC
>JAHEKS010000020.1 GCA_024638215.1 Acidobacteriota bacterium | reverse complement strand
AAACCAAGGCGTGAGGTGTTGATGCCGGATTGAGCCAGAACCTTGTCCATCGCCGCCTGAAGAACGGCGACCGGCCGGGCGCCAAAATCCGAAGACAGGGTTTTCGGCTTCGCTCCCCGGAAATTGAAGATGTAAACGTTAAAATGATTTTCCTGCAGCACCGTGCCCAGCGAAAGAAGTTCGGAGCGATTGGAGTCGTAGCCGTGGCAGAGAATAACGGCCGGCGCCCCCCGCAGCCCGCGCAGCAGCCATCCGTCGTACTCCTCCCCCGCCGAATCGGTGAAGCTCAAGCTCTCATAGTTGCTCAGCAGGAAGGATTCCGGGGTGACGTTCTCCGTATCGTTGTATTCGGTGACGATGCGATAGGTGAAGAACCCGCCCGCCGCTGAAAGAACGACACCTGCAACAGCTGCCAGGATGACGACGATCAAAAGCAGCCTTACGACCAGCCCCGCCCCTCTTCGCGACGGGGCGGCCATTGTCACCGCTCGCCTGCGTGCCATAGGTCTACAATTAGGATACTCCCGAGACTCAAGCTTTTTCGCGGCACCGCAACATGAAAACCCGTCATGTTACCATAACCGATTTTCGCGCTAAAATAAATTTGCCGCGTCTCTTCGGCGGGCTGGGGAGCGTATCCTGACCGCCGGCAAGGCCCGGGCACCCATTTGAATCCCGCCCCAGGACCGTTGCGCCTTGAGTTATACTCCTTTTCGGAGCGGCCTGGTAACCCAGGTCCTTCCGTCGTGAACCCGCGGGGCGCGTTTCGCTTGAAGGCTGGCGGCGTTTCAATCGCCCAGCCTCTCGTAACTGAACCGCCGAAAGGGCAGGGTTGAACGTTGGCCCTCGACGTTATTGACATTCGCCAGTTCGAAGCCCGCGCGTTCCAGCCTCTTCTCCAGGCTGAATCGCGCTATTGGGCGGCCAATCTCCGCTGGGATTACGCCGCTTCCTGCGAGCTCATTACCTCCTGCCTGGAAGAAAAGCGGCTTTCCGGATACGCGCTGGTGAAGGAAGGCCGCATTTGCGGCTACAGCTTCTTCTTTTACGAAGGCGAGAAGGGGCTCATCGGCAACCTGTTCGTCGAACCGGCGGACGGCCTGGGTCTGGACCAGGCCCGCCTGTTGCTCGAGCACGTCCTGGAGACGATTCTTGCCACTCCAGGGATTTGCCGCGTTGAGACGCAATTGCCTCATTACAGCTTCGAGGAGTTGAACCCCAGCTTTCGTGCTCATGATTTCACCGGCTATGCGCGGCGGTTCATGGTGCTGCCCCTGGATTCCTGGAGCGCGCCGCGCGGGCTTTCGCTCGTCAAAACGCCCCCTCCGCTCCCCCCCGACTTTGTCATGGTTCCGTGGGAAAGGAAGCATGATCGCGAGGCCGCCCAACTCCTTTACCACACTTACTGCAACCACGTGGATGCCGCCATCAACGACCAATACGGGTCCGAAGCGGGCTCGGAGCGGCTGATTGACAATATCGTCCGCCATCGCGGCTGCGGCGAGCACCTGCCCAAAGCTTCCCAGGTGGCCGTTCATCTGCCCTCGAGAAAGCTTGCCGGCATTCTGGCCATCACTTCTGTCCGACCGGCGACGGCGCACATTCCCCAAGTCGCCGTCGCGCCCGAGTTCCAGGGCTCGGGCCTCGGCACCGCCATGATGGAACCCGCCTTTCGCGACTTGGCGAACCGGGGATTCCGTGAAGTCTCCCTCACCGTGACCGAGTCCAACACGGGCGCCGTGCGCCTCTACGAGCGGCTGGGCTTTGAAACCTTCCGCACTTTCGGGGCCTTTACCTGGAATCGAAACGCAACGATTTAGCGGCGGCGCCCTTCAACTGCATGGACGATGGCGCGGACCACTGCCGTTCCCTGGCACAAAAGCGGAACTTGACGCTCACTTACCTTTGGCCTTCAGCAGATCTTTCAGCTCGTCCATGAACTCCCGTACGTCTTTGAAATCCAGATAAACCGAGGCAAAGCGCACGTAGGCCACCTTGTCGAGTTTCCTCAGGCGGCTCATCACCAATTGGCCCAGCTCGGTGGTTGGTCGCTCGCGGTCGGCGGATTCGGCCACGAAGGCTTCGACTTCATCTACGATGTTTTCGAGTTTGGTGGGCGCGACGGGCCGCTTTTCACAGGCCTTGAGCAAACCGGCCAGGAGCTTTTGCCGGTCAAAGCGTTCGCGGCGGCCGTCCTTCTTCACCACCATGTAAGGAATTTCATCAATGCGCTCATAGGTGGTGAATCGGCGTCCGCACTTGGCACACTCGCGCCGCCGGCGGATCGTATCGCCGGCCTTCGCCTCGCGCGAGTCCACGACTTTGTCTTGCACGTGCGCGCAGAATGGACATCTCATAGAACCGCCCGGCGCCTCTCCGCTCCGGCCATTCGATGAGTCCGGGGGCTAAGGCACTGAAAGCCGCCCCAGACCCCTCGCGGCCCGAGCCTTCTCAGAGCTTATCCTTCAACTGAGCTTCTTCTTCCTCCACGATCTTTTCCAATTTCCTCACGCTCAAACCTTCATGCACCAGCAGCACCACTCCCAGCGCAACGCAGGGGAAAACCAGCATAATCCAGATCATGATCGAAGTCCCCGCGGCCTCCACCAGACTGATGCCGAGAAAATCCGTCATCACCTTGATGACCACCACCTGAAAGCCGCCGCCAATGCCGGGGAGCTGCACCATCATCCCCAGAATGCCGGAGAAGAGCGCCAGCGCCGCGGCCATCCAGCTGAGCCGTCCGACGTCGCCGCCCATGCTGCGGAAGACGAGCCAGAAAACCGACACGTTGATGACCCAGAGCAGCGCCGTGGAGGCGACGCTTGCCCACAGGTCTTTCCAACTGCGAATCACTCCCAGGCCGTCGGCGAACGAGCGCAGGAATCGCTCGAGATGATGCTGCTGGCGCTGGGGAAGAAAGCGCAGCAGCCAGGGAGTGCGCAGTTTCATGGTGTCCGCGCGTAATCGGAGGACGACGAGAAAAACCACAAAAATCGCCGTCCCCAGCAAAGTCAGCAGCGAGACGGTGTGCGCGCCGGAAAGCACGGACCTTGCCTGTTCCGGCGCCACATGCAGCGGCACGAGAAAAAGCGACGCGGAAAAAAGCAGCGCAATGAAGATCGTGTCGTAGATGCGCTCCAGCAGCCAAACCGCAGCCATGGACGTGTAAGAGACGCTCTCCCGCTGCGCGATGTAACCGGGCCGCACGATCTCGCCCGGCCGCCCCAGCAGGTAGATGGCGCTGAAGCCCAGAATCTGACCGGTGAATAACACGCGCAAGGAGGCTTTCTTGATGGGTTCCAGAAAAAAGCCCCAGCGGTAGGCCCGCACCACGTAGCTGGAATAAGTCACCGCCACCGCGGCCAGAAGGTAGGCAGGATTCGCGTTGGTGATGGAGGCCCACACGCGCCCCCAACTGAAATTCCGCCACTCGCTGCCCTGGCTCACGTGGTAGATCACCAAGGCCACGACGACGGCACTGACGCCCACCCACAACCATCGCCGCACAACTGGTTTCATAGGAATAGGAATAAGACCGCAGATTTCCCGCTCGCCAAACTAACGGAAGCCTCGGACGATGTCAAGGAAACGCGCCGCGGCCGGCGGAAGCTCGCGCCTCGATACCCGCTGCCATCCTCGAACCACTTTTGGTACAATGCCGCGCTAATCGAGCGTTCGAGTCGTCCGGCCCGAAGTGTGGCGCGGCTTCGGTTCTCGAACCGGGAAGGCCGCGGTGAGTTCGAGTGGAAAACGATCTGGAGCTGCTGAAGCGGTGCCTCACAGGCAATAACCAGGCCTGGGAGTCGTTGCTCCGGAATCACAACCGGAAGGTCTATAGTCTCTGCTATCGTTTTACGGGGCGAACCGTTGAAGCGGAAGATCTGACGCAGGAAATATTCATCAAGGTTTTTCAAACGCTGAAGTCGTATGACCAGCAGCAGGGAACGTTTTCAACGTGGCTGACGCGCGTGGCGCGAAACCATTTGGTGGATCACTATCGCCGCACCAAGCGCGACCGGGTAACTTCATCCCTGGACGACGAGGAATCGAGTGAAGTTGAGGCGCGGCCCAGCCCCGAAGGCAGTCCCATGGCGAGGGTGGAATCCCGCGAGCGTCGTCAACTGCTCCAGGATGGCCTGAACAAATTGTCCCCGGACCTCCGTGAGGCTGTTATCTTGCGGGATTTGCAGGACTTAGACTACGAGGAAATTGCCCGCGTCCTGGGCGTCCCCCAGGGCACGGTCAAATCACGAATCAACCGCGGTCGGTTGGAACTTGCGCGGGTCCTCAAGCGTATGGAACTAATGAGAGGGCCCGCAAAGGCGGGCAGCGAGCCATGACGCACCTGGAACTGGAAAATCTGGCGAGCGATTACCTGGAGGGCCAGCTGGAACAGGCCCGCCGGAACGAGGTCGAGGCGCATCTGCACGATTGCGCCGCGTGCCGCGAACTGGTGGCTGACCTGCGCCATGCTCTGGAACTGTGCCGGTCCGCCGAGGAAATCGAACCAGCCCCCTGGCTGGTGCCGAAGATTCTGCTCGCGACCGTCGGCGAAAGGAAGCCGACCCTGCGCGAGCGGTTGGACGCTTTCTTCCAACCGGTTCTTCGGCCCCGGGTTGCGTATTCGGTGGCGATGGCAGTCTTCTCGATCTCCATCATCATCAATGCCGCAGGCTTCAACTTGCGCGATCTCACCTTGGCAGACTTGAGCCCGCGCAACTGGGCCTACCAGGCGAATCGGACCGGGCACTTGCTTTACGCCCGCGCCGAGAAGTTCTACTACGACCTCCGGGTGGTCTATGAAATCGAATCGCGGCTGAGGCAGATCCGTCAGCAGTCCGGCTCGAGCAGCAGCGCTCCGGAAAAACAAGCGCCGAAGTCTGAGCCGGGTCCCGGCAACACCACGGACGGCAAGCCGCCCACGAACCCTCAGATGGCCGAGGCTCGCAGCCCGTTCATGATTGGTCTGGGCATGGCAACAATCGGCGGTGCGGACACCGCCGCTACAGCGCCGGTCGAGACTAGAAGGAGCCCAATCCGATGAAATGCGCCAAACATCCTGAAACCGATTCCGTCGCCTTCTGCGCGCAATGCGGCCGCGCCCTTTGCGCCGAGTGCAAGCACGAGGTGAAAGGGACGACCTATTGCGAAGAGTGCCTGGCGGCGCACATGCAGACGTTCAATCCTCTGGCGCCGACGACCGGCCCCAGCCCCGGCATCGCGCTGGCGCTCGGCTTTATCCCGGGCGTGGGAGCGATTTACAACGGTCAGGTAATTAAAGGAATGGTCCAGGTGCTCCTGTTTGGGTCGCTCATCGCGCTGAGTAACCGCGTGGGCGGGCCCTTCGATGCGATTTTCGGCCTCGGCGCTGCGGCTTTTTATTTTTACATGGTCATTGACGCTTACCAGACGGCCCGCGCGCGGCAGTTGGGCAAGCCCGCTCCCGAATGGTTCGGCTTGAGCGACATGAAGATGAACGCCCCCATCGGGGCCGCGCTGCTGATCGGGCTGGGCGTCCTGTTCCTGCTCGACAATTTCGGGGTCCCGGTCATCCGCGAACTGGGCAAGTTCTGGCCCGTGCTGCTGATCGTCATCGGCATCCTGCTGCTGCAACGGCGAATGGGTGGCCACGCGGATCACGGATCGCAATCGTCCGACGCCAACAAGCACGGTCCTGGGAATATTTCCGGCCCGCAGGGAATGTGAGGATTGGACCGAAACGCAGGCTGGAGCGCCCGTCAACTGACGGGCGTTGAGCAAAGGAGAAAAAGGCATGCTGAACAACCCCTTCATCATCCCCCTGGGGGCGTTTGTGATGGTCATCATCATCGTGGCCATCGGGTCGTACAAGAAGATGCGCGAGCGGGAGCTTCAGGCACACCTGGACCTGCGGCAGCGCGAGATGGAGCACGAGCGCCAGCTCAAGCAGATGGAGATTGAAAAAGCCAAGCTGGAAATCGAGAAAGCCCGGGCGAGCCGGAATTCCTGAGCGGCTCATCCACACGAAGCTAGAGAGGTGGGCAAATGGCAATAACACCGTTCGTGATCTTCCTGATTCCCATTGCCGGGATGCTGATGGTCCTGGGCATCGTGGGAATTGTCTTCTGGTACAAGGCGCGCGAGCGCGAATTGCAGGTCCACCAGGACATGCGCATCCGCGAGATGGAACACCAACGCAAGATGAAGGAGATGGAACTGGAACTTGAAAAGACGCGCAGCCGGCAATCGGCGGACAAAGTCGTCTAGGTCGCCGGAGCTGCGTGAGGCGAAGGAGATTTGAACATGGAAAGCCCATTCATCATTCCACTGGCCGTCTTCGCCATGGTGGTTCTGATCGTCGCCATCAGTTGCATGGCGAAGGTCCGGGATAAGGAACTGGAGATCCACTCCAAGCTCCAAGCGGAACAGCTGGAGCACCAGCGCAAGATGAAGGAACTTGAACTGGAATTGGAACGCGCCCGGCAAGGCAATTGAGCGGGGTTGGGGACACGCGGATCATTCGACAGAACCAGAACGAGGAAGTGACCAACATGAGCTACACGCCAACACCCCCAACTCCACGCCGGGCCAGCCTGATGGGGCCGGTGGTCATCATCACTCTGGGACTGATGTTCCTGATGGCCCAGTTCGTGCCGGGCTGGGGCGTCGGCCGCACTTGGCCGGCGCTGCTGATTGTGATCGGAGTGATCAAGCTCCTCGATTCCGGGCGGCCGCCGCGGCCTCCGGAAGGGCCGAGAGTATAGGCAAGGAGACACGCCGCACGCGTCAAGCGGCAGGAAGTCGGGCATTGGCAAGGATTTCGCAAGACCGAGGCAGGATGCCATGAGCACTTATACACATCGTCGGGGTTCGATCTTCTGGGCGCTGATCCTGATTGCGGTGGGAGGACTCTTCCTCGCGCATAACTTCAATCCGTCCCTCCATCCCTGGCAGCTCATCGCCAAGTACTGGCCGGTCCTCATCATCTTCTGGGGAATTTCCAAGCTCATTGATTACATCCATGCACAGGCGCATCCCGATACCGTCGCGCCGCCGCTTTTCTCCGGAAGCGAAGTGGTGCTGCTGATTCTCATTCTCCTGCTCGGAACGCTGATCTCCCACATCGTTTTGCACCCCTGGCGCGAATGGCCCGGCACGGTGGGCATCAACGTGGATGACGAAGACTGGGCGAGCCTGTTCACGAATTCCTACAACTACACCCAGACGGTTTCGCAGCCCGTTAGCGGGAAGACGCAACCGCACCTGATGGTCATTGACCGGCGGGGCAACGTGGAAGTCCATCCTTCTGACCAACCAACGATCGAGGCCATCGTCAAGGAAACGATCCGCGCCGACAACGAAAGCGAGGCCAAGAAGGCCGCCGACCAGCTCAAGTTTCAGATTGCCGAAGAAGCCGGGCAGTACGTTTTCAAATCCAATCTGGATTCCCTGCCTTCCAGCGGGCGGAACGTGCGGTTGGATATCACCCTGCGCGTTCCCAAGGGAACTTCGACTGAAATCGCCGCCGAGCGCGGCGACATCTCGGTGGAAGGGCTGCAAGCCGACCAGACCCTGACTTCAAACCACGGGGACGTGCGCGTGTCCGGCGTCGAGGGGCTGGTGAAGGTGCAAAAATCGCACGGCGACACCCAGGTGCACGACGTGAAGGGCAATGTAGAGATAGACGGCCGCGGCGGCGACGTGGACGTGGCGAATGTTTCAGGGACAGCGACGGTGAGCGGAGATTTTTCGGGCGCCGTTCAGTTCCGCGATGTCGCCCAAAGCCTTCGCTTCACCTCTTCGCGCACCGACCTGACCACGCAGCGCCTGAGCGGACGGATTTACATGGAGATGGGCTCACTCGACGCGCGCGGCGTGGACGGGCCGTTCGACCTGACCACTCGCCAGAAAGACATCAACCTGGACGGCTTCGCGCACAGCCTGAAGATTTCCGATTCGAACGGGGAGATTCGCTTGCGCGCCTCCTCGCCGCCCAAGCAGACTATTGACGTGACCTCCGACCGCGGCGGAATCGAGCTCGCCCTGCCCGAAGGCAGCAGTTTCCAGATTCAGGCCAACTCCAGACACGGCGAGGTGGACAGCGATTTCACCGGGCCGGATTTGAAG
This sequence comes from Acidobacteriota bacterium, assembly GCA_024638215.1. Taxonomy (GTDB): domain Bacteria; phylum Acidobacteriota; class Terriglobia; order UBA7540; family UBA7540; genus JAHEKS01. The sequence goes on along the minus strand of JAHEKS010000020.1, from coordinate 20,278 downwards.
ATCGTCAAGGAAGGCGATTCGCCGGCGATTACCGGCAGCTACGGCAAAGGCGGGCCCATGATCAAGCTTTCCACTTCGTATGGGACGATCCGCCTGGCGCGCCAGGGTCCGCAGCCGCCCGCCGCTCCTCAGCCACCGAAAGAGCCCCCAGCTCCCGGAGCGAAAACAACCCTTGACCGCGAGCAGCACCATCCTTCGCGCGCCGCGTTGATTGTCAACCCGCTTTCGAAGAAGGAAGCTCAGATCAATTAGTTTGTCTCTGAGTTGACTCGGATTCGGCCGGCGGTTGCTTCTTTGCGGTCACTCCGCGACTTGTTCGAGAAGCTCGAAGAATCCCGGGAAGGAAATCTCGACGCACGCCGGGTGCTGAATGATCGTCGTCCCTTCGGCGACGAGTCCTGCCACGGCAAAGGCCATGGCGATGCGATGGTCGCCGTGGCTGTCAATCTCCGCCGCGCGCAGCTTTTGATTTCCTGGAACGCGCAACCCGTCCGGAAACTCTTCAACCTCCGCGCCCATGCGGCGCAGGTTCTCGGCGACGGCCGCCAGGCGGTCGCTTTCCTTCACCCGCAATTCCGCCGCGCCGCGAAACGAAATGCCCTGCTCGGCTTGCGTGCCGAGCACGGCCAGGACCGGCAGTTCGTCAATCAAGCCTGGCACGAACTCCGCGGGAATTTCTCCGCCCGCGAGCCGGCTCGTTTCCACGTGCAGGTCGCCCAGCAGTTCGCCCGAAATGGTTTCGACGTTCAGGATCTTGACGCGCCCGCCCATACTGACCAGCACGTCGAGGATGGCGGTGCGCGTAGGATTCAGCCCCACGTTCTGCATCACCAGGTTTGAACCGGGCACCAACAATCCTGCGGCAATGAAGAATGCCGCGGAGGAAAGGTCGCCGGGAACGTAAACTTTCTGCCCGGCGAGTCGCGGCCGGCCTTGCACCCGAATCGTTTTGCTGTGCCTCCCGATCTCCGCGCCCATCTGCTCGAGGGCGATTTCAGTGTGATCGCGGGTGCGCAGCGGCTCGACGACCTCCGTCGCGCCCTCGGCGAAGAGGCCCGCGAAAAGCACGGCTGTCTTCACCTGCGCGCTTGCCACCGGGAGTTCGTACCGGATGGGCTGGAGGCGCGTGTCGGGGCCGCCTTCGAAAGTGATGGGGGGCAAGCCGCCTTCGGAGGTCGTGACGCGCGCGCCCATCCGCGCCAGCGGCTCGACGACGCGTTTCATCGGCCGGCGCGAAAGCGACGCGTCCCCTGCAATCACCGAGCGGAACGGTTGGCCAGCCAGAATCCCCGAAAGCATCCGCATCGTCGAGCCGGAATTGCCGGCATCGAGATTCCCATTCGGCGCGCGCAGGCCCGCTAAACCTGTGCCGTGGATCGTAACCACATCTTCTTTGCGTTCGATCTTCACCCCCAGCTTGGCCAGGCACGCCAAAGTGGAGGCGCAGTCGGCGCTCGCGGAATAGTAGTGGAGCTCGCTCGGCCCCTCGGCGAGGGCCGCAAGCATGGCATAGCGATGCGAAATGGACTTGTCGCCGGGAAAGCGCACCGAGCCCGTGATCATCCTCGCCGCGCTCACCTTTTTTGATTTGGAACCGAACAGCCCCATGCCTCCATCCCTTCAACCGACCGTCAGCAAAATCTTCCCGGTCGTCTCCCGCGCTTCCATTTTGCGATGCGCTTCGGCAGCCTGCGCCAGCGGCAACTTCAGGCCAATCGGCAGCTTCAACTTTTTTGTTGCCACCCATTCCATCACTTGCCGCACGCCGCGCGCGGCGACTTCCGGCGTCTGTAAAGTACTGAATAGCCAGAACGCGCTCACCTTCTGCGATTTTTTAAAAATCGTCCCGATCACATCCAGTTTGGGCGGAGGTCCGCTGGCCGCGCCGTAGATCACCAAGTGCCCGAAAGGCGCGAGTGACCGCAGGCTCCCCACAAAAGTGGTCCGGCCGACGGAATCCAGAACAAGGTCCACCCCGCGCCCGCCCGTCAATTCCTTGACGCGCTCCGCAAAATCGGTCTGCGTATAGAGAATCACCTCCTCCGCGCCGTATTCGCGTGCGAGCTTCGCCTTTGCTTCCGTGGAAGTCGTTCCGAAAACTTTAGCGCCGGCCTGTTTGGCCATTTGAATGAGTTGCAGCCCCATGCCGCCCGCCGCGGCGTGCACAAGCACCGTCATGCCCGGCCGCGCCTGATCCATTGTAAAGAGCAGGTGGTAAGCGGTGAGCGATTGAATCGGAAACGCCGCGCCTTCGTCGAAACTCACCTCGTCGGGCAGCGGCATCAGTGATGCTGCAGGGGCGACTGTATATTCCGCGTAGCACTTCTGCCCGATCAGGGCCACGCGCCGGCCCGCGAGCCGGGCGTCCGCGCCCTCGCCGACTTCTTCGACAACGCCCGCCGCCTCGAGTCCCGGCGTCTCCGGCAGCTTGGTTTGGACGGCGTACCCCCCGCGGCGCAGCAACGTATCCGCGAAGTTCACTCCCGCCACGTGGACCTTCACCAGCGCTTCACCCGCGCCGGGGCGTGGCCTTTCGACTTCTTCCAGCGTCAGAACGTCGGGGCTTCCCAGTTCGTGGAAACGAATGGCTTTCATCGTGTCGCCTCTCTGCGATAGCGGCTACTCGGGTCGAACGGACCCTGGGCGAGCAGAACCAGTGTGAAGACAAATGAGAAATGCGCGGGCAAGCCTGTAAGCCGAATTCTGTCTCCCGCTCGAAAGCGGGCGGCGATCATTCCTCTAGCCCCGCGATTGCTCGCGGGGTCCAGCGACCTACCCGGGAGTTGCCTGCCGCTGATGGCCCGCGTAAAGCGGACCCAAGCGCGGCATTGCGGAGCGGGCAGCCCCTCCTCCCCTATTTGGTCTTGCTCCGTGTGGGGTTTTCCCTGCCCTCGAGGTCGCCCTCGAGGCGGTGCGCTCTTACTTTAATCCCGATTGCTCGGGCCGCACCTTTTCACCCTTACCCTGCGCTGTAGCGGCGGTCTGCAAGCGCCGACGTTTAGAAAATCCGGCGCTCATAGAGCGCCGCTACAGACACCGGGCGGTATATTTTCTGTGGCACTTTCCGTGCCGGAAGCGTACGGCCTTGCGGCATCCCCTTCCGGCCCTCGCCGTTAGCGAGCACACTGCCCTGCGGAGTTCGGACTTTCCTCTCCCCCCGCCATGCTGGCCCCGAACGAGTCGGGGCGCTCGGCCGGGGCAGCGATCGCCCGGCTTACCCGCGCAAACCTCATCATAGCTTGCCTTCCGGGCGGAATCAAACTGCTGGCTTTGCCACCTTCTTCCATGGAAAGCTGCTGGCGATTCCACGCGCCCTCTCTTCAGGGTTTACAATTGCCGCCTGAAAGAATATCTTCTTGCCTCGCGCTTTGGAGGCAGGAGGGCTGCGCTCTGGACGCGCGCCAGGATCAGCGATGGCGAAGATTTCCCAAACCCGCAAACGGAGAAAGAAAATGCCGCGAGGCGAATTCAAACTGATTGTCGGCAACATGTTTGGCAACAAAACCGGCCGCTTGATGCTGGAGGTCGACACGCTGCGCGAGTTCGGCCGCAAGCGCGTGCTGATCTTCAAGCCCGAAATTGACACTCGCAGCGGCAAAAGCAAAATCCAGGACTACCACGGCAAGACCATGGACGCGCTGGAGCTCTCCATCCGCGACCCGTGGCAGGCGCTCAAGATCGTCCGCGAAAAAGAATCCGAAATCGGCACGCGCTTCCACATCATCGCCTTCGACGAAGTGCAATTCTTCCCCGCCGATTCGCCGTTCTATTTGGTGGTGGACGAGCTGCTCGCACGCGGCTACGACGTGATCGCCGCCGGTTTGGCGCTCGATTTCAAGCGCGAACCTTTCGGCTCGACGCTGCTGCTGTTTGCTTTCTGCAAAGGGGTCCAGGATTGCCTTTGGCTCAATCCTCTGTGCGCCAAGTGCGGCAAGCCCGCCGCGCTTCCGCAGCGCATCATCAATGGCAAGCCCGCCCCTTACGATTCTCCCCAGGTGCAGGTGGGCGGCAAGGAAAGCTACGAGCCGCGCTGCTACGAGTGCCACGAGCTCCCCGGCCGCCCCGCGCCGCCGTGGTAGACCGCGCTCGCAACCGCATGAAAAGCCGCACACTCCTCTCATGCCGTATCCGTTTTGATTTTTCTCAGGAGACTGCAAAGCGCCCTGGGACTCTTTGGTTTGAAAACACCATCAGCCAGGACTGATTATAGCGGGCCCGGAAAGCCCCGGCCGAAGCGAGCAGGTAATACTTCCACATGCGATAAAAGCGCGCGCCGTATTTCGGCTCGAGCTGGGGCCAGCGTGCATCAAAGTTTCGATACCAGACCATCAAGGTCCTGTCGTACTCAGGGCCATGGTTTTCCCAGCTTTCCATCGTCAGCAGGCCCTCCAAGGCCCTGCCGATCTGTTGAATGGAAGGAATCAGTGAATTGGGAAAGATGTATTTGTGCATCCAGGGATCGGCGGTTTTCGACGAGCGGCCGCTGCCGATGGTGTGAAGCACGAACACCCCGCCCTGACGGAGGCAGCGGGCAACCGCCTCCATAAAGGTGCGGTGATTCCTGTAACCGACGTGCTCGAACATGCCCAGCGAGATCACGCGGTCGAATTCGCCCTCGACGTCCCGGTAATCCTGAATCCGGATTTCCACGGGCAGGTCGGCGCAGGACCTCCGCGCCAGTTTCGCCTGCTCCTCGGAGAGAGTAATCCCCACCGCTTCGACGCCATATTTCTCGGCCGCATACTTGACCAGGCAGCCCCAACCGCAGCCGATGTCCAGCACCTTCTGGCCGGGCTTCAAGTCCAGCTTCCTGCACACCCATTCCAGCCGGTCTCCTTCCGCTTCATTCAGGTTCTGAGCGGTTTCCCAGCAGGCGCAGGAATAGAGAAGATGGCGTCCCAGCATGGCCGTGAAAAGGTCGTTCCCAAGATCGTAATGGCGGTGAACGTTTTCGCGCGCCATGGCGCGGTCTTGAGCATTGATTATCGCCTGCCGAAGATACGCCCCTAACCATGCGCGTTTCGAGCAGACCGTCCGCGGCTCGACGGCATGGCAGAGGCGACAGATCAACTCATCGAGCGCCTCGGCGTCCCACCAGCCGTCCATGTAGGATTCGCCCAGCCCCAGCGTTCCCTGGGCCAGCACGCGGCGGTAAAAAGCCGGGTTGTGAACCTGAATGTCCCACGGCCGGCTGCCGTTGATCTCAATTTCCGCCGAGGCGAGGATTTCTCGCGCCGTCTTTTCCAGCGCTGCCGCGGCCATGATACCCCCCTTTGTTTGACGCCATCATAACCCCTTTGGGTATGACTTTCTTCGGGAAATCACCAAATTCAGATGGACTTGGCGAGCGGTATCAGACTCGCTTCAGCAAGGCCGCATGGCTGCGGCGAATCGTGGGACGGCTGGCCGGATAGAGGCCCGCCCGTGCCGCCGCCTTCAATTCCTCCTCAAAATGCGCGGCGTTCACGTGCCCCGCAGGCTCGGCCAGCAAGGCGCACGCGCCCGGCTTCAGAGCTTGTGCAATCTCAGCGAAAAATGAGCCGATATCAGGAAGTTCGTGCACGACAGCGTAAGCCAGCGCGAAATCCACCGTGCCGCCTAGACCATCCAGCTTCATCGAATCAGGTTCGGCAAGGCGCGCGTCAATCCGCTCGAGCATCCGCGCCCGGGCGGCGCGCCGCTTGAGGCTGGAGATCATCCTCGGCTGAATGTCCACGGCAATGACGCGGCCCGACGGCCCGACGCGGCGGGCCAGTTCGAGTGTGAAGAATCCCATGCCCGGCCCCGGCTCCAGGACCGTCATACCTTCGCGCACGTACGGCGCCAACATCGCCCCCGGGTTCTCAAAGAGGCGCCGCAGGGGGCTTGCCAGAAAATATCCCAGCCACCAGGGACACACACGATGCGTGGCCATATGATTTATCTCCGCGAGAATCAGGGTCTTCGCACGGCGGTCCCACCGAAGCTCGGCGCCAGCGCCTCAGAGACTGTCGGGCCACCGCCGCGCCCCGTGAATCACCGCCAGGATTTCGACAGCATTCTTCGACAGAAGGTAAGCGATGATGAATGGTGTGTCGGGGACAACCAGCTCGCGAGTCCCTTGCACTCGCCCCCTCCGCCCGATTTCGGGATGCGCCGCCAGGGCTTTCAGAGCCGATTCTATTCTCGCGATGACCGCTTGCGCGGCCGAAGGGTTACGCTCCGCAATGTATTCGCGCGCCCGCTCTACGTCTTCGAGGGCGAGGCGCGTCCAGCGAATCTTCACCGCCGCCACCGGGCCAGAGCCTTCTTCACTTCCTTCTCACTCGCGAACTGCCCGGCCCGCGCCTGGCTCAGCCCTTTCCGAATGTGCTCGACTTGCCACCGGTGCGTATCGAGGTAGGCGTCAATGGCCTCATTCAGGACGTAACTGCGGTCGCGGTCGGCAACCTCCGCAATGGCATCCAGCGCCTCGCGCTTCTCCGAGTCCAGCCGAACTGTAATCGTAGTCCTTCCCATAAGCGTTCGCCTCACGCCTATAATACGCCAGAATACACCGTATTCCAATCTCACTCTCGAGCAAATATGCCGGGTTCTACTTCAACAGTTTCAATGCCTCCGCTTCTCCGATCGTTTTAATGCCGAGTGATTTCGCCTTCTCGAGTTTCGAGCCGGGGTCAGCGCCCACGACAACGTAATCGGTTTTTTTCGACACCGAGCCGATGACGCGCCCGCCCGCGTCCTCAATCATTTTCGTCATCTCCTCGCGGGAGTAATTCGGCAGCGTCCCGGTAAGGACGAACTGCTTGCCCGTGAGTTCACCCTCCGCCTTCTGAACTTTCTTCTGCTCGAACTGCAGTCCCGCCTTCTTGAGCTTATCGAGCGCATCGCGGTTTCTTTTCTCGCCGAAGTATTCGACGATGCTCTGGGCGATCTTGGGGCCGACTTCCTGCACCTGGCAAAGCTCTTCTTCCGTAGCCTTGGCGAGCTTATCGAGCGAGCTGAAATGGTCGGCAAGAAACTGCGCGGTGCGCTCGCCGACAAAGCGAATGCCGATGGAGAAGATCACCCGCGCCAGTTCGGCTTTCTTACTGCCTTCGATTTCCTCCAGCAGGTTTTGCGCGGATTTTTCGCCCATGCGTTCGAGAGCCGCGAGTTCTTCCTGCTTCAGACGGTAGAGATCGGCGACGTCCTGGACCATCTTCTTGTCCACAAGCTGGTCCACCAGCGCATCTCCGAAGCCGTCAATGTTCATGGCGCGGCGGCCGGCAAAGTGCAGCAGCGATTCCTTGAGCTGCGCGGGGCAGGCGGCGTTCACGCAGCGATAGGCGACCTCGCCCTCGACGCGATGCACTTCCCCGCCGCATACCGGGCACTTCCTGGGCATGTGAAACGCGCGCCCGTCGGGAGCGGACTTCACCACCTTCAAGACCTGCGGGATCACTTCTCCGGCGCGTTGCAACAGCACCGTGTCGCCGATCTTCACTCCCAGGCGCTCGATTTCGTCCATGTTGTGGAGCGTGGCGTGGCTGACCGTGACGCCGCCCACGTCCACCGGCTCCAAATCCGCCACGGGCGTGAGCGTGCCGGTGCGGCCCACCTGCGCGCGGATGTCCTTCACCACCGTGGTCGCCTGGCGCGCGGGATATTTGAAGGCGATGGCCCAGCGCGGCGATTTGTGCGTCGTCCCTAGTTCTTCCCACAACCGCGTGTCATTCACTTTGATCACGATGCCGTCAATCTCGTAATCGAGTTTCTCGCGCTTCGCTTCCCATTCCTGAATGTAGGCAAGCAGGTCATCGAAGGTGCGGCACAGCCGCCGATGCGGATTGACCTTGAAACCCATTTCGGCGAGCGCATCGAGTGATTTCCAGTGCTCGGCGAGCGCCGGGCGGCCGTCGACCATCAGGAAATACGCGAACATGTCGAGCTTGCGCTCGGCCACAATGCGCGGATCGAGCTGGCGCATCGTCCCCGCGGCGGCGTTGCGCGGGTTGGCGAAGCGCGGCTCCTCCGCGGCCTCGCGCTGCGCGTTGGCGGCTTCGAAAGACTTCAGGGTCATGATGACCTCGCCGCGCACTTCGAAGCGCTTGCCGTCGCCCAGCGCTTTAAGTTTTTTCTGGTTTATTTTGAGCGGCACGGAGCGGATGGTCTTAACGTTGGCGGTGACTTCTTCGCCGGTGGCGCCGTCGCCGCGCGTAACGCCGCGCGCGAGCGCGCCGCCCTCGTAGGTCAGCGCCATGGAGAGTCCGTCCAGCTTGAGCTCGCCGACATAGGGCACCGCGTCGCGCCCGGAGAGCTCGCGCACGCGCCGGTCGAAGTCGCGCAGCTCGTCGAGGTTGTAGGTGTTGTCGAGCGAGAGCATCTGCACCGAGTGGCGCACCTTGGGAAATTCCTCGGCGGGCTGGCCGCCCACACGCTGCGTGGGCGAATCGGGCGTCACCAGGCCGGGGTGCTCGCGCTCCAGCGCCTCCAGGCGCTTCATCAGCCTGTCGAATTCGGTGTCGGAGATTTCCGGGTCGTTCAGCACGTAGTAGCGGTGCTCGTGGTAGCGAATCTGCTCGCGAAGCTTTTCGATCTCTCTTGGTGCGCTTTGTGCCACGGTTCAACCTCAGCTCGGAAGCGAAATCGGCTGACGGGAAATTATACCGCTCCGTTCTTCGGAAATCCCCAGCCAACCTCGCGCCTTGACACCTCATCAATTCCGTTGTTACCTTCGATTCGGAAGAGACACAGGTGGCGAGGGGAAACAGCATGAATCTCAGGAAAACTGTTCTGACGATTGTCGCCGCGGCTCTGTTTGCCGGGGCGGGATTTGCGCAGGGAACCAAAGCGCCGGAAAACAAGACGGCCCGGTTCGGCAACCCCACGGGCATCGCGCGCAAATATCAAAGCTATATTTCCGGCGTCATCAAGAAAGTCGGCAAAGACGAAATCGTCCTGACGAAGACCCGTTTCGGCGTGGACACCAGCATCAAGCTCGACGCCAAGACGAAATTCGTCACCAATGAGAAGCCGGGCAAGCTCGAAGACCTGAAGGTGGGCGACTTGGTTTTTGTGGACGTCAACAAAAACAAGAAAACCGGAGAGATGTCGGCCAAAAAAGTCGTCAGCGGGGTCACGCCCATTTCCTGAGGCGCGCCGAGACTCGACCTTTCGTGCCGGGCGAGTGCCTGTTTTGCGGCTGTTTTCGCCCCTGCCTTTCCTTTGAAAAACGCAGTTCTGATTTACAACCCGGTTGCGGGAGGCAAACCCGCGCGGTATGAGGGACGCATGCGCCAAGTGGCGGCGGCCCTTGAAGCCGGAGGTTTCGCGGCAAGACTGGCGCCGACTTCCGCGCCGGGCAGTGCCAGCAGCCTGGCGCGCACCGCCGCCGAGCAAGGCGCGGAGCTTGTCTTTGCCTGCGGCGGCGACGGCACCATCAACGAAGTCATCAACGGGATGCTGCCGGGCAGCGCGACTCTGGGGATTCTTCCGAGCGGCACTGCCAATATCTTCGCCCGCGAGCTTCGCATTCCGCTCGATCCGCTTCGTGCCGCACGCGAATGCGCGCGCTGGTCGCCGCGCCGCATCGCGCTGGGCCGCGCCACCTGGAGTGTTGCGGGCAACGACGGTCATGCCGGCGAAAGCCGTTATTTCCTCTGCGTTGCGGGCGTGGGCCTGGACGCTTACGTCATCCACAAACTCTCGCGCGACCTCGCCAACAACTTCGGCGTCATCGCCTACGGATGGGAGGCTCTGCGGCAGGTCTTCCGCTATCCGTTTCCGGCCATTTCCTGCCAAACGGAAGGCCGTGAGCTGCGCGCAACGTTCGCGGTCGTGCAGCGCTCCGAGCGCTACGCGGGCTGGCTGCAAATGGCGCCGGGCTCGAGCGTGTTTGACAATCAATTCACGCTCTGCACGTTCAAAAGCGCCAGCCGCTGGCGTTATTTTCTTTATGCACTCGCCATCGTGACGCGCCGGCACAGCCGCCTGCGCGATGTCGAGCTGTTGCGCACCTGCAATGTAAGCTGCAGCCCAGCCGACTCGAGCCAGCGCGTCTATTTCGAACTCGACGGCGAGCTGGCGGGAATGGCGCCTGTCACCTTCGAACTGGTCCCCGACGCGCTGAGCGTGCTTGTGCCCTGACATCGAAAATCGAAATCCGAAACTCGAAATTCGAGTAAAATATCGCCCTTCTGGTTTCCACTTTGGAATTTCGAGTTTCCAGTTTCTATTTTGCGGTTTCGGCGCGCGGCATGGACAACATCACTCACACCCTGACCGGACTGGCGCTCGCGAACGCCGGCCTCAATCGCAAGACGCGCTACGCCACGCTGGCGCTGGTGATTGGCTCGAACCTGCCCGACCTTGACGTCGTCTGGAGCCTGGGCGGCGGCGCGACTTACCTGAAATACCATCGCGGCATCACGCACTCGATTTTCGGCGCCGCGGTTCTTGCGGCATTGCTGGCGGCGGTGATCTATTACCTCGGCAAGCGAGCCTCGCCGCCCAAGAAAGGCCCGCCGCTCGACGCGCGCTGGCTGGGCTGGATTTGCCTGATCGCGCTCGAAGGCCACGTGCTGATGGATTTCAGCAATTCCTACGGCGTGCGCCTCTTCATGCCCTTCAGCAGCCGCTGGTACGCCTGGGACATCATGTTTATCTTCGACCCGCTTCTCCTGGCCGTGCTGGTCATTGGATTCGCAGCGCCGGCGCTGTTCCGGTTGATCTCGGAAGAAGTCGGCGCGCGCAAGCCCGGCTTCCAGCGCGGCGCGATCTTCTCTTTGAGTTTCCTGGTGCTTCTCTGGGGCTTGCGCACCGTCGCTCATCAGCGCGTGGTCGAGCAACTCAATTCGCACGTGTACGGCGAAGAAAATCCCATCCAGGTCGGCGCCTTTCCTTCGCCCGCGAACCCTTTCGAGTGGGTCGGCGTGGTGGAGACCGACTCGGCGTATCGAATCATCCTGGCCGACGCGATGGACAGCGACGTGGACACCTCCCACGCCAGAGTCTTTTTCAAGCCTGAATCCACGCCCGCGCTCGAAGCGGCGGAGAAGACGCGCACCGCGGCCATCTTCCTCGATTTCGCGCGCTTCCCCTGGCCCAACGTCAGCGAAACCGAGCGCGGCTACGACGTCTCGATTCGCGACCTGCGCTTCTACTCGCCCATCGAGCGCCGCGCCGGCTTCGTCGCCGAGTTCGTCCTCAACAAGGATTTGCAGGTCCTCTCGCAGTCGTTCAATTTTCGCGCGTCGGCTCAAAACCCGGTGGATTAGGATGGATGAGAGTCGGAAGGCGGAGCGGGCTCGGCCGGGGTGCGGCGGAAGAGGTAATTGACCAGCGCCAGCAGGACGATGAGGCCCACGGCCGCGAGCGACAGCCACACGATATTGCGCTTCAGGTATTCTTCGCCGCCCACGCCGTAGCGCACTCCGAACCACGCTTCAATGCCGCAGCGGATCGCGCCGCCCACCAGCAGCGCCGCGGTCAGACGCGCGATGCGCATGTGCATCACGCCGGCGGCGAACAAAAACGGCTTGAAGGGCAGCGGCGGCGGCAGCAGCGACGCCACCAGCACCGTCACAAAATCGTTGCGCCGCAGCCAGCGGCTGGCGCGGTTCACGTTCTCGCGCGAGGGCTTCTTGCCGAATAGGCGCGCGCCCGTGCGCCCCACGCCGTAGATCACCAGCGTGCCCAGCGCCGTCGCTAGCGCTGCTCCCACCGCGTACAGCCAGGCAAGGTCCGGACGCTTGGCGCACAGGTAGATTAGCAGAAAGTCTTTCACCCCCGGCATCGAAAGCCCCGCCGAATCGATGAAGGCAATCGCGAAAAGTCCCCAGCCTCCGTAAAGGACCAGCGTCTTCGAGAGTTTGGCCGTGAGCGATTTCAGAAAGGACAATCGAGCGCCACCATCCTGAGCCGTTCGATTGTAAGGGCATCCTGCGATTGTGGCAACCGAGGAGGAGGAAGACAGGATTCAGGAGTCAGAAGTCAGGATTCAGGAGTCAGGAGTCAGGAGTCAGAAGTCGGAAGGCAGAAGTGGGGGACGAAAACTCGAAATTCGAAACTCGAAAATAGAAAACCAGAAGGTCGTAATGTCGAGTCCCGCGACGCGAGACACGAGACACGAGTTGCGAGTCCCGAGTCCCGAGTTGCGAGTCCCGAGTCCCGAAACTGGCTTCGTTGATTTCGCCTTTTCTGGGTTTTCAACAAAATAGGGGCTTTCGGGTTGGCTTCGTCCCGGCTTCGTTTTGTGGACTTTATGTCACTCTAGCGCTGATTCTAAATGACTTGTGTGGGTTCGTTTTTGCAGATTCGCCCTGCGAGCTTGCTCATAATTTTCGCCTTTGATTCGCCTTCCCTCCTCTTGAGTCCTAAGCATCCGCCTCATCCTCCACCTCAAGCCTCAAAGCCACGGCTCGGGCCGGCCGCGCCCAAAGTGTCGCTCGCCGCGCGGCAGGTCCAGGCATCAATGGGCCACAATACTAGCCTATCATATCTCGCTCGCCGCGTCAAGCCCTTTCCGGCCCCCGCCGCTCCGCCCGCCCTTCCGGGCGACCGCACAGCTTCGCTGCGCCAACCCGCGCGTTCGGACTAGCGAAATGGCAGTAAATCTGCTCTAATGTGCAAGTGTGGGAGGGAAACGAAAGCCCAGAAAGCAGAAACAGAAAAGACACAGACCGCCGAAGCCACCCGCAACACTATTCGAGCCGCGGGGCGATGGCCGTAGACACGGACGGCCCCTGTTAGCAATCGTGTCTGTGTTCCTGGGTCTGGTAGGGTTATTTACCCTGGTCGAGTTGCGCCCAAAGCTATCTGCGTCACCCGCTGCTCCTCTCCTCGCCGATGCATTGCCGCACATTTCCTTCACTGTTTCCAACGATGGATACCTTGAGGTCGAGAACGTCCGGTACTTGTGCTTTGCGAGCCGCATGGTGGGTTCGAATCGCAACTTTTTTGGCGACAACCTTGGCAAAGGGTTCGCACCTCACGCACGAAAGCTCACGCCCGGAGAAAGGCAGACCGTCCCATGCAGCTTTGGATTCTATGGTAGTGCGCTTAAACCCCTCAAGAGTGCAGACATTTCTCTCGTCGTCTGTTATTCTCCTTGGCCATTCGTATTTGTGCGTTCCAGGAAAGTGTTTCGCTTTGTGGGGGTTTCGCAGGACAACGGCGAGATTTCGTGGGTTCCCGAGCCCTCTGAGCCAATAGAAGCAAGCCTCGACGCAGCTATAAGCAGGGAGCACATAGATTCGGCTGAAATTCAATGAGGTTTCCAGACTGCGCCAGTACCGTTCGTCCGCATTCGTCCGCATTTATTGACTTCACTCCACCCCGCCGATAAAATCAACCGTTTGAGCGTTCAGCAGTAAACCTGACAATATGGCCCTTCGTTTACACAATACGCTTTCCGGGAAAGTGGAAGACTTCCAGCCGCTCAACGACAACAAGGTCGGCATTTACACCTGCGGCCTGACGGTTTACGGCTACGCGCACATTGGCAACTACCGCACCTTCGTTTTTCAGGACGTGCTGCGGCGCTACCTGAAGTATCGCGGCTACGAAGTGAATCAGGTGATGAACCTGACGGACGTGGACGACAAAACCATCAAGAACGCGCAGGCGGCGGGCCTCGACTTGCGCGAATACACCGACAAGTTCATCGAAGCTTTCGAGGTGGACCGCGAGCTCCTGAACCTGGAGACGCCCGAGCGCGTGCCGCGCGCCACCGACCACATTGACGGCATGGTGAAGCTGATCCAGAAGCTGATCGAGAACGGCCTGGCCTACTCGAGCGAAGGCTCGGTGTATTTCCGCGTGGCGAACTTCAAGGACTACGGCAAGCTTTCGAAGATGGATCTCGAGGGCATGCGCGCCGGCGCGCGCGTGGATTCGGACGAATACGACAAGGCGGACGCGCGCGACTTCGTTCTGTGGAAGGCGCACAAGGAAGGCGAGCCCTACTGGGACACGCCGCTCGGCCGCGGGCGTCCCGGCTGGCACATCGAGTGCTCGGTGATGTCCATGCAATACCTGGGCGAGACCTTCGACATCCACTCGGGCGGCGCCGACCTGGTCTTTCCCCACCACGAAAACGAAATCGCGCAATCCGAGGGCGCCACCGGCAAGCCTTTCGTGCGCTACTGGCTGCACGCCGCGCACCTGATCGTGAACGGCGAGAAGATGTCGAAATCGCTCGGCAACTACTACACGCTGCGCGACCTGATCGCCAAGGGTTTCAAACCCTCGGCGATCCGGTATTTGCTGGCCTCGGTTCCCTACCGCAAGCAGCTGAACTTCACTTTCGACGGCCTGCACCAGGCGCAGCAGTCGCTCGACCGGCTGCGCAATTTCCGCTTCCGGCTGCGGCAGGAGAAATTTCCCGAGGGCGAGAGTGCGGAATTGCAGGCGCGCGCGCAGGCGGCGCTCGCAAGCTTCGAAAAGGCGCTGGACGATAACCTGAACACCGCCGAAGCGCTGGGCGCCGTCTTCGACCTCGTGCGCGAGGGCAACACCGCGATGGACGAAGGCAAGTTCCGCGACGGCGACCGCGCCGCCTTCCTCAAGGTGCTGGAGAGCTGGGACCGCGTCTTCGCCGTTCTCGAAGACAACGATTTCGAAAAGTTGCGCAAGTTCGGCTTTGTCAAGACCGTCGAGGGCGCCGTGACTGTGGACGCCGCCCTCGTCCAGGACGCCGCGACCGGCACACCGGCGGATGAAAGCTACACGGCGGCCGTCCTGGCCGAGGCGCTGCCTGACGGCGAGATCGAAAAGCAGATCGCCGAGCGCAACGAGGCCCGCCGCCGCGGCGATTTCGCCCGCGCCGATCAGATTCGTAGCCAACTGGCGCAGGCGGGTGTTATACTTGAAGACACGAAATCCGGAACTCGCTGGAAGCGAAAATGAATCTCATGCTTTCACGAATCCTCGAACTCACGCTGCCGTCACTCGCCCGCCCCAATCTTTTCGGTGGAGACTGATTCTTCTCCCCACGCCTGCTGCGGGCAGACAGAAACCCGCAAAAAAATTTCGCCCGCGGCGTTCGTCCCGCCGGCTTAAGGAGAAGAATCATGGATACCAAACTGCCCCAGATCAAGACCGAATTACCCGGCCCCGAAGCGCAGAAAATCCTGGCGCTCGACAAGCAGTACATTTCGCCTTCCTACACGCGCGATTACCCGCTGGTCGCCAAGCGCGGCCAGGGCGCGCTGGTGGAAGACGCCGACGGCAACACCTTCCTCGATTTCAGCGCCGGCATCGCCGTGGTTTCCACCGGCCACTGCCACCCCGACGTCGTGCGCGCCATCCAGAAGCAGGCGGAAACGCTGATTCACATGTCGGGGACCGATTTCTATTACCCCATCATGGCGCAACTGGCGGAAAAGATGGCGGCCATCACGCCGGGAAATTTCCCCAAGCGCGTTTACTTCGGCAATTCCGGCACCGAAGCGGTCGAAGCGGCGATGAAGCTGGCGCGCTACCACACGCGTCGCCACCGGTTTATCGCATTCTACGGCTGCTTTCACGGGCGAACGCTCGGCTCGCTCTCGCTGACCTCTTCCAAGGCGGTGCAGCGCAACGGCTTTGGGCCGTTGCTTTCGGGCGTTTCGCACGTGCCATATCCCAATCCCTACCGGTGCCCCTCCGGCAACGGTGCCAGCCAGTGCATGTGCGACTGCGAGTGCACGGACTTCATCGAGAAGAAACTGTTCAAGACCGCCGTTCCACCGCAGGAGGTCGCGGCGATCGTCGTCGAGCCGATTCAGGGTGAAGGCGGCTACGTGGTTCCTCCGCCCAATTTCCTCGACCGGCTGCGGCAACTCGCCGACCGGCACGGCATCCTGCTGATCTTCGACGAGGTGCAGTGCGGCATGGGCCGGACGGGCAAGATGTGGGCCTCGGAGCACTCGGGCGTGGTGCCGGATATTCTGGTCACCGCCAAAGGCATCGCCTCCGGCATGCCGCTGGGCGTGATGGTGGCGCGCGCGGACGTCATGGATTGGCCGCAGGGCGCGCACGCTTCCACCTTCGGCGGCAACCCCGTCGCCTGCGCCGCGGCGCTCGAAACCATCCGCTTGTTGGAAGAGAGATACATCTCGAACGCCGCGAGCATGGGCGAGTACATCTTCGGGAAACTGGCCGACTGGAAAGAAAAACATTCCATCGTGGGCGACATTCGCGGCAAGGGGCTGATGGTCGGCATCGAGCTGGTCAAGGATCAGCAATCGAAAGAACCCTATCCCGAAGCGCGCAATAAGGTCGTGCAGTCCGCCTTCAAAAAGGGATTGCTCATCCTGGGCTGCGGGGAAAACAGCTTCCGGCTGATGCCGCCGCTGCTCATCGAGCGCGAGCAGGCGGACTTCGCGCTGGACGTTCTCGACCGGTGCATCACGGAAGTGGAGAAGTAGGAGGATTTAGGATTCAGGATTCAGGATTCAGGATTCAGGGGCCGCAGCCGCGGCCCCGAATCCGCAGTCCCGAGTCACGAATCCCGAATCACGAGTCCCGAAATCCGAATCCCGGATCCCTAGTCCTGTACGACGATGCCGTGGTTTGCCAAGCTCATGTACCGGGCGCTGCTCTGGAAGGAGCGCCAGCGGGCGCGGCGGGATGGCGGAGCAACCGCAACGCGCGGCCGGCCGGCGCATCTGATACTTGGCGAGCGCGGCGAGACTCTTGCCTATTGGTTCCTGCGCCAGGCAGGATATATAGTTGTAGCTCGCAACCGGCGCGGAAGGGCGGGCGAGGTGGACATGGTTGCGCGCGACGGCCCCGTCCTGGCCTTCGTCGAGGTCAAGACGCGGACCTCGGAAGAGGCGGGGCCGCCGGAGTCGGCCGTGACGCGGGCCCAGCAGAAGCGGATTGCCAAGGCCGCCCGAGAGCACATGCGCAAGATGAAGCGCCGCCCCGCCGCGTACCGATTTGATATAGTTAGTGTATTTTGCGACGCATCGGCAGGACTGCAGGTTCGCCTGACGAAAGACGCCTTCAAGGGCTAGCAGAAACTTAAATGCTGCGGGACACCGGAGGGGGGCGGAGTCCCAAGTTTGAAATCCACGGTCAAGGAGTTAACACTTTGCCAGAACTGAGGAAAGACCCCATCACCGGACGCTGGGTGATTATCGCCACCGAACGGGCCAAGCGCCCGTCGGATTTCCTGCGCGACAAGGTGCAAATCCATGGTTCCGGATTCTGCCCGTTTTGTTACGGCAACGAGTCGAAGACGCCGCCCGAAATCCTCGCCTATCGCAACGACGGCAGCACGCGCAACGCGCCCGGCTGGTCGCTGCGCGTGGTGCCGAACAAATTCCCGGCGCTGGGGATCGAAGGCTCGCTGAACCGGCAGGGCGAGGGCCTCTACGACAAGATGAACGGCGTCGGCGCCCACGAGGTCATCATCGAAACGCCGGACCACAACATGACCCTCGCCACCCTTCCCGCTGCGCGCGTTGAAGACGTGCTGTGGGCGTTCCGCGACCGCATCCTGGACCTCAAAAAGGACCGCCGGTTCAAATACATCCTTATCTTCAAGAATCACGGCGAGGCCGCCGGCGCTTCGCTCGAGCACACGCACTCGCAATTGATCGCCTTGCCCGTCGTTCCCAAGCGCGTGTTCGAAGAAGTCGAAGGATCTCGCGAGTATTACAACTTCAAGGAGCGCTGCATTTTCTGCGACATCATGCGCCAGGAAGCCGAAAACGAGATTCGCGTCATCGCCGAAAACCGGGAGTTCATTTCCGTGGCGCCTTTCGCGCCCCGGTTCCCCTTTGAGATGTGGCTGGTTCCCAAGGTCCATCGTTCGGCCTTCGAGGAGTCCCAGAAGAGTGAGTTCGAGCAGCTTGCCCAGATTTTGAAGGACATGCTGATGCGGCTCGACAAGGTGCTGGATTTCCCTGCCTACAACTACGTCATTCACACCTCGCCCTTCCCGGACTCTTCCAACGATTATTATCACTGGCACCTGGAAATCATGCCCAAGCTGACCAAGGTGGCGGGGTTCGAGTGGGGCACGGGCTTTTACATCAATCCCACGCCGCCGGAAGAGTCGGCGAAATTTCTGCGCGAGGCGGCGGTCACTGTTGCCGCCGGGTAGGCTCAGGCCGGGCCGCAAGGCCCCCGCAGGTGCGGCTATTGACACGCCTTGCGGGGGGTTTCTATAATTCCCTCTGGACCTTCAAAGGCACGCGAAGCGAGTTGAAGAGCGGGAGTAACTCAGTGGTAGAGTGCGACCTTGCCAAGGTCGAAGTCGCGGGTTCAAATCCCGTCTCCCGCTCCAGAATTGCAGTGACCACTGATGAGTGACAAGCCGCGAGGCGCGATTTTGAGGTTTTCGCTTGTCACTCATTACCTGTCACTCGTCACTGTTCTTAAGGGCGCGGTACCCAAGTGGTAAGGGAGAGGTCTGCAAAACCTTTACGCGTGGGTTCGATTCCCACCCGCGCCTCCATCCTCTCGAGTGTTATTTCGAGGCAGGGAGTATACTTTCGTTCCCTGTTCTGAGAGGGCAAGTTGTTCGTTGCCTTCAACAGAGCTTGCAGCTCAACTATTCCGCCGAAGGAGACAGGCCTCATGCGAATGTTCATCTCGCGAATCATCGCCCTCGCCGTCATCGTTCCCGTCCTGCAAATGATCCCTGTTTGCGCACAGACGAAGGAAGAGAAGCCCGCTGCCAAATCGGAAGCCGCAAAATCCGAAGTGTTCAAACCCGAGCAGGTAGCCAGCAAAGGCTCGGTGACGGTTGGGGGACACGTCATCGATTACGAGGCGCACGCCGGCACGCTCATCGTCCATCCCAAAGGCTGGAACGACGTTCCCCAGAACTCGGACGATGCCGGCAAGAAGCCTCAGGCGGAAGCCAGCATGTTTTACGTCGCGTATTTCAAAACCGGCGAAAAAAGTGAGGACCGTCCCCTGACTTTTCTCTACAACGGCGGGCCGGGGTCGTCCACCATTTGGCTGCACATGGGAGCCTTTGGGCCGAGGCGCGTGATCACCTCGGATAATTCCCACACTCCTCCCGCGCCCTATCGCGTGGTGGACAACGGCGAATGCCTGCTCGACGCAAGCGATCTGGTCTTTGTGGACGCGCCGGGGACGGGCTTCAGCCGCATCACCGGCAAAGACGCCGAGAAGGCCTTCTACGGCGTGGACGAGGACGCCCACGCCTTTGGCGATTTCATCGTGCAGTTTCTGACCAAATACGGCCGGTGGAACTCTCCCAAGTACCTGTTCGGCGAAAGCTATGGCACCACGCGGTCCGCGGTGCTGGCCAACGTGCTGGAAACGGAACGCGACGTGGACCTGAACGGCGTGATGCTGCTGTCGCAGATTCTGAACTTCGACATGAGCGCCGACGACCCGCAATACGACCCCGGCGTGGAGTTGCCTTACCAGTTGGCACTGCCCACCTACGCGGCTTCCGCGTGGTATCACCACAAGCTTCCGAATGCCCCATCGGACTTGGCTCCGCTGCTGGAGGAGGTCGAGCACTTTGCGATGACCGATTACGCGCAGGCGCTCGCGGCCGGCTCCGCGCTTCCCGCCGACCAGCGCCACGCCATCGCGGAAAAGCTGCATCAGTACACCGGCCTGCCCGTCGAATACATCGAGAAGGCGGACTTGCGAATCAACGGCGGAGAGTTCGAGAAAACCTTGATGGGCGAGAACGATATGACGACCGGCCGGCTCGACACGCGCTTCTCCGGCCCCACGCTGGACCCGCTCTCCAAAGAGGCCGAGTACGATCCGCAGTCTGTGGCGATCAGTTCCGCCTACGTGGCCGCGTTCAACGACTACGTGCGCAAGGATTTGAAATACGGGGCGGACCTCGAGTATAAGCCCGAAATCCGGATTTGGAGAAAGTGGAACCATATGCACCAGCCTCCCGGGGCGCATCAACCGATGCCGCAGGCTGCGAACGTCATGCCTGACCTGGCGAATGCGATGAAGCAAAACCCGACCCTGCAGGTCCTGTTGAACGCAGGCTACTTTGATCTTGCCACTCCCTTTTTTGAGGGTGTTTACGAAATGCATCACCTGCCGATCCCGGCCAAATTGCAGAACAATATCGAATTCAAGTTCTATAAGTCGGGACACATGGTCTACGCCCACGAGGAGTCGCTGAAAGAGCTGCACGACAACGTCGCAGCCTTTATCCGCAGGACAGACAATCTAAAAACCCCGTGAGGTCACGGGTCGGCTTGGAATGGCAAACCGGTGAGCGTGATTCTGGAGCGTCCGCGGTGGGACGGAAGGGTGAATCGCGCCGCCGTCAAGGGACGAAAGTAAGAAGCCGGTTCAGACGGTAATTTCCGCC